>JALVJO010000136.1 GCA_027028245.1 Deltaproteobacteria bacterium
CAAAGGATGAGTATTTGCCCACGAAGGCCAAGAGAACAGTGCCGGTCGGGCCGTTTCTCTGTTTTGCAATTATGATTTCGGCCTTGCCACGCTTGGGATTTTCTTCAGAACGGTTATATACCTCGTCACGGTAGATAAACATGATGACGTCTGCATCCTGTTCAATTGCTCCTGATTCCCTGAGATCCGACATCTGGGGTCTCTTGTTGGGTCGGTCCTCTACCTTCCTGTTGAGCTGGGAGAGGGCCAGTACAGGGACATCCAGTTCCTTTGCCATTGCCTTTAAGGATCTTGAAATTTCCGATATCTCCTGCTCTCTGCGTTCAGTGCCGGCTCTGCCCTGCATAAGCTGAAGGTAGTCGACGATTATAAGGCCGATATCCTGATCGCTTTTAAGCCGTCTGGCCTTGGCCCGCATTTCCAGTACGCTGAGGGCAGGGGTATCATCAATAAAGATCGGCGCCTGGGAAAGGCTGCCTGCTGCATTGATAAGCCGGGGCCAGTCCTCTTTTCCCAGAAATCCTGTTCTGACCTTGTGGGCGTCGACCATGGCCTCTGAGCACAGCATCCTCAGGGCAAGCTGCTCCTTGGACATCTCCAGGGAGAAGATGGCAGATGGAACAGCGCGTTCCACTGCAGCATACTGCGCAATATTAAGGGCAAAGGCAGTTTTCCCCATGGAGGGACGTCCTGCAATTATGATAAGATCCGAAGGCTGAAAACCTGCTGTCAGCTTGTCCAGATCGCCAAAACCGGATGGGATTCCGGTTATGAGTTCCTTTTTTTCATAGAGCTCTTCAACCCTTCTGATACTTGTCTTCAGCACGTCCTTCAGGGGGTTGAAGGCTTGTTTTATCTTGGACTGCGACAGTTCAAAGATGGCACTTTCGGCACTTTCCAGGATGTCGTCTATATCGCCTGCTTCTTCGTAGCACATGGTCGCGATATCAGAACTTTTCTGGATGAGACGCCTGAGGACGGCCTTGTCCCGTACTATCCTGGCATAGTAGTCGATATTGGATGCAACAGGGACGGTTTCAGTAAGTTCTGCAAGGTAAAGGGCCCCGCCAGCCGCCTCAAGCTTGCCGTTTTTGGCCAGTTCATTGTGAACCGTGATCAGGTCCTGCGGCTCGTTTTTTTCAAAGAGGTCCACCATGGTGGAATAAATGATGCCGTGGCTTTCCTTGTAAAAGTCATCCGGGTTAAGGATCTCTATGACCTTCAGCAAAGCACCATCTTCGATCAGGATGCTTCCCAGGACACATTGCTCCGCATCTATATTCTGAGGCGGGATCCTGAAGTCATCCCTGTGGATGTTTTTGACCTTGAACTGCCTGACTGCCACGGTTAATCAGCGGAAACTACCTTTATCTTTAATGTGGCCGTTACGTCAGGGCTGAGCTTGACAGGTACTTCATATTCTCCCAGGGCCTTTATAGGTTCTCCCAGCAGGATTTTCTTTCTGTCAATCTGAAACCCTTTTTCTTCCACGGCCTTTGCGATGTCAAGATTGGTTACGGAGCCGTAGAGCTTGTCCTCCTCGCCTACCTTGACAGGTATCTCTATGTCAAGGGCTGCCAGCTGTGATGCAAGGGCTTCGTATTCTTCCTGCATCTTGGCTGCCCTTTTTAATATCGCCTCCCTCTGCTTCTCGATCTTGGTCAGGTTTTTCTTGTCGGCAGTTATGGCAAGACCCTTGGGTAAAAGGTAGTTTCTGGCATAGCCGTTGGCGACGCTCACAATATCGCCGGCTTTTCCAAGGCTTTCTATACTCTCATTTAGAATAACTTCCATTTTTTATGCCCTCCAAGGAAATTTAACTATTTAATACGCCGGATAAAATCACGCGAAAAACAAGCAAGTTTGCTTGCCGGTTATTCAGAATCCTTATTTTTTCTGTTTTTTTCAAGCCGGTTTCGGAAATCAAACCAGTTATCCATCAGACCGGTAAATACTACCATAAGTAGACCATACCACTGGATGCCGATCAACAGATAAACCAGCCACCTGACAAATGCCGGGGTCTTCATGGTATTGAAAAAAAATTTCATCACTGCAAATCCCTGAATCAGGTAAAAAATACTTACTGCCGTAACAATATTCTTGCCCGCTGCAGATATCTGCTCCCCTGGATAAATGGCCATAAACCCCGAGACAATAAAGGCCCATATCAGCCAGGGCGGCATCCTCCACTGGTCAAATTCCGGGCCGATCAGTTCCCTGTTGTATCGGATTTTTGAGCACATGTTACAGACATAAATATTGACCAGGCTGAGAAAGATAAAGAGGCTTCCAAGGATGCCGGGGAAAAATGAGATCATGGTTTCCTTGATCTGGCCCATGATGGTGTCGATCTGCGACGTCACCTGATCTCCTGCATTCTGCTTGTATATTTCAACTCCCTTGTCAAATTCTTTTGACAATTCCTCAACCATGGCATGATAGGCTGCCATGGGCTTGCCGCCGGTAGCCAGCAGGATAACGGTTGCCGAAAGGACAACCAGACATAGGGAACAGGCTGCAAGTGCTTCCGGGGATGTCCTGCCGGCCCATGAGTACACTACAAGAATAACGGCAATGCATACACTCTGGGCAAGAACCAGTACCCCTTCCGGAATACCTAGAAATAACAGAATAAGACTGCCCAGGATGAAAACACCAGAAGCAGCGAAAAGTTTCTGCCGGATATCTTGAGACTGCTCTAAAAAACAGGCTGCTATGCCTGGGGCAAAAAACTGCAGGCCTGAACTAAGGCCCGGCACCAGGCTGGGAAGCATGAGTGCAGCTGCTGCCACAATAATGCCCCCGAACGTGGGCATCCTGCCCCGTTTCCTCAGCCGGTCATTTTGCAGTCCCTGGCTCACTCCATCAATGGACAAATTCCAAGTTATGCACTTCAGACATCTGGATAAGTAATTTATTCCGAATGTGTTTCATAGGGCTTGATCTTTTGCCAGAAGAATTCGGTGTCAAATCCTGTTTTACAGGGGCGCTGGAAACTGCAGGACTGGGAATTTTAGGTTTGTTTCTTCTGCAGAGGCTCGGCAATACCATGTTTTGGGAGTGCCTGTTGTCCTTCCCGCATGCTGGACACATCCTGCGAGTGCATAATCCAGCTCAGTCCTTCAGGGCATGGCCTGAGGTAAAGGGTATAAGTGCCATGATTCTAGCCTTTTTGACTGCATTGGTCAGCCTGCGCTGATGCTTTGCACAGGTTCCTGTAACTCTTCTGGGCAGGATCTTTCCTCGCTCCGTGATAAAATGTTTCAGAAGATCCGCATCCTTGAAATCCAGTGTTATGGATTTGTCTGCACAAAAACGGCAGATTTTCCTTCTTACATATATTCTACGGCGTCTGTATCTTTGTTGCGGGCGCTGCATTTATTCCTCCTCCTTTCCCTCGGTGCTGCTCTCGGATGATGGTTCAGCTTCTGATTCGCCTTCTTTTTCAGCCTCGGCATATTTCTTGGCTGCTTCTTCGGGATTGAATTCGTCATCAAGTTTTGTGGTGATGAATTTCATCACCCGTTCATCGAGTCTGAAATTCCTCGTCAGTTCTTGGATAGTAGATGACTTTGCACCGAAATCCATGACTACATAATAGCCGTGGGTTTGTTTCTGGACTTTATATGCCAGTTTCTTAAGAGGCCATTTATCCGTGTGGACTACCTGACCGCCGTCATGGGTTATGATGCTGGAGAATTTTTCAATTGCGTCATCCCGATCGTCACTGCTCAGCTCGGGATGCAGAAGGAACATGGTTTCGTAATGGCGCAATTTCATTAAAGTGCCCCCTTTCGGTCTTTTCTCTGGCCCTGGTGTTCCTGAACCAGGGCAAGGAGGATTTGTAAACATGCTTGTTTAACTCATTTGGCATGCCTGCGTCAAGGAAAATGTAGGACCCATGCAGATATGAGTCCGGGGCTCTTGTCAGGAAGGTTTTCAATACCTATTTTCTGAAAAAGAGATGGTTGCAGGCGGCATAAAGTGTTTGTCCCTGTATTTCTGAGTTCTTATTAGCGCCTGGAGCATCGCCGGTTTCACCGCGGAGGTGCATTTCCGGCTTGTTTTTATGAAAGGATATAAGGATGCCAGTTATTAAATTGACAATTTCCAAGGACCTGAGGGAACTCAGCCGGGATTTTCATCGATTATTGGATGAATCTTTCACCATACCCCGGCCTTCCCTTATGTCCGGTACGGCCTGGATGCCGGCCATGGACATATATGAAGACGGTCAATTCTTATACATTGTTGCCGACCTTGCCGGCGTAGACGTGGAAAATCTGGAGCTTGCAATGGAAGGCCGTTTTCTAAGGGTATCCGGCCAGAGACAGCCGCCGGCAGCCATTGCCAGAAAAAGATTTTTCCAGATGGAAGTGGAGTATGGGCCTTTTGAGAGGGTGGTCAGGATCCCTTTTCCTATCATGCCGGATAAGGTGGAAGCAAGGCTGGAAAACGGCCTGCTTCTGGTCCGGCTTCGAAAGGAACGGCCCGGAAAGGTGAGCATTCAGGTGAAGTGATGCCCTTTGGCTTGTGTGCCGCTTCATTTCGGGAATGACAGGAGTAGTTATGGATATAAAAAATGAAATGGAAATAAAGGAAAGGGCTGAACATTTGAACCAGCCGAATACCATACGGGAACTGCCGGTACTGCCCAGCAAGGACGTGGTTTTGTTCCCGCATATGGTTGTACCGTGGATCGTGGAGCCTCCTCATCTTGTCAAGATGATAGATGACGCCCTTGCCGGAGACAGGACCATTGCAGTGGTCTCGGTGGACGGGCCCGTGGAAAACGACGAAGAGCTTCCCAGGAAACTGCACAAGATGGGTACCATGGGCCTGATACTGCGGATGGCCAAAAACGAGGAGGGGCATGCGCGCCTGGTTGTTCAGGGTGTTACGCGCGTGAGGATAAAGGAAATAACAGCCACTTCCCCTTATATCAAGGCGAGGGTGGAATCCGTGCAGGACAATGTGACCCAGAGCGTGGCCCTGGAGGCCATGGTGGTCAATGTCCGCCAGGCATTCACCAAGGTGCTCGACCTGTCTCCCAATCTGCCCGGGGAATTAAAGGCTGTGGTCATGAATGTGGATGATCCGGGAGTTTTGGCTGACATAGTTATAAGCCACCTGAATATTCCGGTAGTTCAAAAGCAGGAAATTCTTGATGAGCTTGATGTCATGGCGCGTCTCAACAAGGCCCTGAGGATCCTTTCGGAGCAGCTGGAAATTCTGGAACTGGGCCACAAGATCCAGAGCCAGGTCAGGGATCAGGTGGACAAGAGCCAGAGAGAGTATTTTCTCCGTGAACAGCTCAAGGCCATAAAGAAGGAATTGGGCGAGGGAGAAGAAGGATCTGATGAGGTGGAAGAACTCAGGCAGAAGCTCAAGGAGAAGGAGCTGCCTGAAGAGGCCAGAAAGGAGGCCGAGCGCGAACTTGAGCGTCTCAGCCGCATGCACCCGTCTTCTTCCGAATATACAGTGGCCAGGACGTATCTGGACTGGATACTGGAACTTCCCTGGAATGAATCCACAGAGGATCATCTGGACCTGGAGGAGGCCCAGAAAATCTTGGACGAGGACCACTATGACCTGGAAAAGATAAAAAAGCGCATCATAGAATTCCTGGCAGTGAGGAAATTGAAACCAGATGCCAAGGGGACGATATTGTGCTTTGCAGGTCCTCCAGGCACCGGTAAGACCTCCCTTGGGAGAAGCATTGCCAGGGCCATGGGCAGGAAATTTCACAGGATAGCCCTTGGCGGGGTAAGGGATGAAGCAGAGATACGGGGGCACAGGCGCACCTATGTGGGTGCCATGCCCGGCAGGATTATACAGGGACTCAGAAAGGTTGGAGTCAACAACCCTGTGATGATGCTTGACGAGGTGGACAAGCTTGGAGCAGATTTCAGGGGCGATCCTGCCTCTGCCCTCCTTGAAGTCCTGGATCCGGAGCAGAATTCCAGGTTTACTGATCACTACCTGGGTGTGGAATTTGACCTTTCCAGGGTGATATTTATCGCCACGGCAAATATGCTTGATACCATACCTGCACCATTGCTGGACAGGATGGAAGTGCTTGAATTATCGGGATACACTATTGAAGAAAAGGTGGAAATCGCCAGGCGCTATCTTATCCCTCGACAGCTTGAAGCCCATGGGCTGACAAAGAAGGATCTCTCCATTGAAAAGAGGGCCCTTTTAAAGATAATCAGTGCCTATACCCGTGAGGCAGGGGTAAGGAATCTGGAACGTCAGATAGGCGCTGTCTGCCGGGGAGTAGCCAGGCAGGTTGCGGCCGGCCGCCAGGAAAAGATAGTCCTCAAGGTAAAAAATCTTGAGGAATATCTTGGAAAGCCCAAGTTCGTATCCGATGTTGCAGAAAGAACTTCTGTCCCCGGGGTAGCCACTGGTCTTGCCTGGACACCTTCGGGAGGGGACATACTCTTCATAGAGGCGACCAGGATGCCAGGCTCCGGTAAACTCACCCTTACCGGGCAGCTCGGTGACGTCATGAAGGAATCTGCTCAGACAGCCCTGAGCTATATCCGTTCCAAGGCATGTGAGTTCAATATATCCCAGGATGTGTTCAAGAGCGAAGACGTGCACATTCACGTGCCTGCAGGGGCAGTTCCAAAAGACGGCCCTTCAGCCGGTATTACCATTGCGATAGCCCTTGTCTCCCTGTTTACCGACAGGCCGGTCAGGCCTGATGTGGCAATGACCGGAGAAATTACCCTTCGAGGTTTAATTCTTCCTGTTGGAGGAATAAAGGAAAAGGTCCTGGCAGCTCACAGGGCGCGTATCAAGGAAGTCATTCTTCCCAAGAGAAATGCAGATGATCTTGATGAGCTTCCTGAACAGGTGAGAGAGAGCCTCAAGTTTCACCTGGTCTCCAGGCTGGACGAGGCCGTAAAGATAGTGTTTAGAAAGGGGAAGAGAAAGGGGAAAAAGACCAAGACTGCCGAATGCAGGTGAAAAAGATGCTGCATTTTATTCAGCCGGGTACCCGTTAGTTTATAAGAGGAGCATTCCCAGTTTGTCCCTGGACGAAGAAGGGCAAGGAAGGTGCATTTCTTTCAAGGTTCACCAAGCCGCTGTGCAAGTTTCAAATTCTTCTCGAATGCAGACATGGCCAATCTCGGCGGCCTGACTGCGGCTGAAGTTGGCTTCCTTGTGGTGAGACCTTTCAAGAAACACACCTTCCTTGCCAGTGGCAAAAATGGGGGACAAACTGGGAATACTCGCTTTGATAAGTGTAATGAGACAGTACGGCCTGGTCTGGATGTGTCTTCAGCAGGCCTCTGACAGGGCATAATCCGGCCTGCTGAATTCAGATACAGCACATTAGCGTCAAGTCAGCCTTGAAATTGACTGGTTTTCTGTTATCTTTTTTCAAGATAAATCAATTAATGTAAAGACTGCCTGTTTTTTTGCATGGCGGTCTTTTTTAATGATTTGAATAGATTCTTGAGGAATTAATGATGGAGCGTACACCTTTTACACCCGAAGGCTATGAACGGTTAAAAAATGAACTTGAACATCTGGAGCGGGTTGAGCGCTATCAGGTGATAAAGGCAATCGAAGAAGCCAGGGCACATGGAGATCTGTCTGAGAACGCGGAATATCACGCTGCCAAGGAAAGGCAAGGGCAGCTTGAGGCCAGGATACAGTATCTCAACAGCAAACTGGCTGCTGCCGAGATCATAGACTGCAAGACCCAGTCATGCGACAGGGTGGTTTTCGGAGTAAAGGTGCGTCTTGAAAACGTTGATACAGGCGAAGAAGTGGTTTATCAGCTGGTAGGCCCGGATGAATCCGAGATAAAGGATGGAAAGATTTCCATAATGTCACCCCTGGGACGGGCCCTTCTTGGAAAGGAAGAAGGAGATGAAGTAGAATTCCAGTCGCCTTCGGGTACCAGGACCTATGAGGTACTCGAAATCTTCACCGATTGATCTTTATCGGCATCAGCAGCCAGAGGCCCTTTGTCTTCAGCGGCGGCAAGAATTTGTACTCCAGCCTCCTTGAGCAGCGCTTCGGCAGTGCCTCCATGTTTTCTGGCAATGATCACCTGGTCAGGTTTCAAGGAAAGAAGCCATTTTCCCACCAGGAACCCCCTTTTTCTTTCAACATCCTTGTAGGGATTTTCAATAATCCGCCGTCCTTTTACCTTCCAGGTTTCAGGATTCAGGGTTTCCACAAGAAACCAGGGGGCCCTGGCGAAGTGCTCGGCTACTTGGCCTTCAGGGCCTGTAACCGGTGTAATTCGCACGAAATCTCCTGATTCTGCAAAATGAGGCCGTATCCTGGCCATTACGACCCTGGGAAAATTGGCTATAATTTCATTTTCTATCCTGTCAGCCACCTTGTCGGCGACCGTGCTTGATTTCGTCTTGAGGACAACATCCATATCCACTATAAATCTTCCCCCTGCAGTCCTGCTCATGGTCTTCTTAACTCTGACGACGGCAGGATCTGATTCCACCAGCTTGATAATTTCCCTCTCAGTTTCCCTGTCTATGGAGGCATCAAGCAGTTCACGGATTGCCTCTATCAAGAGCAATCCTCCTGCACGGAATACAAAGAGTGCCACCAGGGCTGCTGCCCACCTGTCAACATTGAAGCCGAGATAATTTATGGCCAGTCCGAGAATAACAATGCCGGTGGACAGGCTGTCTGCCAGATAATCTTTTCCGTCGGCCACCAGCGCAGGTGATCCCAGTTTCCGGCCTGCCCTTATCTGCATGAGCCCGAAACCAAGGGATACGGCAAGACAGAACAGGGTGACAGGCAGTGCCACAGCCACATCCGGCTGAATTACAGGTCCAAGGAGTGCGCGTCTGGCGATTTCATAGCCGGCAAGGAGTATGGCCGTGGAACTAACAAGGGTTGCCAGGGTTTCCGCCTTGTAAAGGCCGTAGGGAAATGAAGGATGTTTCTTGCCGGCAACCCATATGCCGATCAGGGCCGCCAGGGAGCTTACCACGTCTGTTGCTGAGTGAATCGCATCGCTCAAAAGGGCCCGGCTGCCTGAAATGACGCCGTAATAACCCTTAATCACTGCCAAAAAAAGGTTGACTGAAACCGAAAGCGCGGCAAGAAGTTTTGCCCGTTTCAGCTCTGAATAAGCCCTGTTGATATTGTCGTTCACTTTAAGTTCCCGTTTTACTTTCTTTTTATTGATAACGGATCAACGGATCGTTTGATAATTTTTATAATAGCATGTTTTGGTCATTTTTATATAAATTTGTGGGTGGCCCTTTTGCAGGAGGCTTTTGGCTTTTCAAGCAAAGGAGCCTGGATTAATATGCCTTCTTATTTGAATTGAACCCTCCAGCTACGGGTTCCAGTAGTCAGCAGCCGGGGATAAAGGGCATTTTGTGAAATTGGAATCAGGACACGAATAAATGCAATGAAAGTACTTGCCGCATCAAGAATTGAGCGCTGCATAGGCTGCCATATCTGTTCACTGGCCTGTGCCCGTCTCGTTCACAAGTGTACTTCCTGGGATACTTCCGGTATCAGGATTCACAGTTCCGGAGGGCTGTCCACAGGCTTTGAGGCAGTCTACTGCCTGGCCTGCGATCCGGCTCCCTGTGCCAGAGCCTGCCCCACAGGGGCCTTCATTCAGCGCAAGGGCGGAGGTGTCAAGGTTAAAAGGGATGCCTGCATACGTTGCGGCAATTGTGCAGATGCATGCCCGGTCAATGCAGTCTTTCTGGATTCGTCAGGGATGCCCTATGTCTGTATCCATTGCGGCCGCTGCGCAGCATTTTGCCCGCACGATTGCCTGGAGATGATAGAGGCTGGCGGAGGAAAGGACTTATCCGCATCTAAATTGGAGGGGCCAAAATCATGAGAGATCATTTCAAGATATTGAAGGTCGATCTCTCAGCGGGAAAGGCAGAGGTCATCAGGCTTGAAGGAAGGAATGAGGTTGCCGGCGGGAGCGGGCTTGCCGCCGTTGTTTTCAACCGCTACGGTTATTTCAGCAGGCCCTGGAACCATCCGGAACAGCCCCTTATATTTGCCATAGGTCCCTTGACGGGCTATTTCCCTCTGATGAGTAAGACAGTATGCGCCTTCAAGTCCCCCTATCATGATCAATATACAGAAAGCCACGCAGGCGGACGCTCTGCTCTTTCCCTGGCATTTGCAGGTATTGATGCATTGGTAATAACCGGCCGGTCCCGGGAGCCTTGCTGCCTGGCAGTCGGTTCCAGGAATCTTGAGATACGTCCTGCTGGTTTCTTGTGGGGCCTGGACGTTATCCGCTCGGGAAAGATTCTCAGGAACATGTTCAAGACATCCAGCGGTCACAGGAGCATTCTCCGGATAGGTCAGGCAGGTGAAAAACAGCTGGCCATGGCCGGGATAAATGCAGACACGTATCGGCATTTCGGAAGGCTCGGCGGCGGGGCAGTGATGGGTGCCAAGAATCTCAAGGCCGTGGTCATAAACGGGGATGCAGTTCTGGACCAGCCTGATTCAAGGGGGTACGCAGATCTTTACAAGAGGGTTTTTAAGCAGGTCATTGATACAGGAATGATGAAAAAATATCATGACCTTGGGACTCCTGCAAACATCATGACCCTGAACAGCTTGCAGGCCCTCCCGTGGAGGAATCTGCAAGCAAGTTCTGATCCCGGGGCGGAAGGTATTTCGGGTGAGCGTTTTGCAAAGGACGCCCTTCTCAGAAACATTGCCTGTGCGGGATGCCCGGTGGGATGTATTCACGTGGGTTTTGTCAGGGAAAAGTTTATGAAAGACAACCGCTACATGTATAAGCAGGTTGCCTATGACTATGAGCCTATATTTGCAGCAGGCAGCATGCTGGGGGTATCGGACTGTTTTTCTGTTCTCAATATCATGGACGTTATGGAAAGGGTAGGGCTGGATGTAATTTCCGGCGGTGTAGCCATTGCCTGGGCAACCGAGGCCTTTGAAAGGGGGCTTATAGGGCCAGAGGAGACGATCATTCCCTTGGGCTTTGGCAACGTCGATGCCTGCAAAAAGGCTGCATTTTATCTGGGTACAGCGGCCAATGATTTTTATAGGCTACTGGGCCAGGGGACCTTGAAGGCCGCCGAGAGGTACGGAGGCAGTGAATTTGCCTGTGTCCTGGGCCAGGAGATGGCAGGCTATGCAACCGGGGAGCTCTTTTTTGCAGCTCAGTCCCTTGGCTTCAGGCATTCACACCTGGACAGCGGGGCATATTCATTTGAACAGAAACATGCCGAAAAAGACGTGGAAAAGATGGTTGATTTTCTTATGGAAGACGAAGTACCCAGGGCCTTCCTGACATCCATGGTTGCATGTCTTTTTGCAAGGGGCGTCTACAGGCCGGAGGTACTTTCCGAATGCCTCAATGTGCTGGGGTATGAGAAGCTATCCATGAACGTGGAGCAAACAGCACATAAGATCCGCAGCCTTCGGTGGAAGACCAGGTTTGCCTGCGGCTTTGACCCGGATTCCATCACTATCCCCAAGCGTTTTTACAAGGTGAAATCCTGGAAGGGACCGGTGGATCCTGCCTATCTGAATGCCCTGAGAAGCAGATATGCCGAAAGGCTGAAGGCCCTGGCGGACGAATCCCAAACCCCGTGACCTGTGCCTTCTTGCCACACGACTGTATGAATGATTCAGGGAGATAATGCCGTCACGTACCAGCTTCGGCTTCGACCCCTTCGGGAGCTGCCGGGGGATTGTCTTCAACTGTAATGGTCAGTGATTTCTTTGTGCTTGAACCGTTTTCATCTGTAGCTGTCAGTATGGCGGTATAACTGCCCTTAACTTTGTACGAATGGGTTACAGGTACTGCATCGGATCCTTGTCCGTCTCCAAAATCAAGCGTAAGAGTTACGGTGTCTCCGTCAGGGTCAGAGACATCGGCATTAAAGGTTATTGGTGTCAGGGGATTTTCCGCTATGGTTTTATCAGCCGCAAATGACAGGATAACCGGGGGATGATTTGCCGGCCCGGTGGCTTGATATTCAAAGGCTCCTATGTCCAGACAGTTGTCAGCGGGTCTGGTTCGGCTCTGCAGGTGTTTGACATATTCCTCATTCACTGGAAAACTTCCGGAAATATCAGCAGGAAGAGCAGTGCCTGCGTCTCTGCAGACAGAATCGGATGCCAGCTGGAAGTCTTCTCCGGAAAAGTTGGCAAAACCCGGGGAATAACCTGCCAGATTGCCTCCCATGTCCAGCACAGTGCCGCTGAAACTTGAACCTTCATGCGAATTTACCCAGCCTGCCTTAATCCAGTTGTTCCTCAGGCTGATGGTGCCTTCCCTGTTCAAAATTGCAAGGCGGTTTCCGGCATCTGTAGCATAAATAATGTTGTTGGCAGCCCAGCATGACTCGTCCGGGCTTGAAAGCCTTAGAAGAGTGGTGTTGCCGTTTCTTTTGGATATCACGGTATTATTGTAAAAATAGAGGGTTCCCTTCCTGTAACGGGACGTGTCGCCGCTGTCTCCGCCATAGTGTAGAATCTGGCTGTTTCCCTCATTGCTTTTTTCTACAATGATATTGCCGTAAACGTAGGTCTTCCTGTATGAAGGAAGTCTTATCAATTCCTGGTAGTCTGAATCCACCAGGTCCAACTGTCTGTTTCCGCCTTCGATCCAGTTATATCTTATGATTGTACCTGCAGAACGGTCTTTGAGGTTGTTTCCTCCGCATCCTTCCCGGAGAGGACCAAAGTGGTTGAACTGGAATGTTATCCCCTTTGCTTCTGTGTAGTTATTATGCTGGTAATAGCTTCCCTCCATGCCGTTATCGAAGATGTAGCAGCCTTCGACCAGGATGTTTCCCGAGGCATGACACGCAAAGAAGCCGTTGGCACAATCATGCAGCCGGCAGTTTTTGATGGTGATGTGATCGCCCTGGATTACGTAAATTGATGCGGCGTTTCTGGAATAATATTTTACCTGGCCATGATCATCCCTGAACCAGTAAGGCGGCCGTGCATTTCTTATATCAAGTCCTTCGATAACTATATAGGCAGGTGTCTGGCTGGAAAGGTTGGAGCCGCCAATGTTTATGATTCCTCTTTCCTCAGACCAGAAATTCAATTTCATGCTGGTTGCAGCCATGTTGCCGTCTATTACCGGAAGCTGGCCCTCTGGTCCCGGAATACCCTTCACGGTTATGGGCGATGACGGTGTACCTGCCCTGTCCATAACCCATTTTTCCCTATAGGGCTGCGGCCTGTAATATATGAGGACGGTGTCTCCGGGAGACAGATCCTCCCAGGGGACATCCTTGATATTTTCCAGGGTCTTGCCGGGACCAACCTCAAAGACAGCAGCTGAAACTGAAACTGCGGATAATATAGAGATAAAACCGAAAAAAAAGACAAAGGGTATGGAAAAAGTTTTTCTCATGGCCATCTCCTCATGGCGATTTTGAAGGAAAAAGCAGGCAAAACCAAAAAAATTTCATCCTCTGAGCAGAGATTATCTCAGATTATGCATTGTTCATGCCGCCGGTAACCGGTGCCTTGGGAAAAAGTAGATGAATAGAACCTCAGGAATTCAAGCTCTGCAAACAAGAACCGGAATCCCCGGACTTTTCATTTCGAGCCTGGAGGGCAGGTTCCATGAGGTGATCTTTTTTATGCCGGTGAGAAGCTTGCCGCCTGTGATGAGAAGGTCGTAAGGTTTGGCGTTCAGCTCTTTGAGTATCTCCTGTTCCGGGTCTCCATAGGATTTTAAGAACAGGAATTTTGAAGCTGCTGGTTCAAAGATATCCTTCAGTCTCTTTTCCAGCCTGTCTGCATCTGTTCTAAGGCAGGTATCTATGTGTTCCAGGTATTCCTTTCTGCCTTGTGCATAAATTTCGTTGTAAAACTGTTTCAGATAGGGGTCCATTACATGGATCACGGTTACGTATGCATCAAACATCCGGGCCAATTCCAGGCAGACATCAGTGGCCTTCTCTGTGTGGGGTTCGCCGTCTGAGGCCAATAGGATCTGACTGAACATCTTAAAAAAGGAGGAAAAGGCGCAGGAGTGTCGATTCACTCCCGCACCTTTCGTGGAGTTTTCATCCCGGTCAATGTCCGCCAGTGACCTTCAGAAGCTCCGAGCCAATGATCATTACGGCGATCAGGCCCAGGATCATCTTGGCTGTTGCAGCGCCCGAGCCTATTAAAAAGGCAAGTCCGCCGCTTTTTTTCATGTCGTCTATACTGATGGACAGGCCGATACCGGCAAATCCAAGGGCAAAGAACCATTTGTAGACTGCATTCATGGCCCAGAAAGGCGTGCCCGCTGCCTTGGGACCTCCAAGGGCGGAAATATGGAGGCTGTTCAAGAGCACCAGAGCAAAAAAACCGAGAATGAATACCGGGAACTTGTTTTTTATGGTGTTCCAAACGCCGGTTGATTCCTTGTTGACATCCTTCAGACCGTAAAACCAGACAGTGTACATTACAATAAAGGGTATCAGCATTATCCGTGCTGCATTTATCAGCACAGCAGTATTTCGGGCCTCGTCTCCGTACCATTCAGCAGCAGCTATAAGCTGCGCGGTGTTCAGTATCGCAATGGCAGCCCAGGCACCAAACTGGGGCTGAGATACGTGAAGCCACTGTCCAAGATAGGGCATAACGAAGAGCATCAGTGTTCCGAACAGGAGTATAGTCCCGATGGCATAGGCCATCTCAAGGGGTCTGGCCCTGACAACAGGGGCAGTGGCAATTATTGCACTTACTCCGCAGACCCCGGTCCCGGCCCCCATGATGCCGCCAAGGCCGTCTGACACGCCCTTTTTTCTGCAGATATACATTACAGTAAGGGCTGTGCCGAAGATGAAAAAGGCGGTAAGGATCAGCCCTGTACCACCTACCTTTACCACATCAGACCATACGTAGTGCACGCCCAGTATTATTATCCCGGGCTTGATAAGGGGTCTGGCAATGCCGATACCGGGCAGAAATACCTTGGGGATGCCTATGGTGTTCCTGATTATGATGCCGCCTATCAGCAGCATGGCAACATATTTGAACTGACAGGTCTCGTAAAGAAATGTTGCCCATTTCCAGCGCTGTCCGACCTTGCCGTTTACCTTTTTCAGGGCCTTTTGATACTTGTGGAGCTGGTGCTCAAGGGATGCAATTTCTCCAGGTGCCCCTCTCGCACTCTTAAGGTCAGCTATCTTCTTCTCTATCTTTGGTATTTTTATTGAGGCTGCATCTGCCTTGTGGTAGGTGGCAAGAAGATGATGAATGTTCATTACTACAAAGGCAAAGACTGCACATAATAAAAGGCCGGGAATAAATTTTTTCCAGTCTGGTGCTATCATGGAATTGAAAAATGACATCTATCAGTCCCTCCCTCCCGGTTTAAACAATGAAAAGATATTTTTTAAAGATGTCGTGGACAACATCCGGGGCCATAATGGAAAAAATAAGCACTGCCAGGGCCAGTAAAATGGCCCACAGATCCTCCCGTTTTTCAGATGATAGAGATCCGGATTTTTTTTCTTCCATGAACAACCTCCTTTAAGCTTGAAATGGTGTTCGGCTGCTTAGCTGCAGGGCCGTTTTCTGTGCCTTCATGCAATTCAGTAATACCGGCAGTAAGATGCAACATTATCATTTATGTTTCAAGTTGTTATTATATTCTCAATATAGGCAGAATTATTGTTCAATACTGAAACATTCTTAACAAAAAGTTTTATTTTTTGAAACCCTGGTCTCTTTTTTACTGCAAATAAAAAAGCTCCCAGAAGGGAGCTTGAAATAATAAGCATATTCGGTAGTTTGTGTTTTTAATTTCCGAAGACAAACCTCTGCAGATGAAACTGTGTGCCTGACCAATCCAGCACAGCAGTTCCGTCTTGATTAAGTGTAAAGACCGCTGAACCAACTGATCCGGCCGAGGGTTTTTGGTAATTGTCTGAACCTATGCTGGATCCTCCTTGCCATTCCATCAAGTCGCAAGAAAAGGATGTGTCGGAAGGATTAAGTGCAGCAGTACAGGTCCACCAGGAAGGCAGGGTGTCGGAACCGTAATGATACCAAGTCATAAACGTTGTGCCGCCTCTTGTTTCCATGAAGAATCCCATTCCGTTGTAACTGGGATCATACCACCAGCCGTTTATATCCCTGGCATCCAGGTCGCCGGGGGATACATCCTTCATGAACTTGGACAGCTTGGCTGTAAAGGTTGCAGGCTCCTTTTCAGTTTTTTTCTTGGCACCGGAAGCGCTTGTAAATCCTTCAATGGTATAAGTGATTTCAGCTTCATCGTCTGAGAAGAAGGTTATCTTAATGGATCCGAACCTGTAAGAGGTCGGCTCATAATATGACGTTCCCAGGGGCCATCCCGACCAGTAGTTCAAGGTCCCTGTGAATACGTCGGTATTGCCTTGCCTGGTTTCTACGTTTTTTTCAATGTTGCCGTACCCTGTCATCCAGAATGGCAGACCGGTATCATCATAATAGGTAAAAAGAGCTACAAAAACCGTATTGCCTTGTATCTCAACGGACACACCTGTGCCATCTTTTCCGGGGGTATACCACCAGCCTGATTTGCCATCGAAAGCATAGGCATTATGAGAAAGAATAAACGATAAACCTATAAAGCAAGATATAATTGATACCGCTATTGAACGTAAGGTAGTATTAAGCATGATAGATCAGCTCCTTTATGATGAAACGTGCAGGTTCTAATAAAGAATACAATCGCCGTTATCGTATCCGAATTCTGTGCAGTTCAGGTTGATGCCGCCTTGTCCGTAATCGCAGTACCCATCTCCCAGCCACGACTGGACATAGGAAAGAGGAACTGTATTCCCTGAACAGTCCACTGTGTAATAGCTTCCTCCATTTCCTCCTCCGTAACTGCAGTCACCGTAATCCCAGTTGTACTGGGCACAGTAAAGTACCATTCCATATGTACCGTCGTCACAGTACCCATCCCCCAGCCATGACTGTAACTGTGCAACCGAGACGGTGTTTCCCACGCAGTCTACAGTGTAGGCGCCGGCTGTATTGGACGTCCCTCCTCCATATCCGCAGTCACCGTAGTCCCAGTTGTACTGGGCACAGTAAAGTACCATTCCATATGTACCGTCGTCACAGTACCCATCCCCCAGCCATGACTGTAACTGTGCAACCGGGACGGTGTTTCCCACGCAGTCTGTAGTGTATGAGTTTCCTCCAGTACCCCCGCCATAGTTGCAGTCACCGTAATCCCAGTTGTACTGGGCACAGTTTAATACCAGGCCGTATGTGCCGTCGTCGCAGTACCCATCTCCCAGCCATGAGTTGATTGTGGCAGCAGAGGCGACATTTCCAACGCAGTCTGTTGAATATCCGCCTCCTAAACCAGTGCTTGAACAATCCCCGTTATCATAATTAAATGTTGAACAGTTTAGGTCTATTCCCCAGGTGCCGTCATCGCAGAATCCATCTCCCAATGCTGCTTGGACTGTATCACCGGATGTCAAGTTCCCTGCACAGTCCATCACCGTCATATAGATGGACGCTGCATTTAAAGATTTTGGCGAAGCAAGAAGAACAAGAAATAAAATAGAAACACAGCCGAATCCCAGCGATTTTTTTAATGTTCCCGACATGGTACCCTCCTTATAAGTAACTTTTCGTTTTAAACAAGAAATAGCTTGAATGTTGAACCCTTGCAGATATCCTGAACTCGCCTGATGACAAATTTTATCATGATAAAATTGAAATCACAAGAAAATTCAGAAGGATAGGAACCTCGTCTTATCTTTTGACAGCATTGAAGCCACGCTTTATGCCAGCTAATTCAAGTTGGTTTTTTGTGTTGTATATGGTCAAATTTTCGTGTTTGATAGTGTATTTTCCCGAGAGGTTCATAGATATGAATATGGAAAAGATGAGGCAGCGACTGAAAGAAAAGGCCGGTGGAAAGGCAGGGATGATCCTTATTCACAACGGTATCGTAAGAAATACTTCCAGGGCTGGTGAGCCGGTATCGTCCATAGAAGTAACAGCCGACCGGGACCGCCTTGATGATGTAATGAACGAGGCAAAGGGTTTGCCCGGGGTTATTGCTGTAGAGGTTGAGATCGCAGAGGGCCGCCTTTCCACTGGTGACGACATCATGCTTCTGGGGATAGCTGGGGATATCAGGGAAAACACCCTTTCTGCCATGGCCCGAGTCCTTGACAGGATAAAAAAAGAGGTGACTGCAAAAAGGGAATACGCCTAGCTTAATGATTGACCCTCAGAGTAGAGCATCCATTTCTGCCTTTCTGCCCTGAAGGTCATTTCCTGTTGCTCTAAAATCCTGTCCAATTGTTTTATGTCTGCACCCTGTTCCACGGCCTTTCGGATCATTTTGCTGCCGATTATGAGGTCAGCCGGCATCTTCTCAAATTCGTATTCATATGGCGGCGGCGTCCAGGAAAAGTCTTCGGGATGGATTCTTGCCACGCATGAAAGCAAGGCGAGAGTAAAGCGGTACGGCCTGAAGGCATTGGTGTCAGAAACATGTACCTGGAACCCCCTGCACCTTTTGTGATGCCACTTGTTGAAGGTGGGTTCGAAAAACTGCTCCCTGAGTATGCAGCCCCTGAATCTGCCCAGTTCTTGGCAGATTTTCCTGGTATCCATGTAGGGTGCTCCGAAGATCTCGAAGGGCCGGGTGGTCCCCCTGCCCTCAGACAGGTTGGTGCCTTCGAGTATTACCTGGCCTGGATATACAAGGGCAGTTTCAAACGCGGGCATATTGGGGGAGGGCAGGACCCATGGAAGCCCGGTCTCAGGAAACAGCATGTTTCTTTTCCACCCCTTCATGCGGACTACGTGGAGTTCAAGATTCGGACAAAGGAGAGATTTGAACATATTGGCAAGCTCTCCCATGGTCAGGCCATGACGCATGGGTAACGGGGCCATTCCCACAAAGGAGTGCAGCTGTTCTTCCAGGATATTGCCTTCAACTTCTTTTCCGCCCAGTGGGTTTGGCCTGTCCAGTACCGCCACTGCCACGCCGTTTTCCATGCACGCCTTCATGGCCAGAAGCATGGTCCATATATAGGTGTAGACCCTGGTGCCCACGTCCTGCAGGTCAATGACAAACAGGTCAATGAGATCAAGCTGATCCCTGGACGGCGCCCTCTTTCTTTCATAGAGACTGAAAACAGGAATACCCAGATGCAGGTCCAGCTCGTGGCCGGACTCTTCCATGTTGTCCTGCTTTTCTCCAAACATGCCGTGCTGCGGACTGAAGACGGCCCGGAGCTGACCGGGAAACGCTTCGTCTACCAGGAACCGGGAATGGATCAGTCTGGAATTTACCGAGGCCTGGTTGCACAGGAGGCCCATCCTTCTCTGTTTGGCCCAGGAAGGCCTTTTTCGGCAAAATATTTCAATACCGGTTTCTATCATCTTATTTTTCCGGGTGTCCTGAAATAATTTTTAAATAAAAGCAGGAAACTGTTCAGTAACCTAACCATATTGTAAAGGATAGGGTATATAGTTACTGATTTTATCCAATTCAGGAAGAGATTAATTGGTGTCACACACATTTTTACCATGCACCAGGGAAGAAATAGCAGCTCTTGGCTGGAAGTACGTGGACATTGTTCTGGTGACCGGGGATGCTTACATCGATCATCCGTCCTTTGGCACAGCCGTAATAGGTCGGTGGCTTGAGGCTCACGGTTTCAAGGTGGCTGTTATTGCACAGCCCAGACATGACAGGCCGGACGATTTTGCCAGATTTGGCAGGCCCAGGCTCTTTTTCGGCATATCCTCCGGAAATCTCGATTCAATAGTTGCCAATTATACCGGAAATGCCAGGGTAAGAAAAAAAGACATGTACAGTCCCTTCGGAAATCCGTACCGTGGGGACAACAGGACAAGAACTTCCAGGCGCAGGCCGGACAGGGCATGCATACGATACGCAAATCTTGCAAGGCAGGCCTGTCCCGGTGTGCCGATCATCCTGGGCGGCATCGAGGCATCACTCAGGAGATTCATCCATTACGACTACCAACTGGAAAGGTTGAGAAACTCGGTATTGGTGGATGCCAAGGCAGATCTCCTTGTCTTCGGAATGGGGGAAAGGGCTGTGCTGGAGATTGCAAGGCGCCTCAGTGCAGGCCGTCAGCTCACAGACATACCAGGCACATGCCAGCGACTCACAGAAAAGGATTTCAGAGAGGTTCAAGGGAAAGGTCCCGTGGAAATCCTTCCGTCCTGGCATGAGATCCATGAAGAAATTGGAAAATTTCTGGATGCAGAGCTTGAAATCGATAAACAGAGCCGTTCGGCCAGGCCCAGGGTCCTGGTGCAAAGGCAGCACGGAGGCATGTATGTGCTGCAGAATCTACCTGCAGAGCCCCTGTCTTCAGAGGAGCTTGACAAGATTTATGAGCTTCCCTTTGAAAGGGCTCCTCATCCGGAATTTCCAGAGGTCCCAGCCTACAAGATGATAAGGCATTCCGTAACCGCGGTCCGGGGCTGCTGTGGCAACTGTTCTTTTTGTGCCATTACTCGGCACCAGGGGCCTGTGATAGTCTCCCGCAGTCATGAATCCGTTTTGAAAGAGATAAAAAACATGGTGGCCATGTCCGATTTTAGGGGTACGGTCACGGATATTGGTGGGCCTACGGCCAACCTGTATGGTGTCAGATGCCGGAAGGCTTACAGGTGCAGCAAAAAGGACTGCCTCTTTCCAAAAGTTTGCCGTCACCTTGAAATAGATGAGACCTATTTTATTTCCATGCTGGAAAAGGCACAGAAAATTCAAGGTGTCAGGCACCTTTTTATCTCCTCCGGCCTCAGGATGGAGCTGCTTCTCAAGACGCCGGGTCTTCTAAAAAAGATCTTAAGGGACCATGTACCTGGTGTAATGAAGATAGCTCCGGAACACACCGAAGACGAAGTGCTTTACCTCATGCACAAACCTGGAAGGGAAATTCTGGAGAAATTTTTGAATACTGCAAGGCAGATGTCACATGACATGAAGAAACGCCCGGGAATATCGGCCTACCTTATTACTTCCCATCCCGGCTGCCGTTTGAAGCACATGAAGGCGCTGAAAAGGCGGCTTCTGAGCTTGGATCTTCCCGTTCGTCAGTTCCAGGACTTCACCCCCACTCCGGGCACCATCTCCACTGCCATGTATGTCACATGCCTTGACCGTTACAAAAAAGGTCCAATATTTGTTGCAAAAAAGAGAAAGGAAAGGATGGCGCAGAGGAAGATCCTCGAAGATATCATGGGGAAATGGAAAAGATCTTAGAAAAATCTCCTGGTGGCTCATGGGTTCTTATTGGAAACCTCAAGGTTGAACCGCCCCTTTTCCTGGCTCCAATGGCAGGACTGACCCATTCCGCCCTGAGAAGGGTTATAGCTGATTTCGGCGGAGTCGGGCTTTTCAGTACCGAGATGCTTTCAGCAAGGAGCCTGGCAGTTGAAAACCCGAAGCTGTCGCCATACCTCATTAAGACGCCTGAAGAAAGCCCCATGAGCTACCAGCTCCTTGCCGGTAGTCCCCGGGAGATTCCCCCGGCAGTGGAAAGGCTCGGAGAATTAGGGGCTGCGGCAGTGGATCTGAACCTCGGGTGCGGCGCCCCCAGGGTAAAAAGGTCAGGAAGCGGCATCGCCCTCTGGAATGACGAGTGCCGACTGAAGGCAGTGGCTGCAGAAATCAGGAAACGAACCAGTCTGCCGTTTACTGCCAAGATCAGGCTTGGTCCAGGGCCTGATCCTGATGAACTGAGAAGAAGGGTCCTGATCCTGGAAGATCTTGGTGTGGATGCCCTTTATGTCCATGCCAGGTTTGACAGGGAACCCTTTTCAAGAAATCCCAAGTGGCAGTGGGTCGGTAAGATCAAGGAATGGGTCAATCTTCCAGTGATTGCAAACGGCGGAATATTTTCCCTTCAGGATGCTCAAAAGTGCCTTGAGCAGTCAGGGGCGGATGGTCTCATGGTGGGCAGGGCCGCTGCCATGAAGCCCTGGATATTTTCCATTATTGCTTCGAAATTATATGGAACGGACTCTTGTTGCAGGCAGATCAATCTGCCTGAAATATACAGGGCCTTTTTTGAGGGGCTTGCATCAAGGTTCCCGGTGGATAGGCAGCTGGGAAGACTGAAGGAATTCACACATTATTTTGCAGGCAACTATCCCTTCGGCAACAGGCTTGCAATGGCAGTTCAAAGGGCATCTTCCATGGATGAAGCCATGGAAGCGGCAGTCAAGTTTTTTGAACTAAATGCCGGCACCGAGAGGGAAAAGGCCAATTAGTGTAATGTTGGCAGAGGACTTGATGTTTACGGACAGGAGAGTCTGTCATGAATTCGAAAAAACACAAGAAGCTGTTGTCAGGTGGAGTGGTAGTAAGAATGAAGTGCCTTGCCTGATTGTTTGTGACTACTTCTGACCTCCTTAGAAGTGATCTGTTTCAATCATCCGGGAAAAATAATTGTCGTCAGGGAAAAATGACAATTGTCACTGATCAGTCTTGATTTTGCAATACACGATCTATGTTGTATGAGCCCTGTTCAGTTCTGACTTTTTACGAGTTCATCAAGACTTCGCTGTCAGCATATGAGAGGAGGTGTACGTTTTTAGGAGATTCAGGGGCCACATCCTGCGAGCTCAACTTTATAACTGCGAAGGAGCAAGATGGCAGCACAAAACCCAGGGAGTGCTGTTTGACAGTCACAGGCAGGGAAACTGACCTGACTGCATCAATACCAGCTACTGTTCCATTTTGTTCATAAACCAGGGCCTGTCTGACATTTAAGTGTTCCGTATGGTTTTTTAACTCCACAGCCATATTAACACTGTCTGCCTGGCTGGTATTTATAACCATTATAGCCATATCCCCGCGATAGTCAGTGCCTGGTGCTGCCTGGACACTGGAAAATGCTGTGACATGCACTATGGGAATACCCTTCATGGCGGGAACAGAGCCCAGGCCTGTAATATCATATGTAGGGGAACTGACATCCACCTTCATGGTATGATTTGATGCAGCATCGGTAACAGCCTTCATGAATACGCCCGATGGCCTGATACGTCCTGTTGCGGCAGACTCGATCATGCCGAATACATCATTCCCCAAAATAGACCAGTGATTTGCGAGTAAAACACCTTCCCTCACAAATGTCTGAAGCATTAAGGCTGTGAATAGACCTGATTCATAGCCTGCAACCATTGGGTCAAGCGGAGCTTTATCTCCAAATCCGAGATTATATTCAGTAACTGCTATTCTTTTGCCTGCTGGAAACAGACTGCGCAGATCCTTGATAGTGTCGGAAAAAAGCACAGGAAGGGCAAAAATAGCATTATGTATCTTTTGCCGGTGGGGTGACGTATCAAAAGGACCATAAAAATGACATGATAGAAAATCAATTTCCTTTCCCGCAAGCTGTGCAAGTCTGCTGTTCCACTTAAGCAGGTCAGGCAGTACCGAGGAGGCCCAGGGTGCCTTCTGAAAACATATTTCACAGCAGGCCCCAACGGAGATAGAGGCATCAACCGCTCGCATGGCATTACGCATGGCCCTGAATTTAGCCGCATACTTTTCCACGGTACAGTGACCGGGCTCTGTGTGGGAATAGATCTCGTTTCCTATCTCAAAATACCTGACACCATAGGGAAGCTTATGCCCGTTTGCAGCCCTTAGCTGCCCCATCTCCGTCCGGTTGTTTCCATTTACATACTGTACCAGGCTTGCTGCATCATCAGGAGTTATGTTAAAATTCACTGTTAACACTGGTACAATATCTCGTTCCTCACAAAACCTCAGAAACTCATCAAGACCGAAGTATATCTTTTCGTGCTCACCTGCAAAAGTAATCCCCTCACCGCGTTTATCCATAGGACCTACAGAAGCCCTCCAGTCAAAAGTATCGGAAAGGGTCCCACCGGGATAGCGCAGAGCAGTAATCCCAAGATGGGATATCAGCGCCTTAATATCCTTTTTGATCGTGGATGAGGGAATATCATAAAGTCCGTCACCAGCATGTTCCCACTGAACATTACTGCCAAATATAAGATTCTCCACTGGAGGCCCCGGCATATCACAATGTACAGTAACAACAGCGTTCAGGGAGGCCGCAGCAACTATACTCTCAGTTGACGGAACCAGTATCAGCAGCATTGCTGCCATGAACAATATCATGCTCGCCTGCAATCGTTCTGAGTAGTTCGATAAGTTTACCGCCAGTAACCTTTTTTGAATAAAACTTTTCAACCTTTTCGCGCCCCCTGGACCCAAATTCTTTTCTCAGACCCTGATCCTCAATGAGTTTACCCAAACACTTCACCCACTCTGCAGGACCAGAAGCCAGAAAACCGTTTTTACCATGCTCAACAACCTGATTATTCATGCCTACAGGTGAGGCTACCACAGGGATACCCATTCCCATGTATTGAATAAGCTTAAAACCTCCCTTACCCAGATCATAACGACCACCAGATAGAGGCATTATGCCTATATCAAACGAGGCCAGGTCCGCCAAATCATTTGAAAGTTTCCATAGCCTGTAGTCCACGTTCACACCTGACGGCCTGATTTCGTAAATATCATCCCCGCCCACGAGTCTCAGCACAAACTTGTGCGTGACGGCAATCTCTGAAAATACAGAAACCAGCTCTTTAAGGTAAATGGCATTGCCCCAGTTTCCTATCCAGCCCACCACGGGGAAAGGATTGCCTGAACGGCATTCCGGCCTGTAAATATCGGTGTCAATGGATGTTGGAAAGAAGTAGCAATTACTGTTCCATGAAGATATCTTGTCCTGAAGATATGGACTCCCCACGGTAACAGCCATGGAAAGCCGCGCAGTTTTGGCAACACGGTCCGGGTCACGCAAAAAACGCCTCTGGTCAAGGCCTGCCGTGGGAACATGAAATATTGCATCATCTATGTCAAAAACGATTTTGCCGCCCATGCGTCTTAAAACAGACTCTAAAAAAGGGGGACCAATGGGAAATATCTCCCTGTGAACAATTATCACATCACTGCCGGCTGCTCTTGCAAGGGCCGGCATCAAACGAATGGAAGATATAAATCCCAGGGTGATTTTCAGGCATGTCGCAATGGGACCACTTTTGCGTCTGACTTTATAGAAGAAACTGTCCAGGAAGGAATACCACTTAAGATCAATCCCGGCCTTTTGCATCATATCCTTATACTGAAGTACACGGTACCTGAATGATGCCCCTTCAACCGGATAAGGACTAAAGGCAAAACAATTGATTTTGTTTGAATTTTTTAAACACATATATAAAAAGTTTATCGGTGATCGGGACCGATTAAACTGCTCACAGCCTGCATAACCCTGTCAACAGTAATTTCATCCATACAGACATTGTGATGGCAGTCTGCCCTGAAACAGGGCGAACACGGTGCAGTTCCCTTGATAACTACAGAAGAGCTTCCAACCGGATACCATACACTGTTATTCTGCTGCCCTCCAAACAGCGCTACCAACGGGACACCAAGCGCATCAGCCATATGCATGGGGCCGCTGTCAACGCAAACGGCGATCAATGACCGCTGTATAAGCCATGCAGTATCAGCCAGCGAAAGCCTGCCTGCAAGGTTAAGCACATAACGGTCAGAGCCTTTTGCATTTAAAATCCTTAAACCCTCACGTCTGTCAGCCTCGTCCCCTACCAGAACTGTCTTCAATCCATAATTATCTGAGAGGGCCCTTGCAAAACCAGCACCTCTTGCCGTGTTCCATTTTTTCGCGCCCTGCTTGCTTCCAAGGTGCAATACACAGAAGCCCGAATGGCCAATAAAAGAGCTCAATGCTTTAAAAACAGGTTTTGCCGGCCTGTCAGGAACAAAAACATCCTTGGCCGGAAGAACAGGGGCAACAATTCCGAGGCCAGCCAGCACCCTGGCTGTAAGGTCTACTATATTCAGGCTGTTCAATTCCTGACCGGACACAGACACCCCTCTATTCAACACATAGCGATTGGCACCTTCCGCAAATCCGCAACGAAGACGGGCATTTGCAAAGACCGTGAACAGGGCATTTCGTAGAAATACTCTTGAATTAGAGCAGACGGTATTAAATGTAGGTGTATGAAAATCGACTGACATTAACCATGATGTACGTGCAAGGTTCATGGCAAGGCCGAGTTTGCCGGTTGTTGAAGAAGGATACGAAATTATTTCATCAACGATGGTGTCAGGCAGGACTCGGCAGAACGGTTCTCTTCCAAGCACGCTGATCCTGCAATCAGGGAACTCATCCCTGATGCACCGCATGGCAGGAGTACAGACAATGGTATCTCCAATCCCTCCAAGCATGATAAACAGGATCCTGCCCCTTTTTTTATGTTGCCTTTCCATCTTTATCTCGAGAAATACGAATAGAGGACTCAGGAGACTCAACCAGGGCGCCGGAAGGAACATCATCAAGCACTACGGCATTAGCTCCGATGATTGCATCATCCCCCACAGAGATGCCACCTGCCACAACAGCACCTGCAAATACCTTGACTCCTTTTCCCATGACAGGGCTGCCACGCCCGCTGGCACCAATGGTAACATTCTGAAACAACCATGCGTTTTCACCAATCTTGACATCTCTGCCAATACACAGGCCGCTGGCATGAAATATCTCAAGTCCACCCCCGATATCAGCGTGACATGATATATCTGCACCAGATAGCAGCCGGCCTAACATCTGAACCAATGCACCGCCTGCCCGCAATCCGCCAGAGACCATTGAAGAGGCCATCCTGTGAAAAAAGATTGCCTGAAGCCCGGCATCAAGTGCAAGACCTGCCATCAGGAGCCACGGGGATAAAGACTCCTTTGCGTGCCTCTTCATGAACGCATCTACGTCTTCCCTGAACCTGCCTCCGCGGCCTGTTACAAGAACGGCCCATGTACATGCACAGAAAACCAGGTATGACAGGAGCAAAAGGCCCGGCAAGGCTAAAAAACACATTAAAACATTCATTTCATGCACTCACACCGCGCCAATCCTTCAATGTCTTTAAAAAAAGCAAGGTAAAGGCTGGCAATGAGGCTGTCACAAGGGCTGCAAGGGTTATTACAGCCCCCCAATTCTTGTCATCAACAGCATAAGCAGTAATAAGAATCGGACATGACATTAAAAGCGCCTTTGGAAAAGAAGAAACCTCAATATCAGCCCCAGCCTGTCTTGTGAAATAAAAGGAGGCCATGAAAACCATTGCCTGTAGAAAGACCGTTGCCCATGCTGCCCCTTCAGGCCCGAATTTCCCTATGGCAAACCAGTATAAAAAGATGGAACCAACTGCCGTTGAGGCATGAATAAGCATCAGCCTTCTGTCCTGACCTGCTACTATCAGGGCCTGGCACAGTATGGCTGCCGGATAGAGAAATATCATTGACAGACATAAAATGCCCAGAAACCTGGCTGTAAGCCAGAATTCTGCACCGTATGTAAGCTCTACAACCGCGTTTCGAGCGCAGAACAACAGTACGGCGAAAGGAACGGCAAAACCAACGAGAATATCCATGGCCCTTTGTCCGCTGCCCCAGCCAGCCGGTTCCTTACTGCTCCTTCTGAGCATTTCCGGGTATATCATTGCCGCTACTGCCATGGGCACAAACATTGAAACGTCCAGGAGCCTGTAAGCGGCATTATACAGTCCCAGGACCTCCTTACCCCTGAACACTTCAATAAGAAGGGTATCTATCTTATAATAAAATACTACAAACGCATTCATGACAGAAAAAAAAAGGCCCTCGGCGGCCATTTCCCTGACGACCCTAAAATCTAAGGCCAGCTTTACTGGAACAAAATAACTGCAAAGCCACAGCGCCATAAGTGATTCCACAATGAATAAAGCGCCATAACACATCAAGAAAAGGGGTACACTTGCTGTCCCGCAAAGCATCAGTCCCAAAACGCTGCAAAGAAAAAAGATGCCTGCAACTGCCCTGGTCATAGAAAATTTTTCAAGTACTCCATGAATCTGAAAAATAGTGCGCGTAAAACTGGTTATTTGCCAGAGCAGCAGTGCTATTGCAGTACAGGCAAGGTGTATCAAGCCCTCATATGAATGGTCAAACAACAAAAAGAGAGGAAAGGAAAAACACAAAACAACCAAACCGGCAATCACCTTGATGGCAAGTCCATTGCTGAAGGCTGTCTTCTCAGAGATTTTGCCCAGTGTGACCTGGCGGACCATTCCGGGTTCAAGCTTGAAGTCAGCGATTACATTCATGATTTCCACAAATGTCACCACAAGGATAAAAGTCCCGAATCCTGAGGCGCCCAGAAAACGAGCTACCAGGATAATAGCTAGAAAACGGCAGGCTTTACCTGCAATTTCCCAGAAGGTCTGGCCGGCAAGGCTTTTAAAAAAAAGGCCGGACATTATATAAAATTAAAATGCATATATCTAAGATAGCCGCTTTCTATGCCAGTTACATTGGCCCCCATTGTTCGGGCCACATTCATAAACCCTCCTGTGTCGCAACCTATGTCCAGAAGTTGCATCCCTGAAATAGTGCAACCCATGCTCCTGCTGATCCAGGACAGATAGCGCTTGAAAAGATATACGCTGGCATGGCTGTATCCCTCTGACAACCGTACAGGGTCCGTCACATCACGCTCTGCCCAGTAATGCAGTTTTCCGGCAGAACATGGGTTGGAAGCCTTGGATTGACAAATTTATGTCCACAATATTGGCATTGAACAATCCATGTACTTTGTAATTATTCTGCCATGTTCAACAAAACCACACAGGTCACAGCATACTTGCACGGGACTTCCAACATCAGAAATATGCCTTTGAGTGCAACAATCTTTTTTAGTCACCTTTCCGTCCAACGATATAGAATCCGCCTGCCAGCATATGTGCATCACTTCTTCTGTTCAGCCACAGATCAAGATACTTGAAGGGAAAAATGAGCCATCTCAAAACGAAACTGGTAAATTTCCTCACTGTTACGCGTTTATTCAAACCAAGAAAAAATATTATATACATAACAAACTGCTGCAAAAGCGCACCAGTAGGTCCTTGGGTAACGCCTATTTCAACATGGTTAAACTCTCCCATGAGCCTTTTGAAACCATCTCTGGTAAACCTCCAGAAATCAGAAGGATATCCATGGTAAAACCACATAAACGGTACCTCTGCGTAGACCTGTCCCCCGGGCTTCAAAAGTCTGTAGATCTCAGATACCACCCTGTGAGGATCAAAAACGTGTTCCAACACGGCATTGCAAATGACTGTATCAAAGGATGCGTCAGGCAGGGGAACATCATGTGCATCAGCTACGATATCAACATTTGGAAAAAGGCCGATATTCAGGGTTATCTCCTGTTCCCTGAATCGCATTGGCCCGCCACCCAGGTTCAGCACAAGCGCACCTGGCCCGTAGAACCTGTCCCCGCCAGGCCCGGAAAGATCAATTCCCGCATTAAAATGCACCTCTGGCGGTCGGAGCAGATTATAGAGCATGGAACTGCCACTGTTGTACTCGTCAACCATCTCTGCGCCCGTTTCCATGTTCAGAAGGTCGCTTACCTGCTTTCGAACATCAGGAAGCAACATGACAGGTACGTCATTGACCACCTCGAAATTCTCTCCGCAAACACTGCAAACAAGCCGGTCATCCTTACGATCCAGCCCTGTCTTGCAAAGTGGACAGCGAATGAGGGAAAGAATGCGGGCTGTCTTTTCATGCTGCATGATTGCTCTCCTGCAGCGCAATGATTTCTGAAACCCCCCTGAACGCAGCCAGACGCTCCACAATGGCTACAAGCAAGCCCATAGCCACCATGAAACGTACCATGCCATAAACAGGGAAAAATGCTGCTGTAATCAGGAAACCGCTCATTCCGTACATGGCAGCAAGCACTACGGCCCTGTCAGCCTTTGATGCCTCAGGATCCTGGAAGACCATCACGCCCTGTCTGTAAAAATGCCACAATATCCACACGAAGCCAATGAACCCCACAATTCCCCAGCGGAATAATATCCAGAGGTAGAGGCTGTGTACATTCTCATATGTCTGCCGGAAATGAGCGTGCCTCATCTGGTAGTTCCACAGCGGGGCAATACCATGCCCGAACACAGGAGCATCCTTTATAACCTCACCGGCATTGTGATATATCATAAACCTGTAAAGTGTGGATGACTCACCAAGGGTAGTGGAACTGACCCTTTGCTCAACACCCTTGGGCACCACAGAAACCCTGGCAAACTCCATTACAAGAAGCAAGGCGGCAATGACGGAAATAATACCAAATATCTTCCTCAAAAACGCTTCTTTGGAGCCATGTCTGAAAACTAGCCAGCCCACAACTATAAAAGAGCAGAGCCAGACCGTTCTGCGAAAGGACAGTACAATAAGAAATAACAAAAGCAGCGACATCAGAACTGCACAAACCTTCCAGAAGGTGGACATATTCAGTTTCAACAGGAAAGCTACTGCCACAGAGACTATAAAAAGCAGGAATGCCATGCTTGAGGCTGTGTCATAAAAAAGAGGAACCCCCTGTTGTAGTTGAAGGGAAGGATCATGGAAAAATCTGTATATTCCTACAAAGGCGGCAATGACAATAGAAAACGCCATCACGCCTATAATATCGAAAACCCTGTCATGATCACGCATAAGCACATAAAAGAAAAAGGCGGTTATGAAAAGATAGAGGAATGTCTTTGTCTGGGCAAAACCTATCAAATAGATGGCGGCCCCATGAAAGGCAAAACCCACTGTACTGACATCATAGTGCAATACGGGAAGTGAGAGAAACTGCCGAATAATGGAAACCGCTGCAGAAACCATGAGGACTGAAAGAAAAAAAGAGACGGGAATCACAAACTGATGGGGAAATTCCATTCTGCTGCGTCTGCTGGCAAATGAGACAAATAGCATGAGGAGAGCAAACAAAAAAAACAGATCATATGCGTACAGTCCGGGGATACCGATAGATTTTGCGTAAAAAGGCGTTCGTATCCATCTTTTGGTCGCTATGGAGGCCGCGGGATACTCCTCCACGAGAAAAATTATGCCTGCAAAGATATACATAAACCATGCAGGTCTGAACAACGCTAAAGTCATTATGAATAAGGCTGCAGATATTGTAATGACAGCCATACGCCAAGGCATCATGGCCACGGTATAACCAACCAGCCCACCGATAAGCAGTACTGCAATAAGCTGCCTGAAACCGGTTTTTAAGCAGGTACTGCTCATTAAATATACCTGTAGACAGCCTTTGGAATAAACTGACGCCGCTTGTTTATAACAGCTCCAAGGAACCTGGAACATACCTTCTCTATCCTGACCACAGCATATTCCACAACCTCAGCCTTGGTAACCTCAGCCTCAACCACCAGTATTACACCATGTGCAACACCTGCAAAACTGGCAAAGTCCGGGTAAGCGGCAGCAGGCGCAGTATCAAAAATAACAACATCAAATTTCTTTTTAAGATCAGCCATCCTGCGGTCAAAATTTGCGACATGATAAACCCGTCCCGGTTTATTGACCCGACCGCCTGCCGGCATAAAATAAAGACCTGCCCGATCTGATTTCCGAACAACATTTTCAATATCAACTTGTTCCACAAGCATATCCCTGAGCCCAGGCATATTTTCCTGCCCATACCTGCGTGTAAGCTCTGACGTGCGCAGGTCAGCATCCACCAGCAACACCCGGCAGCCCACGTTATCAGCAAGATAACGCGCGAACAAATCTGCCACGGTGGAAGTTCCTTCACCATGGCGGGCAGAGGTAAACATTAACGCTGTTCCACCAGAATGTTTGATCTGTGGTTTCAAGGCAAAATACAGCCCTTCACAGGATACAGACATATCAGCGCCCTCTTCCTGATGGGGGAATGATGCAAGAAAAGGGATGCCGCGATTTTCCAGGTCCTCAGGGAAAGATATGGTGCGCCTGAGATATTCATACATCATGGCAGCCCAGATTCCGCCAAAAAGTCCGAATACCACGGCAAGCAGAATATTACGCATCCGCTTTGGTGTTACAGGGGCTGGCTTCACAGAGGGAGGCTCGGTTACCGTAACATTGGCAATCTTCGCATGATTCATTGCCTGAAGCATAACGGATTCCTCATATTTACCCAACAGGAACTCATATCTTTTCCGCTTTAGATCGATTTCCTGATTCATCTTTCTGATAGTGTCAGCGGTTTTGGATACCAGCGTCAATCTCTCTTTCAACGACTCAAGCATATTCCTGGCTACTGCCCCGGACTTACTAATTTCACTGCTAAGCCTCTTTCTGAGCCTTGATATTTTCCTCTTAATATCCCTGTACGGTTTATACTCATCAGTGTACTGCGCACTCATGGAATCACGCAGTACCTCCATATCTATTAGTTTCATGGCCAGCGAGGAAAGAACTGGATTCTCGGCAGCACGGGACAGTATATCCAGACTGTTCATTGTTTGTTTGTTCATTTTTTCAGTATTTATGTTGCCTGCAGTCTTTAGGGCCATTTCTATGTTGGATATCCTGGATATGAGTTCCTTCTGTTCTATTTCAGGCGCTGTTATGTTCCATTTCTGCTTGTATGCTTCAAGGTCTCGTATCGCCCTTTGCCATTCTTTCAATGCCTTATGCATCTCCTCATAGAACAGTTTGCTTTCATTATCATAACTGTAAGCCTCAAGATGGGCCTCCAGATACAGAGGCAGCAGTGTATTCAGAAATTTTACTCCCTGCTCAGGATTCTTGCTGAAGAAATGAACAGTTATCATGCGTGAATCATTTTCAGGAACTATTTCAAGATTTTTCCTGAGTTTTAAGATCACCTTCTCCTTCCTGTCCAATGGATAAAGGAGCCCTGTTGTTTCAAGAAGCCAACGCCCAAGACGTATTGAGGAATGAATAAATTTTTCAGACAATGTTTCAGGCTCTGAAAGAAAGTACTCAATACCAAGCCTCTCAACGGCCTGCTTTATCAGCTTCTCGCTTGATAGTAGATTTACCTCGTTGTTGAGTTGGGTCATGACAGGGTCTGCCACAACCATCTCTGATCTGATTACCGATGCAGGAAGATTCAGTGTCTCTCTCCCCATCCTTACAAATATTCCCGCATCCGTCTCATAGACAGGGCTGAACAGGTAACTCATGGCCAGCGCAACCAGCACCGAACCTGCGAGAAAGAAAAGAATAAGCACCTTGCGCTTAAAAAGGATATGAAATATTTTCTTCAGACTGATTGCCTCGGAGTATGAACTCAGGCCCCTGATTTTTTTTGCCATACCATCACCTTAGAAATTCACTTTCTGTAACTCTTTAGTGTAATAAAAACCCATAGTTGTAGAGAGGTGCAGAAGATCAAACAGGTAATCATCAAGAAACTGACGCAGGCTGGCTATATTGGTTTTGGGCACAAATATTATATCATAAGGATGTACTTCCACGTCCTGCATGAAATCATTGCTGAGAAGAGCGTCAGTAATATTTAGGACTCTTACCTGTGGAATATCATCAGAAATACGCCTTATAAGCACCACCTGTTCCAGGTTCCCACCGGGTTTTACATCTCCGGCCTTTACGATTGCCTGAAGAACTGAAAGTCTGGATTCAATATTGTAAATGCCGGGTTTATTAACCTCTCCGGCTATGTAAAATCTATTATTTGCGCAATGGGTGAGCGTTGCCTGGACATCCAGCCTGTCAAAATAGATCCTGGAAAGATATTTTTCGACTTCATGGGATAGCTGCTCAAGGGTCTCTCCGCTTGCCTTTACCCTGCCAATCTTGGGAAGCTGTATTGATCCGTTGTTCTGAACAACATACTCCCCTTCTAAGTCCTTGAATCTCTGCGAGTTGAGAAGGTAAAGATTCACCGTTACCTTTGGTGATTGAAGGATGCTGGAATAGCACTTTGCAATATCTGCGGCAAGCTGCTCATTGGTCATTCCTCTTGCCTTAATATCCCCGCAATAAGGTATTGTGATAAAACCATCCGGTCTGACAGTGCGAGTCACATTGAATTCCCAGTGATTGAAAAAATTAATCTCCAGGATATCTCCTACTTCAAGCTGGTAAACATCTTTGCAGACCTCGTCTACAGGCACAACCTCATTGGACAGTGACAGTCTCACCTTATCCCCCTCACCCAGAAGATAGTTGTCGGGAACAGCAAGAAACGCCTGCCTCTCTTGTACGGTTTCACTGCCCAGATGGGGCAACTTAGCCACCTGGGCAGGAACACACCCAGCAACCAGCGAAACCAGTAATAAAACAAAAATTACTCGTCCATCTCTCATCGCTCTGCTCCATTTTTAAAAATATGGAAATTCATTCTTGGAACCTCGCCAGTGAGTTCATACAGAAACAGCACAACTCCCTTGGACATTAAAATAATATTGCGCTCCGGATATCCACACAGATCGGCGAGCCTTGTGATATGTTCTGTAAGCACATCACGCACACTTACGCCGTCTGCACGCTGAAAGACTTTGTATCTGCCATCAGGCCTTTTATCCATGATCTTTACATTGTATTCCCTGTATTTTCTGTTAAGGAAGCCGGGGTCCCTCACGCCGCGGTGTTCTATAAATACGGAATACAGAGGTTTCGGATGGGAAATTCTCCCCTGATGAGTTCTGGTCCATGACACATCAATGTATTCCGCCCTTTGCCTGAAAATCACTTGAATTGACTCGTCAAAAGGCACGCTTACAACCCTGTACTGCAAACTGGCGGCTGCAGAGGCTGTGACGTAGCCCTCTATCAGTACCTGGATAATCATAAGCAGTAACAGAGTCACGCGTGGAATTTTCAATGTCATAATTTCCTGCAGTTCAACCCTGATTTGTTCAGGCAGCATCTCAAAAATTCTTCATACTGTGACAGTACTATTGCCCATGTAAAATTTTTTCGAAACCTGTCAATACATGCCTGTTTCATGGCGCTTTCATTCAAGCTGTCAGAAAAAAGCAATGTTATTTTCTCCTCAAGATCATGGAGTGTACTGAAAAAAAGTGCACCATCATTACCTGTAACCCACCTGTTAAACCTGTTGTCATTGGCAATGATAAAATTTGATGCTCCCATGGCTTCCACCAGTGAAGGATTTGTTCCCCCAACGGTATGCCCATGGAGATAGCACCTGCAATGATATCTAAGCGCATCAAGAACAGGCTTTTCATAAACTGGACCGGGGAACAGCACTTCGTCCCCTGCATGTTCCAACACTGCCTCGGTATAGGGTGTCCTGTTATCCGAATAATCACCCAAAACCACGAGAGGTGCTCCTCGCTGCCGGGCACTGTAGGCCCTCACAATTTCGAGTATGGAATTTTCCGGCTCTGGCCTGGCTATGACCAGGCAGTACCTGCCTGGCTCCAATCCGAAACGGGCCAGAGGAGATGCATCAACATCACGCAGAAAATCAGCTCCATAGAACAGTTCAGCAATATCACTGCCGCTGTTTATGCCTGAAAGTCTTGCAGATATCTCAGGATGATCGGCAATAAGCACATTACCTGCCTTGACTGCAAGGCGCTCATTAAACTTGAACCATAGCCGCAAAAGCCCGTTCCACTTGGCTCTCTTCCATTCGATTCCATCCATGTGAATGACATTAAATCTGCGAAGCATGCGCACAAACACATTAAAAATTGCTGTATTGTAACCCAGCGTGAGAATAATCCCCCTGCGCCTTGCAGCATCCAGCAATGACAGCATGTCAAACAGGATAGAACCATAAGGATTTTTTAAAACAGAAGGAATATGAACCAGCCGCACCCCTCTCCAAGTATCTTCCCACATGGCCCCCCTGCCGGATTCCTGACAATACACGGTTACATCCCATCCCCTGTTTGCAAGGTAGGGGGCAAGATTTTGAACAAGGGTCTCGAACCCGCCATGTCTGGCTGGAATACCGCGGGAGCCGGTTATTAAAATAGAGGATCCATCCCTATTCATTTGCAGCCTTATATTTTTCCAAGGACATACAACAGCATCGGCTATTATCGACCGGTAAGTTTGAATATTACCGGTATTGTCTTGATGATCAGTTTGACATCGAGAAAATATGACCAGTTGTCTATATACATCAGGTCCAGCTTCATCCATGTGTTGAAATCTACCCTGTTGCGGGCATAGACTTGCCATAAACAGGTCAAACCCGGTTTCATAGCCAGCCTTCTCCTTTGCCATGGCTTGTATAGATCAACTTCTTCAGGCAGGGGGGGACGGGGTCCAACAAGGCTCATCTCACCCTTCAATACATTAAATAGCTGGGGCAGTTCATCTAAGCTCGTCTTCCTGAGAAATTTACCAAACTTAGTAATTCTCGGATCACTTTCGATTTTAAAGGCAGGCCCGTCTTCCTCGTTAAGAAATTGAAGGTCTTCCTTCGCAGCTTCTGCGTTTTGAACCATGGTCCTGAATTTATAAATGGTAAACTTTCTTCCATTAAGTCCCAGCCTGGTTTGTTTGAAGAATACCGGACCTGGGGAAGTTATTTTTATTAAAAAGGCAATGGTTGCCATTAAGGGTGAAAGGAGTAACAGGAGGCAGAGTGAGCCTGCAATGTCAGTAGCCTCTTTCAGCATAAGCTGGACGGCCTTTTGTGGAGTGGACGACAAGGAAAGACTGGGAATGTCGGTGGTGGTATCGAGGATCATGACTGCATTTCTGGGATGATATGCCATTTCGAAAAGCTGCCAGTTGGGTAGCACCCTGACATTAATGCCCAGGTCGTCTGCAAACGAAAGGTAATCCAGTGAATTATCTATAAGTGAAAGTGGCATGGCAAATATAATTTCATCTATCACATTATTTAATAATAATTCATGATAATCATCCATTGTTCCTATAACTTTGACATCACCATAAACTGTCGCGCCGATTCGTTCTTTATCCACTTCAAGACATCCCATGATTTTATAGTCGGCAAATTTATTTGCCGATAGAATCTCAATGACTTCCCTTGCCCTGGTAAGACTTCCAACAATAAGAATGTTCCTGTAATTATTCCTGCGGTCCCTTATGAATAAGACTGCATAGTAGATACTGAGCCGGTAAATGAGCAAGAGTGAAGTTGATGAAAAAATGAATAATAAAGCCTGCACTCTCGATAGAAGGCATAGGTCCAATAAAAAAGCAAGAGATAAATAGATGAGAGCGGATAAAAGACAGGCACTAAAAATGGCACTAAATAATCCAAGTCTAGTCCATCGTGAATAAGATGCATATAATCCCATCTTATAAAATACTGCAATATAAATGGATGCTAGAAGGACAAAATCAGAAAAGTGAATTGTGGGACAAGCTAATTCCAGGCGTAGAATTTCCGGGCAGTAAAATGTTCCCTTTGATATCATGACAGCTATCAAAAGGATCAGCAGGTCTCCTATGGGTACCAGAATTCTTTCCATATTCTCATATCGTCGTCATCATGCTGGTTGAGTGAAAAGAATAACAGCATTGCATTAAAAGATGTAACAGGTTACAAGGCATCCTATTTTGCTCCAATTTGTTTTTGAATTCGAGTCGACATTGCTTATGAGACTCTATATCATCATCAGCCCTTTTTGACAGCTCATCATGCAATTTGAATATCCCGTATTATCAGATTGTCCGAGTTTTTTTAGTTTTTAATGAAAATTATATAAGTCTTTTCGAATTTTTATCTTAAAAACTCAACTTTCAGAGTTGGTGTTTGAGAAAATTTAAGGGATGATCCCGGATAATATATTGAGACCTCTTAAAAAGGGTTCATAATTTGTCGCTGTACGAATTTCCACCCGGCCTGTTTCCATTGGCTTTTTTTCGAGCATTCCTTGACACTCCTGCTGCCTTCGTGTCATATTCGCTGAACTGTGAGCATTCCCAGTTTGACCCTGGACGAAGAAGGGCAAGGAAGGTGCATTTCTTTCAAGGTTCACCAAGCCGCTGTGCAGATTTCAAATTCTTCTCGAATACAGACATCGCCAATCTCATCGACCTGGCTGCGGCTGAAGTTGGCTTCCTTGTGGTGAAACCTTTCAAGAAATACCTCTTCCTTGCCAGTGGTACAAATGTGGGACAAACTGGGCATACTCCCGCTGAACTTTTCAGGGGCAATGAAGTCTGCCTGAACCACTGTACCAGCAGTTGATGACTTCTGTTTGATTAAAACGCTGTATCAGCGGCGTCTTGGGCAAGCAGAATAAGGTTTGTGTGGATCCTGCCTGAGTTATCAGGCAGGTTTTTTTGTTTGGAGGGCAAATGGATCTCAGTATTGCTCTAATCATATTATTGGGACTTGGAGCAGATTACCTCTTCAAGAGGATCAAGCTGCCAGGCCTCATAGGCATGCTGATTATCGGCGTTTTGGCCGGTCCCTACGTATTGAACCTCATGTCTCCGGATATGATGAAGGTTTCCGGGGACTTCAGGAAGATTGCCCTGATCGTTATCCTTTTGAGGGCCGGCTTTGAGCTCAGAAGGGATACCTTGAACCGGGTGGGCCGCACTGCACTTCTACTGAGCGCGGTACCTGCAGTCTTTGAGATAGCAGCAGTTACCTGGTTTGCTCCCAGGCTGCTTGGTATCAGCTACATAGAGGCTGCTATCCTCGGTTCCATCCTCGGCGCTGTCTCTCCGGCCGTGGTGGTGCCTCTCATGATCGACTTCATGGACCGGGGCAGAGGGGCAAAGAAGGGGATTCCAACCCTGATACTTGCTGCGTCTTCGGTAGATGATGTTTTTGTAATAGTACTGTTCACCATCTTTCTAGGCATGTACGGTGGCGGCCAGGTAAATATCTGGGCGAAGCTTGCCGAGATCCCGGTATCCATAACCTTAGGCATTCTCATAGGCCTGATCCCGGGCTATTTTCTTTACAGGCTTTTTGAAAAGTACGACTGGCGCCCTCCGAAGAGAACGCTCATTGTCCTGGGAGTCTCCATAGTCCTTACCTGGATCGAAAAAAAATGCGAAGGCCATGTGCCCATAGCCAGCCTGCTGGGGGTTATGGCCATTGGTTTTATCATCCTGGAGAAATCAGAGCCCATCGCCCATATAATGTCCCAGAAGCTCAAGAAGCTATGGGTCTTTGCAGAACTTCTGCTCTTCGTGCTGGTAGGAGCCCAGGTAAACATCCACGTTGCCCTGGATGCAGGGTTCATGGGAAGCCTGGTGATCCTCATAGGCTTGGTGTTCAGAAGCATCGGCACTTATCTCTGCCTTATGGGCACTCCACTGACCCAGAAGGAAAGGCTGTTTACCATTGTTTCCTATATTCCCAAGGCCACTGTTCAGGCTGCCATAGGTGCCGTGCCTTTGGCATATGGAGTTGCCTCGGGGGATGTCATCCTCGCCGTGGCTGTTCTGTCCATTCTGCTTACTGCCCCCATAGGCGCCGTGGGTATCATGTTTCTGGGAGAAAGAATCCTGGATTATGGCGCCAAGTCTCCTTACAAGTTCAAGGAACTCAGGCGCAAGCTGGAACTTCCCAGGGTAGGTGAGCGCATACGGTGCAGGAAGGATGGTTCTTTGTGGAAGGTGATTGAAGAAAGGGAAATATGGCTGGAAGAGCAAAATGGAAAAAAAGGATTGGAACATCCTGTGCCCGCAATAGAACTAAGGCTGTGGCGTGAAGAAAAAGATATCGAACCCGGCAGGGGTCAGACCACGTACAGAATTTACAAGCAGGGAGATCCCCCTTTTACCGCAGAATGGGAGATCATTTACGACTGGTAGGAATGTACGTCTTTCAAATCAGATGCCTGCTGTCAATATTGGAAGGGAAGACTATTTTTTTGTCCCCCCTTTTGGCATTGTCAGGGGTCAACGCCTCACGACTTCTCAAGGCGTAGGAGTCTTTTCAAGATTGAAGGTGCCGTAACATCCCCATTCACTCTGCCATAAACCGCTCACGGTGTTGCCTGTCAGTGTACCAGTAAAGGTCCCTATTGGTTCTTCCTCTTGGAAATCATCTTCTTCGTAAAAAGTGCCGGAAACATTTCCGGAATCGTCAACGGTGCCCTGTAAGAAGTAGCTGTTGGCAAAACTGTCTACAGCCTCTCCTGATATAGATTTGTCACAAATTACTATGGTCAGCTGGACAAAATGACCGCATTGGTCATCATCTGAATTGGTCACCGGAGCAGTACCTTCGTATGTGGCGGATTTCGTGCCGGCGCACTGGGATACATTGCAGACAAAGGGCACAAGATTCAGCTGTCCCGATACGCCCTCTATATTGTACGTAAAAGGAATCTCTTCTGAATTTGAAAGGGCTATGGAGCCGTTTCCAACTATGGAAGATGTTACTTCAGAGGAATCCCAGGCACTTCCAAGGGCGGGACCGCTGAACTTGTATAAATTTCCGGAGGTTGAAGTGATGTCCAAATCCGTACCTGATGTTACCCATATATTATGTCCATTCTTATCGTAAAGATACCACACCACGTAAACGCTGAGTCCCTCCATAAAAAATCCCATTCCCTGTCCCGGTTTGTCAAGGTCCCAGTACATGACTGCAGCATCGTTGGCAAAGGGTTCAAGGTTCATAGTGCCGCTGATGTTGCCGATGTTGTAGTGCATTGAAGCACTTTCGGGGCCGTTGAATGTAAGGGTCATGGTCCCTCTCGAAATTGCCTTGAGTTTGCTTAAGTCCCATGAAGTACCCAACGGAGGTCCGGTATACTGGAAAAGTTCGGTGGTCAAGGAGTTGGCAGAGGCTAGGACACCAGTAAAGACAAGCCACATGTCCTGGCCGGATTCGTCATAAAGATACCAGGCCCCGCAGATAGAGTCTTGAGTTTGGATAATCGAGATCCCTTGCCCGCCCTTTGAGGGGTCCCACCATAGACCAGAATAGTTGGCTGCCATGGAGTCAGCAGCGGCAAGTAGAAGAAATAAGCTCAGGGCGATAAAAAGGGATGCCTTATGCATTTTTACAGCCTCCTGGAATGATTTGTAAGCCTCGCCATGTCTTTTTCGACCAATTTCATTACCAACTTCAAAAAGACCTAAAGGTTGATGAGGTAGATAGGTCTTTTTTCCCGCCATGATGTGAGATTACGTCTGCCTTTGCGCCAAAGATTAACCCTTGCTTTCACCCCTGAATTTACTTGTTCCGATAATAATATTGTCTTTCATTCATGTGGAATCGACATCATGGGAGAAGGGATCCAATGTAGTAAAACTTACAGAAGCCCGAGCTACAATGCCAGAACTATTTGTGTCTTCATGAAAAAAACTAAGAAAGATTTCTCAGCTCAGAAGCTGACCAGGTTGAAAAAGGATTTAATCTCGTTCTTTTCAGGGGGGCTGAAGAAAGATGTCGATATCGGATACCGTCGTAGGGTCATTCTGCTCAATTTGGTGTGCATTGTGGGAATCATTATACTCATTCCCATGGCTGTGCTTGCCTTTGTTCAGTCTGATCCTCATCTGGGAACAAGTGATCTTGTAATGGCTGGACTGCTTATTTCTAATATCCTTTATCTTCAAAAGACAGGTTATTATAAGCAGTTTATCTTTTCCAGTGCTATTCTGGCCATGATCTTTTACATGTATCTTTTCTTTTCCGGCGGGGTAAACAGCACGGCCTTTGTCTGGTATTATACATTTCCTCTGTTTTCACTATTTATTCTTGGCACATTTACAGGCAGCATACTGACCTTTATTCTGTTTATGTCAGCATTGATATTTTTCATTATTGATCCGCATAAGCCGTATCTTGCAAATTATCCTCTGGATCTGAAATTGCGTTTTATTCCCTCATTTATAACCGTCTATCTATTTGCATACGGCTTTGAATACCTCCGTCAGCAAACAGAAAACAAACTCGAAACCTCAAGAAATCATCTGGCCGAAGAAAAGAGAAGGGCAGAAAAGGCCAACCAGGCCAAAAGCGAATTTTTGGCCAACATGAGCCATGAACTGAGGACACCTTTGAACCATATTATAGGTTTTACTGAACTGGTTCTAGACAAAAACTTTGGTGACTTGAATAAAAAACAGGAAGAATTCCTAACCCATGTGCTTGACAGCAGCCGCCATCTGCTCTCCTTAATCAATGATATCCTGGATCTTTCCAAGATAGAGGCCGGGAAGCTTGAACTGCATCCATCTAAGGTGCCCATTAGGATCATTTTGGAAAACAGTCTCATAATGATAAAAGAAAAGTGCCTGAAGCACAGCATAAAGGTTTCCCTTGATATGGAAGCTGTTCCAGAGACCATTCAAGCTGATGAGCGCAAGCTGAAACAGATTATGTATAATCTGCTTTCAAATGCAGTGAAATTTACACCAGACGGGGGGCAGATACATATCAAGGCCGATCTGGTTGAATGCTCCAAGTTTGGTTCAAAGGGGGAAAACTGCAAGGGTGACGTAGAGGCACGAGTTTTAGTTGACCAACTATCAGTCATCAAACAATGCATACGGGTTTCAGTAGCGGATACCGGTATAGGGCTTAGGCAGGAAGACCTCCAGAAAATTTTCAGGCCCTTTGAACAGGTTGAAAACTCCAAAAGCCGCAAATATCAAGGAACTGGGCTGGGACTTTCCCTTACGAAGCGTCTGGTGGAACTTCACGGGGGATGCATCTGGGCAGAAAGCCGGGGAGAAGGCAAGGGCTGTGTATTTTCCTTTTTGATTCCAGTGAGAGATTTTGGGAAGAAGTCAAGGAAGAAAGACTATCAAGACCATCCATTACAACATTCCAATTACCAGAGCCATGACTTTTGAGCTCCACAACTTATCCCTGCTCTTTTTCCCAAGTATTAAAGATCACACCCCCCGGGCCTTTTCAAATACACAAAATTTTTGACGCAAGTTTGCTGATAATAATCGCGCAGTCTTGCTGGAATGGCATTAATTTTTTTCATCCCTCGAACTTGAAAAATGTCAAATCTGACCAATGTTTAACCGATAAAAAAATTATATAAAACAGGAGAAATCCATGGAAACCAAGAATATTTTGGTCGTTGATGACGAACCGGTAAATATCAAGATATTGAAGGCCATGTTGTCTTCGGAAAGCTTCAATGTCATCCAGTCTTCCAGTGGCTCGGAGACCCTAAAATTAATTGAACAGGATCTGCCTGATCTGATCTTGCTAGACGTGATGATGCCGGACATGGACGGTTTCGAAGTCTGCAGCATTATCAAAAGCCAGCAAGACATGCGCAGAGTCCCTATTCTCATGGTGACTGCTCTTCGAGACAAGATTCATCGGCAGAAGGCCATGGAGGCAGGTGCAGATGATTTCCTTTCTAAACCCATTGACCGAATAGAGCTATTGATAAGGGTAAAATCTCTCCTGAGGATAAAGCAGTATTCTGATGAGCAGCTGGAACATCTGAAAATCCTGCAGCAAAAGAATCAGAAGCTTAAAGAACTCGAAAGGATTAAGGACGGACTTACCCACATGATCATTCATGATCTGCGGGGTCCGCTTACGAGCATATCCATGAATATCGAGCTTTGCCTTATGAAACTAGAGGAAGATCTTCCCATAAGAAAATACCTGGAAAACACAGGTAATCTATGCCTTTATCTCAATGAAATGATAGGGGGCCTGCTTGATGTCCACAGGATGGAAAAAGGCCAGCTCAAGCTCGAAATCGGCCCCATAGACCCCAAGGAGCTTGTTTCAGATGCATTGGAGCAGTTCAAGCCCCAACTGGAGGCCAAGCAGATAGATTTGTCATTGGCCATAGCTGGAGACACCCCTCCCTTTGACGCGGATTACCGCCTCATAAAAAGGGTAATCGGCAACTTGCTGGATAACGCCATCCGGCATACACCTGTCCAGGGGAAAATAGTGGTTTATGCCGGGCCTGATCAGGTCCAAAAAAGAATAATGATAAAGGTGTCTGACAACGGACGAGGAATTGAAAAAAAATATCGGGCCAAAATTTTTGATAAATTTGAACAGGTGAAGTTGAAAAAGGAAGGCATTTCCACCGGAAGTGCAGGACTTGGGCTTGCCTTTTGCAAGATGGCTGTAGAAATGCATGGGGGGGACATAATAGTAGGAGAGGGAATCGGGGGCAGAGGTTGTTCCTTTTCTTGTATCCTTCCCATTCGGCCCGATTTGAACCAAGTAACTGTGGACCATTAATGGGGATCTGGGAGGTTAAAAAATATGAACCAGAAAACCGTTTTAGTTATCGAAGATAACCACGTAAATATGAAGCTTGTGCGGACGCTTCTCAAAATAGGAAACTACCAAGTACTAGAGGCAATCGATGCTGAAACAGGCATTGAGATGGCAAAGAAGCACAGGCCCGATCTTATCCTCATGGATATCCAGCTGCCGGGAATCGACGGCTTTGAGGCAACTTCCATCCTTAAATCCAGTGAAGATACCAGGTATATTCCAATAGTCGCACTTACTTCCTATGCAATGGACGGTGATAAAAAAAAGGCAGAGGAAGCAGGGTGTGACGGGTACGCCTGCAAGCCCATCAATACAAGGACATTTCTGGATGAACTTACTCCTTTTTTCCAGGACAGTACTATAAAGGACTTGTAATAGGCATGAATCGAGATATGTATAGAGTGCTTAAGTCGTTGTTCCTGGCTGTTTTTCTGGCACTGGGCTTCCCTGTTGACGTACTTTCCCAGCCAGAGGACAATACCCTTCGTTACTTGAAAAACCTCTCCATTGAACAGCTGGCATCCATTGAAGTTACTACTGTTTCCAAGACCGAAGAGAAGCTGTCTGATGTGGATGCAGCAGTTTATGTCATAACATCTGAAGATATACGCAGAAGCGGACTTACATCCATTCCGGAAATACTTCGCATGGCGCCCGGTCTGCAGGTGGCCAGGATAGACTCAAACCAGTGGGCCATAAGTGCCCGGGGATTCAATGCCTGGTTCGCGGACAAGCTCCTGGTCCTGATAGATGGAAGAAGTGTGTATACTCCACTTTTTTCAGGCGTCTCCTGGAATATCCAAGATACCCTCCTGGATGATATAGAGCGTATAGAAGTGATTCGCGGCCCCGGTGCTGCTCTCTGGGGTGCAAACGCTGTAAATGGGGTGATCAATATCATAACCAAGAAGGCCCAGGAGACCCAGGGCGGCCTTATAAAGGCAGGAGGAGGAAGTATAGAGCAAGGCTTCGGGGCAGTGCGCTACGGAGGCAGGATAGGAGATAAAGGTTATTACCGGGCCTATGCCAAGTATTTCAACAGGGGGCCATTCAAAAAAAGAAACGGACACGATGCGGATGACGACTGGGACATGGCAAGGGTTGGATTCCGCATGGACCTTGACCTGTCATCGCGTTCTTATCTCACTCTGGATGGTGATATTTATGACAGCCGGACCCATGATACCCTAGACATGGAGTCCGTTCCGGCAAGTGTTCAAACGGGTGAAAGGTTGACGGAAGACTTTACTGGAGGACACCTGCTGGGGCGCTTGACACGAAGATTACAAGATGAATCTTTGATGACCTTCCAATGGTATTATGACCGAACCGACTGGGATTCCGATTTCATTAAAGAAACCAGGGACACAATAGATCTGGACTTTCAGCATTCCTTCAAGGCATTCGACAGGCACAATGTTGTCTGGGGCCTTGAATACCGCATGTATCATGACAACCTTCCCGAGACTGTAGCTTTTAAATTCCAGCCCAAAAGCCGCATTGAAAACATGTTCTCTGGTTTTTTGCAGGATCAGATCTCCATCATCCCGGGGAAGCTGGATTTTACTCTGGGGACCAAACTCGAGCATAATTATTTCAGTGGATTTGAAGTGCAGCCAAGCGGCAGGCTGAGATTCAAGCCCACCAAAACCCAGACCTTTTGGGCAGCCGTTTCCAGGGCGGTGAGGACCCCTTCCCGGGCCGATCGCGATATGAATTTGCTGCTCAATGAAATTAAAATAGGCCCAATAGACAACATATTTGTTATCAAGGGAAGTGATGATTTTGATTCTGAAGAATTAATTTCCTATGAGGCAGGATACAGGATAACGCCCCGGGAGCGTTTCTCCTTTGATATATCCACTTTTTATAATGTTTATCGGGATCTTAGGGCTACCATACCGGCTGAACCCACGCAAAAGAAGGATTATGAAACACAGAATATCGTTCGCGTTATCCCATTGGAGATAAAAAACCAGTTCCACGAGGACAGTTACGGCCTTGAAGCGTCCGGTACCATGCAGTTGACGAGGTGGTGGAAGGCAAGCATTAACTATTCATGGCTGAAGATGAGAATTCATACAGATAAAGAGATGGTTGGTTTTGAACTTGATGAAGGCAATATCCCAAGGAATCAGTTTTCCATGCGCAGTTACATGGATCTGCCGTACAACGTGCAGTTCGATACCCTGCTCTTTTATGTTGATTCCCTGCCGGAAATGGACATTCCAAGCTATACTCGTCTGGATTTCAGGCTTGGATATCATCCCTTTAAACATTTATCAGTTGATCTGAAACTGCAGAACATGCTGGACAATCGTCATCCTGAATATGTTAATATCGGAGGAATTGCTTCATCGGAGGTTCCGCGAAGCTTTTACGGAAAAATAACGTGGCACTTTTAGTGTTCAAAGAGAAAAGAGAAAGTTTTTTTTCTTTTTGGGCCATTGAGCTACTGGTCTTTTCTGGCCTTTTTTTTACCCTCTGTCTTTCAGTTTCCTCGGGCCTTACAGTCAAGGCGGATCAGGTAAGGGCAGCTTTCATTTACAATCTGACCAGTTTCATCAAGTGGTCAAATGCCTATGAACAAAACACGGATAACCAATTCTTGATTGTTGTTCTTGGTGACCGTGAGGTGGCACGTAATCTGGAACTTCTGACCGAGGGCGACGAATTAAAAGGCAGATTTTTCAAAATAAGATATACCAGATTTCCTGGGGACGTGAATTACTGCAACGTGCTTTACGCAGATAAATCCGTTGCCGATCAACTAAGTACAGAATTTTTAAAAAGACTCAATGATCATCGGGTCCTCACCATAGGGGATTCGTTTTCCTTCCTGAAAAAGGGGGGTATCGTAGCTTTAATCCAGGCAGAAAAGCGCATAAAAATATTTATCAATATGACGGCAGCAAAACAGGCCGGGCTGTCCTTTAATGCTCAGCTGCTCAAGGTTGCCGGGATATTTTCTGAAAAAGAAGGGGGAGTTAGATGATGCTGATAGATTATCGGAAACTCCCTCTTAAAAAGAAGCTGACCATTATTATCCTTGCTACGTCAGGCCTCATGATAATGGTAGTTTCTGCGATTCTTCTGGCAAATGAAGCGTTTTCTATAAAAAGGTCCGTACTGCACAACCTTTCCACAATAGCAGAAATCACGGCGATAAACAGTACTGCTGCCCTGAGCTTTGAATCTCCGGAAACGGCTGAGGAACTCCTCCATGCTCTAAAGGCAGAACCTCATATTGTTGCAGCGGCCATTTATTCCCGAGACGGCAGGTTATTTTCCAAATATTCGGTGTCTTCCAAGGAAAAGCTGCCTGAAAAAATAGATATAGAAAGGCTCTTTGGAAAACCTCAGATAGGTTCTGGTGCTTATCTGTACCAACCAGACAGGGCGGAATCCAGGGGCTTTATTCTAGTGGCCGTTCCAGTCAAAATAAATAACAAATTGATAGGGGCATTTTTGGTACAGGCAGACCGAAGCTGGATATACAGGCATATCAAGCTTTTCACCTTAATTGTTTTTTTCATAATGGCAGGCCTTATTGTTATTTCTTACTTCATATCTGCCAGGTTGCAGAGGATCGTTTCAGAGCCCATTGAACAACTTGCAGCTGCAATGCAAAAGGTGAAGAAGAAGCAGGATTTTTCGCTGCGCGTCAATACTCATGGAAGTAGCGACGAATTAGGATTGTTGATGGATGGCTTCAACAACATGCTTGAACAGCTGCAAAACAGAGATAAAGAGCTGGAAGAAAAAAGGCAAGAGCTGGAAAGGCAGGTGAAACTTCGGACAGAGGCGTTGAAATTAAGCGAAGCTCAAAAACAAAAGCTTTGGCTCCAGAAGAAGATTCAGCAGGCTTACAGTGAACTTGTCACTCAAATGAATACCATAGATGTAAGCGCAATGTTGGCAACATGCCTTTTTCAAATGTCAGAGGTATCAGGAATGTTATGGGGTGCGGTCTTCTTGAGGGAAAAAGGAGGCCGGGGCTTAACCTTGAAGGGAGTTTATAAGGACGCCATGACCGAGGAATGGCAGAGGCAGAATGCAGCGTATCTGTCTCAAATGGAGCGAATCGGGATGAAGGAGGCGAAAAGGGTCGTCTGCAGCGGAAAGCCTTCCATAGAAAAACTAGACCATGATCCAGAAAGGGGTATGTTTGTCCCCCTGGTGATTGTAGCCTTTCCCCTGGAATTTCAAACCAAGAGGATCGGGGCCTTGGTCCTTCTCGGCCCAAGGCAGCCAAACGATTATACCTTGACCTTCTTGAGCAATTCCACCAAGCAACTAGGCGTAGCAATTCACAATGCCATGATATTTGAAGACCTTTCGAAGAAATCGGCGGAACTTGAACACAGCAATTTGGAACTTCAAAGGGCATCGAGGATGAAGAGTGACTTTCTGGCCAACATGAGCCACGAACTTCGAACTCCTTTAAATGCGATATTGGGTTTTTCAGAGCTGCTTCTTGACGAGCACCTGGGCAAGCTCACCGATGAGCAGAAAGATTATCTTAAAGACATATTTGAAAGCGGAAAGCATCTTCTCGGTCTGATCAACGACATCCTGGATCTTTCCAAGATAGAGGCGGGGAAGGCCGAGCTTATAGTGGAAACTCTCAGGGTGAAGGACATCCTGGAGTCCAGCCTTACCATGATTCGCTATAAGGCCATTAAACACAATATCAATCTTTCGCTTCATATAGATGAATCTGTTCCTGAGGTCATAAAGGCCGATCAACAAAAATTCAAGCAGATTGCATACAACCTGGTTTCAAATGCAGTGAAATTTACTCCGGACAATGGGGAAATAGCATTGAAAGCCAAGGTTGTAACCAGGTCCTGGATGAAAGAAAATGTTCCCAAAGACTTCTGTAATGATAACATTATGGACAAGGGCCATCCCAATGACAAATTTTTGGCTGTTTCGGTAAAAGACACCGGCATCGGAATAGATGAAAGTCATCTCCACAAGATTTTTGACGCTTTTGAACAGGTCGATTCATCGCGTGCAAAAAGATATAAGGGTACAGGTCTTGGGCTTGCGTTGTGCAAAAACCTGGTGGAACTTCATGGAGGTGTAATTTGGGCGGAGAGTGTTCCTGGTGAGGGAAGTATTTTTTCCTTCACTATTGCTTTGCCTGCCGACTGATTCTTACAATCAGTACAGCATATAAAATTCTTGCACCCAGAAGACAAACTCATCTTTGTCTACACTGTCTTAATCTTCTTGACTTTCTTGCAATTTTGTTGCAATAACAATTGGTTTGTTTCCGGCCTGCGTTAAAAGAATGCAATAAGGCAGGATTTTTGTCCATTCCAGGACATCTACAGGGCAAATCTGGGCAGGGGAGAAAGGGCCTTCTTATGAAAAACCATATCACCTTTTATAACCGTTTGAGGCTTTTCAAAGCAGGTCTCTTACCCTTTGTGCTTCTGTGCGCGGTATTTTGGTGCAGTCAGCTCCAGGCCTTCCAGAAAGTGGATGCTGTGGTAAGTATTCTGCCGCAGAAGTTTTTCGTTGAGAAAATAGGCGGGGACAGGGTGAATGTGTCCGTCATGGTTGAACCAGGTGCTGACCCTGCCTCTTATGAACCAAGACCGAGGCAGATGGTCATGCTTGGCAGGGCAGAGGTCTATTTTGCAGTGGGGGTGCCGTTTGAAAAGAGCTGGCTGCCTCGGTTTAAGGAAATAAATCCGAGGCTTGATATAGTTCCAACCCAGGAAGGGATCAGGCTTTTTCCCATGGGCCATGAAAAAGGCAGGGGTAAAGCCCGGCACCCTTCTGACAAAGAGATCATGGATCCCCATGTATGGCTTTCTCCCCCCCTGGTCATGATCCAAGCCAGGAATATAGTGACGGCACTTATAAAGAAAAGGCCGGAAGATGCCGAATATTTCCGAAGGCGATACCTTTCTTTCGTTCAGTCCGTTGCAGGGCTGGATCTCGAGATCTTCAAGATGTTTCAGGCCTCAGGCGTCGGGCAGGCAAGGAAGGGGATATTCATGGTTTATCATCCCTGCTGGGGATATTTTGCCAGGGCATACGGCTTGAAGCAGATAGCCATTGAGCAGGAGGGCAAGGAACCCAAGCCGGCATATCTGGCAAAGCTTGCAGGCATTGCAAAAAAACTGGGTATAGAATCAATCTTGATACAGCCTCAATATTCAAAAAGAAGTGCCCAGGCTGTTGCCGATTCCATAGGGGCTGTACTGGTTACGGCAGATCCCTTGGCCTACGACTGGGCAGCCAATCTGCTTTCCGTTGCCGGAAAGATCAAAAAGGCCCTCAAATGAAGATTCCCATGGCAGATGACCTTCCTGGAAAGCTGTCTCCAGACCCTGGACAACCGCCTGACATAGAAATAGAAGAGTGCTCTTTTTCTTTCAACAAAGCCCCTGTTCTAAGAGATGTAAACGTACGTGTCGAACACGGTGATTTTGTGGCCATAATCGGTCCGAACGGAGGTGGCAAGACCACCCTGGTCAAGCTGATGCTGGGGCTTTTAAGGCCTGATACCGGCACCGTGAGGTTGCTTGGTGATGATCCGGAAAAGACGCGCCGTCGTGCAGGATACATGCCACAGTACAGCACTGGCGAAAAGGGGTTCCCGATTACCGTCATGGAGACTGCACTTCTTGGCAGACTGGGGCTTTCCGGCTTAGGGTGCAGGTTCTCCAGCAAAGACCAGGATGCGGCCAGGAGGGTCTTGAAGCTGGTGGGCATGGAGGAGCACGCGAACAAGAGAATGGGGGATCTTTCCGGAGGGCAGATTCAGCGAACCCTTTTGGCCAGGGCCCTAGTCTCTGATCCAGAGGTGCTCTTTCTGGACGAGCCCATGGCCAGCATAGATATAGACGGCCAGACCAGGCTCTTTGACCTGCTCGGAAGACTCAACGAGATGATGACCATTCTCTTTGTAACCCATGATGTGGGCCTGCTGTCTCGTTACGTAAAATCTGTCATCTGCGTAAACGAAACCGTCTTCTTTCATCATCAGCCCAAGATTACCCCAGACATGGCAGAACTCTTGATGGGAAAAGGAGAAACGTGCCCGGTGGAAATGGTTGCCCACGGTCTGCCGCACAGGGTCCTGGGCAGGCACGACGGGCATTAGGCCATGGATATCCTCTCATTGCCATTTATCCAGCATGCCGTTATTGCAGGCCTTTTGGCCGCTGCGGCATGCGGAATGATAGGCAGCCTTGTTGTGGTGAACAGGGCCGTTTTCCTGGCAGGTGGTATAGCCCACGCAGCCTACGGCGGGGTAGGGCTTGCCTTTTTTCTGAACCTGCCGCCCCTTCCCTGCATTATAGGTTTTTCTCTTTTCTTCGCCCTTATCATGGCATCCCTTACGGCAGAACGCAGGGAAAGAATGGATACATTTATAGGGGTCCTATGGGCAGTAGGAATGGCCATAGGCATCATACTCATAGATTTAAGCCCGGGTTACAACGTTGACCTGATGAGTTTCCTGTTCGGCAGCATACTGACAGTGCCGGGATCGGATATAAAGATCATGGCCGGTGTGGATGCGGCAACCATCGCACTTGTGTGTGCCTTCTACAAGGAATTCCTGGCCATGAGCTATGATATGGAATTTGCAAGGGTGAGAGGTGTCCCCGTAAGGCTGTTCCATTTCATCTTTCTGGCCCTGGTGGCCCTGGCAGTGGTCATGACAATACGCGTGGTGGGTCTGATCCTTGTAATGGCGCTTTTTACCATTGCCCCTTATCTTACCGAGAGATTTTCCAGGAGCCTGGCAGGGATGATGGCATACTCGTGCCTTGCAAATATCTTCTTTGTTTTTACAGGCCTTTGGCTGTCTTACAGATATAATCTTACCAGCGGTGCCACCATAATACTCGTGGCCGCGGTCTTTTTCCTGATCTTTACATTCGGGGAAAAACTCTTTTCAAGAAGCATGAAGTGACAGGAGAGGCAGGATGGATACAGTTGCCAAGGTAACAGAACATATCAGGGAGAATGACAGGCTTATCCCTCTGTTCAACATGGAGATAGAAGAAACTGCTCCGGGAAAGGCGCGGGTCTCCATGAAAGTAGGCCCTGATCATTTGAACGCCGCAAGGCTCTGCCACGGGGCAGCCCTTTTTGCACTGGCCGATGTGGCCTTTGCCCTGGCCGCAAACTGCCATGGCAGGATGGCCCTGGCCATAGAGGCCTCCATGAACTATTTCAGGCCGGTCAGGGAGGGTGCAAGGGTTACTGTGGTATGCAGGGAAGAATTTCAGGGCAGGAGGACAGGGACCTACTATGCTGTCATAACCGACCATGAGGACAAAAAGATAGCCATCTTCAAGGCCACTGCGTTCCGGGTGGATGATATCCCGGTGTCCACCTACGGCAGACCGGAGTGATAATGGGATCAGCAGCAGAACAAATAACCATTGCACTTGCCGGCAACCCGAATGCTGGAAAGACCACCATTTTCAACCAGCTCACAGGCGCCAGGCAGAAGGTAGGCAACTGGTCAGGTGTCACAGTTGAAAAAAAGGAAGGCCATCTGGTGCACAGGGGCAGGAAGATTACAGTTGTGGACCTGCCGGGCATCTACTCCCTCACTGCCTATTCCGTGGAAGAGGTGGTGGCCAGAAACTTCATACTTGAAGAACATCCGGACGTTGTGGTGGATATCCTCGATGCCTCCAACCTGGAAAGGAACCTCTATCTGGCCGTCCAGCTCATAGAGCTCAATATCCCCCTGGTCTTTGCCATGAATATGGTGGATGTGGCCCGGGCAAGGGGCATAAAAATAGACTACCAGCAGCTTTCCAGGTTGCTGGGCGTGCCCATTGTGGAAACAGTAGGGACCAGGGGCCAAGGGATAGAAGAGCTCCTGGATACCGTCCTGGAGGTAGTAGAAGGAAAGGACCCCACCTCCAGGCACATCCACATCAATTACGGCAGGGAGATAGAAGAGGAAGTCCAAAAGATTCGTCAATGCCTCAAAGAGGACCCAGAGCTGAACAGCAGTTACTATCCCAGGTGGATTGCAGTAAAGCTCCTTGAAAAGGACCGGATAGTAGAAGAAAGGGTGATGAGATCCCCTGCCGCCCATCTTATCATGTCCCAGGTGGAAAAGAGCCGCAGCCACATCCTTTCTATCTTTCAGGAGGATGCGGAGACCGTTATAGCAGAGGCCCGCTACGGTTTCATTTCAGGTGCCCTCAAGGAGACCATGCGCCTTTCACCCGTGGCCAAGAAGACCATCTCGGACAAGATAGACCAGGTGCTCACAAACAGGGTCCTGGGCTTTCCAATACTTCTTTTTTTCATGTATTTCCTGTTCCAGGCCACATTCACCCTGGGGGCCTATCCTGTGGAGTGGATAGAAAAGGGGGTGGATGTCCTGGCCAGGCTGGCTGCCGCCATCCTGCCTGATGGACTTTTCAGGGATATGATAGTGGAGGGCGTCATAGGAGGCGTTGGGGGAGTTATAGTCTTTCTGCCCAATATCCTGCTCCTGTTCCTGGGAATAAGCCTCTTTGAGGATACCGGCTACATGGCAAGGGCTGCATTTATCATGGACAGGATTATGCACACCCTCGGCCTTCACGGCAAATCCTTCATCCCCCTCCTCATGGGCTTCGGGTGCAACGTGCCTGCCATAATGGCAGCCCGTACCCTGGAGACCAGGCGCGACAGGCTCCTGACCATACTCATAAATCCCCTCATGAGCTGCTCGGCCAGGCTTCCTGTATACGTGTTGATCGCCGGCGCCTTTTTCCCTGAAACTGCCGGAAACGTGATATTCGGCATTTACATACTGGGGGTAGTTCTTGCCATACTTGTGGGCCAGCTGTTCAGCCATACCATATTCAAGGGGCAAAGTGCGCCTTTTGTACTGGAGCTTCCGCCCTACAGGCTGCCTACACTCAAGAGTGTGCTGATTCACATGTGGGAGAAGGGGAAGGTCTATCTCCAGAAGATGGGAGGCGTGGTGCTGGCCTTTTCCATTGTTATATGGTTTCTCGGTGCCTTTCCAAGGCATATTGATTATTCAAGGGACTATGATCAGAAGATCAGGCAGACGGTTTCAGAAATAAATGGTCTAAGGGGCAGCGGAGGGGCCACAGCTGTCAACTCATCCAGGATGGCAGCCCTTGAGAAAGAACTTAAAAGGCTCAGGAATGCCATGGAGGAGGAGCGGCTTTCAAAGAGCTATATCGGCAGGATAGGTCACAGCATCGAACCCCTTATAGCCCCCCTTGGGTTTGACTGGAAGCTTGGGGTGAGCCTGGTGACAGGTTTTGTGGCCAAGGAGGTGGTGGTGAGTACCATGGGGGTCTTGTATCAGACAGGGCAGGAAGACTCGGCCAGCCTCAAAAAGGCCCTGAAGGCCAGCGGTATTGACAGGGCAACTGCCCTTGCCTTCATGGCCTTTGTGCTTATTTATGTGCCTTGTCTGGTGACAGTTGTTACCATATGGCGTGAAACCGGTTCTGTGGGATGGACAATCTTCAGCGTAAGCTACCTGATGGTGCTGGCCTGGGTCGTAGCCTTTATCATCAGGCAGGGATGCGTCCTGCTGTTTCATTGCGTGTGAATGTGGCAGGCGCTGCCGGGAGCATTCCCCGTTTGTCCCTGGACGAAGAATGGCAAGGATCGGTGCATTTCTTTCAAGGTTCACCAAGCCGCTGTGCAGATTTCAAATTCTTCTCGAATGCAGACATCGCCAATCTCAGCGGCTTGACTGCGGCTGAAGTTGGCTTCCTTGTGGTGAAACCTTTCAAGAAACACCCCTCCCTTGCCGGTGCCACAAATGGGGGACAAACTGGGAACGCTCCCAGCGCTGACTGGCTGAAAAAATAATATGCCGAATGCCTTTGGTGCTTCCCTAGGGCAGGAGAAAATTTTCGCCTAAGAACAGAATGATAAAAAGGCCGCCTGTTTTTGCAGACGGCCTTTTCAGTTGATCCCTATTTACAGGATTTATGTTTACCTCATGAAGGGCAGAAGCTTCGTGTACTTCATGAAGACGATGATAAGTGCAAGGGCCAGCATCCTTTTCAGGAAGATCTCAGGAAGCTTCTTCTGGATCTTCGGGCCTACCATACCGCCAGCAATGGCGCCGCCGGCAATACATGCTGCCATGATCCAGTCAGGCTGGTAACCCATGAGGATGTACTTGGAAATACCACCCAGGGATGTGGCAAAGGTCCCTGCCAGTGCGATAGGAACGGCCAGGTACATGGGATATCCCATGAATGTGGTCATAAATGGCATGAACATGAATCCACCGCCTACGCCGAAGGAGGATGCGATCATTCCCATGATGATACCGCCGAGGAGCATGGTCAGAGGCTTGGCAACAAATGTCTCTCCCCAGAACCTCATGTCAAACTTGATGAAGTTGAACTTATCGAATTCAACCTTTCCAAGCTCTGCGGCCTTTCCTGTCTTCTTGGCTTCTTCAACAGCCTTGTTGAACTTCTGGATAATGGCCTTGAGGGCCTTTTTCTTCTCAATGGTGCTGGGCAGACTTTCGTGATACAGCTTGAAGCCGATGAGCAGACAGATAATTCCAAGGTAGAACTTGTAGGCCTTCAGTGGCAGGTACTTGGCTGAAAACGTTGGTCCAATGAAGAAGGCGCCGATGAGAATACCGATGGCAAAGAATATGGCCACCGGCCAGGCGAAACGCTTGGACTTGAAGTAGCTGATAAGGCCTGTAAGAGGTGAACAAAGGGTCAGGAACAGGTTAGTAGGTTTGATGGTGTTGGCGGCATTGATACCGATTGGTCCCTTTGTTCCAATGACTGTAATCTGGTATGCAGCTGTGAAAAGACCGCCTGCAGCACCCATGATGACAAAGAGGACGCCGATGACAAATGCTCCGCCGAGAACCACCAGGGGATTCATGTAGCAGCCGCCTGTCTTGAAGTAAAAGGTGGACGGCTCAATGGAGAACGCAGTAGCCTTCTGGCCGTTTACCCAGACTGCAAGCTTGGTTTCTGGTGCAAGGTTCTTGTAGGGAGTCATGGTCAGTTCGAACTCGCCTGTAGCCTTGTCAAACTTGAGAGTAGTACCCTTGTTCCAGTCTTCTCTCTGGGCATTGTAATCTGTGAGGACCATCCTGGCAGTTCCGCCGCCCAGGGGTTTTTCCTTAACAACGGTGTTGATGCCGAATTTCTTTTCATGGGTGAAGGTGAGGAACTTCCACTGGGCTTCGGTATTGATGGGCCCCAGGAGGCTCTTTGCATATTCAGGGATATCAGCCCATTTCTTGATCTTGTTGATCCTGACCATGAACTTGAACGGCGGGAAGGCGAAGGGGCCGCTTGTCTGGCCCATTGCCACGCTCTTGGGGGTGGCAAGGTCTTCAGGCTTGTTGGTGATTACGTAATATGTGGTTGGGATTGCAGTGTCGCCGAATTTCTTCTGGAGCTTCTTTCTCTCCTTTGCGCCAGGGGAGTCAGCCGGCTTGAACATCTTGTCCGTGCATATCACAACGAAAAGATCCTGACCCGGATCGATCTTGCCTTTTACAGTAACAGGGTTTCCGGCCTTTACCCTGTCTCCCGATGCAACAGTAGCCTCAATGGCAAAGGAACTGACTGCGGAAAACGCCAGGACCACGAGGACAGATAGTAACTGGATAAAAAACTTTCTCTTCATAATCTTTCTCCTCTCTCTTTTATTGAAAAATTACATGCAACATTTTTGCTGCACCTAACTACTCAAACCCACTTCCTGTCCGTGAATATTGGACTGCACAACCGGCCAGCTGTGTTCTCTTCCCCACTTGGGCTTTGATGCCTCTGCGCTGGTATCAAGTGCCTGGCCCCTGTTTCTGGAGATATTGTAGGTAAGGCTGTCCAGCAGGATGGTGAAATCCACATACTGCACGCTGACTCCGCGAGGCACCTTGATCCGTGTAGGCGAAAAGTTCAAAATGCCCCTTATTCCGTATTCAACCAGTTTATCTGCAACCTCCTGTGCCCTGTCAGAAGGAACAGCGAGAACAGCCAGTTGAATGGAGTTTTCTTCCACTATTCCAGGAAGTTCTTCCATATCCCTGACCTTGAGGCCGTTTTCCAATTCCTTGCCCACGTTTGATTCATCTATGTCAAACACGGCCTGGAAATGATAGCCTTGCTTGGCAAATTGCGGGTGCCGCAACAGGGCCTGGCCTATGGGACCCGTCCCGATAAGGACAACTCTCCATTCATCTACAAGCCCCAGGATGCTGGAGATGGTGCTGGAAAGAGAGGCAACGTCATAGCCCACCCCCCTTACGCCGAACCTTCCGAAATAGGACAGGTCCTTGCGGAGCTGGGCAGGATTGACGCTTGCCTCTGTGGCCAGTTCGTTGGACGAGACCACCTTTACTCCTCTGTTAAGGAGTCTTTTCAGATAACGCTGGTAAACCGACAACCTTATTATGGTGGCTGCCGGTATCTTATCCTTTTTCATTAGAAATACCTCCTAATTTTATAATTGTGTACTTATACGCAATTATCATGCCTGATTTCACAAAAGGAGTCTTTTTAAAAAAAATGGTTAAAAATTAATAAGTTATAATCAAGGACGATTTCAGCCTTTGCAAGCCGCAAAGGAGAAATGCAACTAAGATGTTGCAGTTTTTGACGCTCAAATGAGAGGTGATAGGCCCTTCCGGGAACATGCCCTGGATCTTCATGGATTAAAATAACTGAATTTTCGGGCTGTTAAACATGATTAATGAGAAAAAAGCGTGTAGAAGGCCCCGGGCGGGCTTGCTGTGAGTTTTATTAAAAGGTGCAACTTAAATGTTGCAGGCGGTTGCTTCTTTCACCGAAGGTTTACTGCTCCTGGTGCTTGGCAAGCTCGGATAATCTTATCCTGGGTTTTTTTCTGAATTTGAAATAGGCAGCTATTATTGGGAGGTATACTGCAAGAAAGAGCAGAGGTACGGAAATCCCGGGAATCCCGAGACTGTTGGGCGGAAGATTTATGGCAAAGGGAGAGCCCGTCTGGGCCTCAAGCAGCCATGCAGGCCTTACGTTGTCCAGCCAGAAAAGCACCAGAAATACGGGCATGAGATAGGTCAGACCATATCTTGAAAAACGCTGGGCAAGATATGTATTGAATTCCTCGTCCAGCTGCTTGTCGCTGGCATCATACAAGACGGCCTGTTTTTTCCAGTCATCCACGTCCTTTATAAGCTCCTGGGCCTGTTTCCTGGTGAGAAAGGCCTCCTGGAACGCAGCTTCTTTTTCATCGATTCTCAGGAGTTTCCTGATAAAAAGAGACAAAAGGGCTGTCAGGGAGGCGATAATCACGATCTCCAGCCAGAATGGAAACCCTGCAGCATCCATTGGCTTGAGTATTACGAGCTCCAGCACATGTGAACTCGTGGAAAACACTGGCACTACAATGAAGGCCAGGATCCAGTCAAAAATGTCGGTTATCCAGGTAAGAACATAATCCATAAGCTGTCACCATAAAACCGCCCGCCGTGTTTTTCAAGGACGGTGCTCAACATGGGGCAGCCAATTTTTCCTGGGAAAAGGACCCTGGGGAGATTAGTCTTGAAGGTTGGCTGGAGTTATTTTTTCCGAAAGTCTATTCCTTTGGAGAAACCATGAACAAGATTTCGTCTTTTTTAGGCCCTTTCAGGACAGTGATCTGTCTGATATTCCTTATTTTGCTCGAAGGCATTTTCAGTTCTTCCCCATGGTGCGCCTCTTATGATTTCCTAAGGCAGGCAACCAGGGGTTCATATCCCTTTGCCCATTGTGTGCTTGCCAGGGAAGAGGAACACATCGAGGTATCGGAAAACGGTACCAGCCTGGACACCGACGAGGTATTCATCACTGTTCTGGATGAAAAGGGCAAGAGAAGGCAGCAGGTACAGCACTTCTACCTTAATAAGAACTATTCCAAGCTGGAAGTCAGAAAGATGGAGGTCATCAAGCCAGGCGGCAGAACCATCCAGGTTGATCTTAAAAAAAACAGCAGCCTGACAGATCCAGCCTCTGCAAGCAGGATGAATATCTACGACCCCAACCGGAAGGTCATGAATGTCTTTGTGCCTGGTCTTGCCCCTGGAGATACCATCCATTACATCGTTGTGGTAAACAGCTTCAAGCCCATGATAAAGGGCCATTTTTTCGGCAGGGGTGTGCTGCAGCAGACATTTCCGGCAAGGTCCATACGCCTTTCAATCACCCTGCCATCCCACAAGCCGCTGCATCACATGCTGAAGGCCAGGTGCAAGGGCGCCAGGGTAGGATTCAAAAAGGAAACCTCAGGGCAGCGAACCAGTTACTGCTGGACTTTTGAAGATATACCTGAACTGGTGCCAGAGCCCTTTATGCCTGGAGCCGGACAGGTTGCCATGAGACTCCTGTTTTCCACCCTTTCTTCCTGGAAGGATGTATCCAAGTGGTACTACAACCTGGTTGAACCCAAGCTCAAGGTGAACCGTGAAATCAGGGCAGAGGTCAGGAAGCTCATTGAGGGCAAAAAGAGTGAAAGGGAAAGGCTGGATGCACTCTTCTTCTTCGTGGCCAGGAAAATCCGCTATCTCGGCATTATTGAAGAGGCAAACAGGCCGGGATTTGAGCCCCATGATGTGAGTCTGACTTTCAGCAGGAGATACGGTGTCTGCAGGGACAAGGCAGCACTGCTGGTGGCCATGCTGAGGGAGGCGGGTTTCCAGGCCGCCCCTGTAATCATGAGCGCGGGCTCAAAACTTGATCCCGAGATCGCAGTTCCCTATTTCAATCATGCAATAGCTGCAGTAATGGACCCTTCGGGAAGGCCGAAGGTCTACATGGACCCGACTTCGGAGACCAGCAGGCAGTTTCTTCCCGATTACGAACAGGATTCCTCCTGTCTGCCTGCAGTGCCCCAGGGCTCTGAGCTTCTGCTGACGCCGGTAAAGCCGCCTGGCAGCAATCTTTTTGTCATGGAAATTACAGAAACCCTGGACAGCAGCGGCTTGAAGGGGGTTGTCAAGACAAAAACAAGGGGCTTTTCAGACACGGTGTTCAGAAGCATACTCATGAGAAAATCAAGGCAGGAGCAGGAAAAATTCCTGAGGGTGTTTCTCCTGAAGAAACAGCCCGGACTCAAGATCAACGAGATATCATGGACGGATCCCGGGGACAACAGCAGGAATTTTTCCTTTGGATGTCGTTTTGAAATCCCGGGGGCTTTCAAGAAAACAGGTGTCTTCTATCCCTTTTCTTCAACGGGATCGCCCGGACTCATGGACAGCTTTGTGTTTAAAAGGGCCTCTGTTATCCGGAGAATGTATCCACTTAAGACAGGCTACAGCTTTGAAACATTAATCAAGGAGAACATAAGGCTGAAACTGCCCTTTTGCCGTATTTATCTTCCGGAAACCGTTGATATTGATGACGCCTATTTGAAATTCAAAAGGAGTTACTCGGTCCTGAAGGATGGGATTGCCCTGGAGCAACGCCTCGTTGTTAAAAAACTCGAAGTCCCGCCGGATGAATACGAAAAGATCCTCCAGGTTCAGGCAATTCTTGGTGCATCCCGCCTGAACTCCATTGTCTTTGCACCCTGCGGCCAGGAGTAGAAAAATGAAGATGTTTTCCTGTGCTCTAACAAAACTAATGTGCCTTGCAGTATTTCTAGTGTTCTTGGTGTCTTTTTCTTTCCCCTGGGAAAATTCCTGGGCCATGAGCACCGCCCCCAAGTTACCCAGGCCGGATGCAGTAAATTTGCAGGTGAAAAAGCATTACATCGTAAAGCCAGACGGCAGCTATACCATGACGCTTTTTGTGAAGACCCTAATCAATACCTACAAGGGCAAAAAGGATAGAGGCGACTTCCGATTCGGTTATAACAGCGCCTTTGAGACCGTCAAGGTCAAGGGGGCAAGGACCATCCTGGCAGACGGCCGCGTAGTGGAAGTAGGCCAGAAGGAGATGAATGATATAGCTGATCCCGCCACCCAGAAGGCCTCCATCTTCTCCGGTGCAAGGGTTAGGATAATAAATTTTCCTGCCGTAGAAAAGGGATGCACCGTTGAGCTTGAAATAGAAAAAGGTTCCCGGCTTGGCTTCTGGGGCATGGAGTCCTTTGCTCTTCTTGATCCGTGCCTGGAGAAGACCGTTACCATGGAACTGCCTGAAGATATGCCCCTTAATTTCCAGCTCCTGGATAAGAGGATCAAGTTCTCCCAGCACAGGGAAAAGGGGCGCAAAATACTTGAATGGAAAGGTGAGCAGCTTGAAAAGGCAGCCGATGATCCCCTCAGTCCGCCCATTGAAAACCTTGATTCCACCCTTGTTTTTTCAAGCTTTACCTCCTGGAAACAAGTAGGAGCCTGGTTCAGGAACATCCTTGTTGACAAGGAGAACAAAAGGGCTGCTTTTGCGCACGATCTTGATGCTGCACCAGATCCGGACAGCCTCTACAGCCTGCTTTCAGAAAGGCTTGAAATACTGCCCATAGGGTTCTTCCAGACCAGGCTGCATTTTCAGAAACCAGGGCAGACATTTAAAAAACGCTACGGCACTCAGATAGATGCGGCCCTGCTTTTTTACCGCATCCTGGAGTCCAGGGGCTTAAATCCGCTTCTTCTGGCGGCAAGCTCCAGGGGAATCTGGCTCAAGGGCCTGAAGAACAGTTTTTGTCCACAGCTTTTTGATACCTTTGTGGTGAGGGCGGGAAAGAGATTTTACTCATTTGATGCCAAGGACATGTCGCCTGGAGTAACAGGCATGGATGGTCAGCAGGCCCTTGAACTGTCTGGTGGTGAGTTTGAGACCGTGACCGATATTCGACCCACAGGTTCTCAAGCATCATACCAGGTTCATCTGGCAGACCCATCAAGGCTGGAGTTCAGTCTCAAGACCCGGCAGTCAGGAACAGATGCCAGGAGTGTCAGAAAGATGTTCAAGGATCTTACCCCCTCAGAGATGAAGGTGGCAGATTCCATGTTTTTTCATTCTCTTAATCCCCTTGCAGAGCCCCTGAGCCCGCTGAAAAAGACCGGCCTTGATCCCCGCACCGGCCCCGTTGAGATCAAGGCGTCCTACAGTGCTAGGGAAGTCCATGTTCCAAGGGGGGATTCGTATGTCCTTGCCGTGCCGAGAATTTCCAAGCTCGACGGCATAGCATCCTGTCCGGAAAAGAGAAAGGCTCCCTTTTTCATACGGAAGAAGGAGTCCTTGAAGGTGGAATATAATCTTAGCCTGCCGGACTCGTGCAAAGTTACGGCAGTTCCTGCTGATATTCAAGGTGAGGCAGGGCCCATTTCCTGGGAAAACAGGTGCCGGACTTCTGATCACGGGATCTTCTGCGTGCGAAAGGTCACTATTCAAAGGGGCCTTGTATCAGCCGGGGAAGAGTTCCTGGAGCTTAGAAGCCGGATTCTGAAGCTGATAGATCCAGAGGAGAACAGCCTGGCATACTGGTGCTCAGACTAAGGCCCAAAAAAAACATAAATAGCGGGTCCAACTTCCAGGATGGCTCACTTTTAAACGACCATTTTTGGCTCAGTTTATCGCGACCATTTACAAAAGAGCCGTCTATGGCAGAATGAGTGACCGGATTGCCTTGGAATCGCCGGCCGAATTCATCGGAATAAGCAACCCGGGACAGCCTACTACCCGGTAGGGTCAAATCAAGCATCTACCTCTTAGATGGTGGATGAGGAAGAAAGCAGGAATTTCCATAGCGGCTGTATGGTTATATTGATACCATCTACGGAAAGTTCTTCCTCCTCCTCTACGGTGATTAGTGTTGCCTGTTTCTGGCCTATCTCATTACAGGCCTCAACCAGCGAGCGGATTTCCCTCTTGCGGGTGGCAGGCTGTTGCAAGCTTACGCTTACTTGAAAAAGAGCTAAAGGTCCTGAAGAATCAGCTATCAGAAAATCCACCTCCCGTCCATTTTGAGTCTTATAATAAAAGCAATGCTTCTGGCCACGCAAGAAATGGAGAAAGATCAGATTTTCCAGATAGCGCCCTAAGTTACGGGAAAAACCAAAGGCTACGGAGGAGATCATTCCATTGTCTATGCAATATATCTTTTTGGGGCTGCGGAGTTGTTGGCGGATTGAATAGGCATAAGAATCCACGCTGAAAAGCAGGAAGGCATCTGCAAAATAACTGAGATATTCCTTCACGGTCTTGTCTGAGATCCCGACCGTTTTGCCAAGGCGGTTATAGGTGAAAAGCGAGGCAATGTTTGAGGCAAGATAGAAGAAAAGTTTTTCTACAAGGTTTGGCTTCTTGATCTTGAAGCGGGGGACAATGTCCTGAAAAAGGATGTTTTTTGCGTAATTGGCCAGTAGCTCTTTTTTCAGCCGGGTATTATCCGTTAAAACAACTTCCGGGAAGCCGCCCTCGAAGAGATAATCCTCACAAAATCGACGAATTTTGTGACGTTGCCGTAGAATTTCCAGTTTGTTGTGAGTGTGCTCCATCTGTTTAGCATGAAGGTATTCTGAAAAAGAAAAAGGATGCAAGGTCAGCGGCAGGGTCCTACCGGAAAGCAGGGTTATCAGATCAGAGGAAAGAAGACGGGAGTTGGAGCCCGAGATTATGAATTTGATGTCTTCTGACAGTTCATATCTTGATTTTACAAAGACCTGCCAGTCCTTAAAGTACTGGAGTTCGTCGAGAAGAAGATATATCCGCCCCTTTGGATCGGCAAGCTTCTGGTAATCTGCAAATAGCACTTCAAGATTGACCACATCATCCCGGTAGGCTGTGAAAAAAGGATTCTCAAGATTGAGAAAGAGTATATTTGAAGGTGTCACTCCCTTTTCATTTACAAGGAAGTTGATGGTCTGTCTAAGCAATGTACTCTTCCCGCACCTCCTAACCCCGGTAATGGCTATTATTTGCCGGGCATCCATATATTCCTCGATTGTTCTCAGGGCCTGACGCGGGATGCCGGCATCAAAGGTTTTACCTTCCCAGTGCGGATTTTGGTCAACTATTACTTCTTCGAACATTATTATCTTATTCCGAATTTCGTAAATTTTTTTCGGAGCATAAACCGAATAATTCAGAATTTCAAATAATTTTGGGATAGTTATATTTTCAACACAGAGGCATAGAGAACAGGGGCTGAAAGGCCGCACCCAAGGTGCTGACCATTCATCTTTAACGATTTGGCCCTAAGCCAATATCGACAATCACGCTGGTTTCCTTCAACTATTTAGCACACACAGATCCCAGAGGAACAGGCCTATTCCCTACGTTTCAGAGGCGATACGATCTACTTTCATCCAAGGTGTATCATATCCATCACCTTCATCCTGCAAAGTGCGAACAATGAACTTACACCCGTTGTCAAGACAAAAAAGTGCCTGGTATTTGGTGCATATCAGGATCCCGCATGGCGCGTATCCATACTTCTCATCTGGACATATACTTCTTCTGGTATCAGATTCTCAAGAGAAGAGTAAAAACATTTTGTCCACTTTTGCCATGCAGGATTCAGGTATCAACTGATTTCTCTGATCTCAATGGAATTTGCCGCCAGGAAATCCTTAACCTCTTTTATGGAAACCTCTTTCCTGTGAAAGATTCCGGCAGCAAGTGCAGCTTCTGCACTGGTCTTTTGGAAGACCTCCAGGAAATGTTCAGGGCTTCCCGCACCGCTTGAAGCAATGACTGGAATGGTCACGGCCTCGGTTACAGCTTCTATGAGCTCCAGGTCAAAGCCCGAGTTGGTTCCGTCTTTGTCTATGCAGTTGAGGAGGATTTCTCCTGCGCCCAGTTCCTGGCAGGCCTTTGCAAGTGTGACGGCATCAAGGTCCCTGCCTTCCCTGCCGCCCTTTATGGTGCACTGGTACCAGCAGTATTTCTCCCCGTTGGGTCCTGGAAAGGATGTTTCAATCACGTGGTGCTTGGTTTCAGCCGGCGATTTTACGTAAACCCTCCTGGGGTCCACTGAGATTACAACTGCCTGGTTGCCGTAAATTCGTGAAATCAGCTCTATGGAGCTTTCTCCCGTTGCCATGCCCGTACGCAGGTATTCTTCAACGATCAAGACCGCATCGCTTCCTATGGAGATCTTGTCTGCACCTGAGCGGAAGTATTCTGAAGCAACCTGGAGGGATGAATATCGTCTTCCTGTCCTGTCCGTATAATCCCTGATCCCCCCGCCTATGGTCAGCGGCACAAATACCTCCCTTGATGTGCGCTTCAAGACCTCCAGCATGGGCATATCCTTGAGCGGAAAATCCCGGAAGGCCGTGATATTCAAAAACGTGATTTCATCAGCTCCCTCCCTGTAATACCTTGCCGCAAGCTCCACTGGTTTCCCAAGATTTCTGACCTCTCCCTGTTCCCTTACGTCATACTGGTCGCCCTTTGTAACCACGAGATCCCCGGCATCGTTTGAACGCACGTCCAGGCAGGCAATGATCCTCTTTGCAAGTCTTGTGGCCGAAGGTCTCTTGGGCGGAAAGACCGATGCAGTATCTTCTGCCAGGAAGTTTTCCAGTATCTTGAGCCCTGTCCTGCCACTCTTTTCCGGATGGAACTGGGTTGCAATGACATTCCCTGACTGGATGCTGCTGGTGAACCTTGTGCCGTAATCAGTTGAGGTGAGGATTACGTCCCTGTCTTCAGGGGATACGTAGTAGGAATGAACAAAGTAAAACTTTTCCTCTCCTGACAGCCCCTTGAAGATCCGTGACGGTTTTTCAAAGACCAAGCCGTTCCAGCCCATGTGGGGGACTGAAAGTCCGTTTTCGAATCTTTTCACCTTTCCCTTGAGAAATC
>JALVJO010000137.1 GCA_027028245.1 Deltaproteobacteria bacterium
TACCCCGACTCCGTGAGGGTGCTTAGGTTTGCAAACTGTACGTGCCACCTGGAGGGCCTTTGACAGCTGGCCAGCTAGTTCAATGGATGCATCGTCGGTTTCCGAATATCTGAGCTCTTTTAAAAGGTCAAAGACCCTAGGCAGGCTCATTGTCTATTCCCACACGGAAAAGGAACAGAAGGCGCGCTTTGGGGCCCTTTCCACCCCCCTTCCAAATGCCCTGGAAAAGGCCCTTTCAGTCTTTGGGATAGAAAGGTTTTTCAGCCACCAGGCAGAGGCCATGGACCTTGTAAGGAAAGGCAGAAACGTGGTTGTTGCAACCCCCACTGCCAGTGGAAAATCCCTCATATACAACGTCCCGATACTGGAAAGGATGATAGAGGACAGAGACGCACGGGCACTCTACCTTTTCCCCTTGAAGGCCCTGGCCCATGACCAGTTAAAGGTTCTTGACAGGTTGACCAGGAATCTTGAGGGTGCCGAGATTTCCCATGCTATCTACGATGGCGACACCACCTCTTACAGGCGGGGAAAGATACGTAGAGACCCGCCAAACTGCCTCTTTACTAACCCGGACATGCTCCATCTTTCCATCCTGCCCTATCACGACGCATGGTCGGCCTTCTGGAAGGGGCTAAAGTTCGTAGTGGTGGATGAGGTCCATACCTACAGGGGCATAATGGGAAGCAACATGGGCTGGGTGTTCAGGAGGCTCAGGCGCATCTGCAACCTTTACGGCTCAGACCCGACCTTCATCCTGAGCTCTGCCACTGTGGGCAACCCTGGTGAGCTTTCCAGGGAGCTCATTGGCCTTGATTTCAAGGTGGTAACAAGAAGTGGTGCACCAAAGGGCAAGCGTCACCTAATCCTGGTTGATCCAAAGGGGGCAGGGGCGGCCCAGACAGCTGTGCTCCTGATCCTTGCTGCAATAAAGAGGGGGCTTAGGACCATATGCTACACCCAGTCAAGAAAGCTTACCGAGCTAGTAAGCCTCTGGGTAGGCCAGAGGGCAGGGGGCCTTGCAGAGAAGGTTTCGGCATACAGGGCGGGTTTCTTGCCAGAGGAGAGGCGACTGGTCGAAAAGCAGCTTTCAGAGGGTGATCTCCTTGCAGTCATCTCAACAAGCGCCCTCGAGCTTGGTATAGACATCGGGGTGCTGGATCTTTGCATTCTCGTTGGATATCCAGGCACGCTCATGTCGCTTAGGCAGCGAGGGGGACGGGTGGGCAGAAGCAGCAGGGAGTCTGCGGTAATAATGGTCTCTGGCGAGGATGCACTTGATCAATACTTTGTGAACAATCCCAGGGAGCTTGTTGACAGGCCCTCTGAAAAGGCCGTGGTCAACGTCTTTAACCCAAAGGTTGTCGCCAAACACCTGATTTGTGCAGCAAGCGAATCCCCCATAGGGCTTAATGAGCAGGTGTTAAGACCTAGGGTTGTGAGGAAAAAGGCCAGCAGGCTGGTTGAGGCAGGAAGGCTCTTTCTGAGTGCAGATGGGGAAAAGATCATTTCCATGAGGAAATATCCCCAAAAGGACGTGGATCTTCGCGGTACTGGCAGCTCCTACCAGATAGTGAATCTGGAAGATGGTAAGACCATAGGCTCTATAGACGGCTTTCGTGCCTTCAGGGAGACTCACCCAGGGGCAGTATATCTCCACCGCGGCCAGACTTTCCAGGTGGCAAGGCTCGATATTGAGACAAGGCGCGTAGAGGTGAGACCTGCCAGGGTGGACTACTTTACGAGGGTAAGGGCGTCAAAGGATACGGAGATACTTGAGACTAGAAAGAGCGGGCCCCTTTTTGGCGCGACTTGCCACTGGGGCAGGCTCCTTGTCACGGATCAGGTCACAGGCTACGACGTTCTCCAGATACGGGGCCAGAAGCTCATAAACAGGGTGGAGCTTGATCTGCCGCCTCAGCGCTTTGAAACCGAGGGTCTTTGGATAGAGATTCCTGCCCGTGTAAAGGCCGCCTGCGAAAAAGGGCTCTACCACTTTATGGGGGGAATACATGCCCTTGAACATGCATGCATAGGTGTCATGCCCCTTTTCGTTCTCTGCGACAGAAACGATCTTGGCGGCATATCCATCACCTTTCATCCGCAGCTTTCAAGGGGCGCCATATTCGTATATGACGGGGTTCCTGGCGGCGTGGGCCTAACTGAGTCGGCCTTTGAAAGGTGTGACGAGCTTATAAATCTTATTCAGAGCACCATTTCTTCATGCAGGTGTGAAAACGGCTGCCCATCATGCGTGCACTCCCCCAAGTGTGGCTCAGGAAACAGGCCCATAGACAAGGAGGCAGCGTTTTTCCTGCTTAATGAAATAAAAAGCCTCTCTCCTTCTGTGATAAGAAGGTCTCCTCCAAGGAAACAGATGGTGGAAAAGGGGCTTTCGGATGCCGTTGAAAATACTACTTTCAAACCAAGGAGTAGGCCAATTCCGTCTGCAGAAAAGTTAGAGCATAAAGCCAGAGATTCTCGGTCCTTGCTCCAAGGTCTGCGTTTCGGCGTGCTCGATATTGAAACCCAGCTATCGGCTCAGGAGGTAGGAGGCTGGCACAGGGCCGAGCGCATGAGGGTAAGCTGCGCCGTGCTCTGGGATTCTAAGACTCGTTCCTACGCCGTTTTCCAGGAGGAGCAGCTTCCCTTCCTGTTCAGCCTGTTAAGGAGCATGGATCTGGTGGTCGGCTTTAATATCAAACGTTTTGATTACAGGGTGCTCTCCGCCTATACAGAGGAGGAGCTTTCTCTTCTGCCCACACTGGACATGCTCGAGCACGTACACAGAAGGCTTGGCTACAGGCTTTCCCTGGACCTTCTGGCATCTTCCACCCTTGGCACTAAAAAGAGCGCAAACGGGCTCCTGGCTCTTAAGTGGTGGAAAGAGGGCAAGATCAGAAGGATAATTGACTACTGTAAAAGGGACGTTGCAATAACAAGGGACCTTTTCCTCTTTGGCAGCAGGGAGGGTTTTCTGCTTTTCAAAAACAGGGAAGGCTCCCTGGTACGCCTTCCTGTTGACTGGAACCGTGACCAGCCACTTAACAGTGCCTGATTCTCGGGACTTATTACATTAAACGATACATCTTTTTTAAGCGAGCCCAAGCCTGGTGTGTAGGCTTATCATTTGATCACGGGGTAACCCGCGTTGATCCATGCCTTCATGCCTCCGGCCAGACTGTGCACATGGGTAAAGCCATGTCTTTGCAGATAGCTGGCAGCAATATTCCCCCTGTAGCCCATTCCGCAGGTTACAATAACCTCCTTGTCCTTGGGGATATCAGGTATTTCCTTGAGGAGCTTGTCAAGGG
>JALVJO010000138.1 GCA_027028245.1 Deltaproteobacteria bacterium
TCTTTTTTATTGCATTAAACAACATACATATCTAGACTTCAAGCACAAACCGGTCAATAATTTGGTTCAAAAAACATTCCAGCACGACTCCTTTTCTTTCCCGAGTCTCCTTTGCGAAGGTCGATCCGAAGCAGGCGGCCACAGGGCACCGCATCCGCCTTGTGGGCGGGTGGAGAAATTTTGGTAGAGTAAATCCGGAACCGAGTCAGGAGGCGCCAAGCAGAAAACACCTTCCACTTTTATGGAAAATATTTTTCCTTGAGGGAAAATGTTTTCCAATTAAATGGGATTATGGTTCGTTTTGTCCGGTAGTCCCGATTTTTTTGGAAGAAAAAGCTTTTAATTCGGTATACTGTTTGCACTACAATACTTTAAGACCGCTATAATTTTATGCCTGTTTATTTGCCTCTGCTGGATGTTTTCAATTGATATGGCCAGCCGTGTAAATACTGCGGCATAAGAGACAGGGATAGTGAACATGCTCTCATTTTAAATTTTATGAAATAACAGGTTTTTTATTGTAACTGGATTTTTTTGCTTGCTTATGATAATGGATTCTCAGGGGCAGAAAAGGTTGGAACTAATATTAGCGGAGTTTAGTGCAAGCAGCCCGCAGAAGTTTAAACCAACCAGGGTCGGGGGGATTAAATGGGGCCAAGGAAATTGGTTTATAGGTACCGGATCTAATCCGAGGGCTTTAACCTGGCAGGATCATGCTGAAGATTTTGATGCTTACAACACAGCCTTTCTCTATACATCCTGGGGGCAGGACGATTCAGGTTAATCCGGATACCTGGAAGATGGTTTCACCAACGGCCATCGGGCAGAGAGTTTTCACCTGCAGTCACCTTTCGCTGCGTATTCTGAAAGTGGCATCACGATCACGGGTCAAACCTCAGCTGTTCCCCTTCCCGGCGCTGCCTGGCTGCTGGGCTCGGGCCTGATGATTCTGGCGGCGGTGCGGAGAAGGAAGAAAGGCTGAATGGGTCAGCACAAACAAGGAGCTGTCCCCGGTTTTCCGGCAGCGGGAAAGGAGGAGATGAAATGAAAATGAATAAGAAAACTCAATGGCTCGATGGTTTCCGGTCAATGATCCGCGGTTATGTGGTCATGTCAGCGACGTTGGTTCTCATGATGCTGTGCCTGGGCGCAGCCCCCATCCGGGCGTCAACTTTCAGCATTGACACCGACAATTCATTTTTCTTCGGTCAGCGCGGGGCCGGGATTGATATTGATGGCACCAAAGGTTTACCCAACTTTGGCCATCCCAGCGGGGAGATAAACTCGTCGTATGTTGAACTTCACGGCCAGGGCCAAGCCGAAACAAGTATTTCAGACGGCCATGCATCAGAAATTTTGGCGCACGATATAATGGTCTACTGGGATGAATATGATCAACGCGAGCTGATCGATCTGCATGCCGGGTTGGAATTGAGCGGGGAAATTTACAGCGGTTTCCATGCGGTCACGGTTAACGATAATTCGTTTAATGAAGGGTCTCATTCTTATGCCGATGCCTGGGCTAAAACCGTTCTTAATATCAACCCCGAAGCCGGAGAATCCCTAGGCCAGCCCGTGACTGTCCATATTTTTTCTCATGTGGAATCATATCGAGGCGATTTGTTCACTCAGGAAACACTCTTGGGGGGCGGGTATCCCAACAATTTCCGGGTGCTTCATAATGATGATGAAGTCTTTAACGCCGACGAGTTAATCTATTCACCTAACGGCGACATCATTGACGATCTTATTATTAACGCCGTCATTGGAGATACCATCACCGTCGACGCCGCGGTGGTTGCAAAGCTTGGCGGCAATGAAAACCTTACTGGAGATTTTGAACAAAACCCCATGGTCAATTTTACGACCGGTCTTTACATTGAATCTACTCCTGTCCCCATCCCCGGCGCCGTCTGGCTCCTGGGCTCGGGCCTGCTGGGTCTTGTGGCGGTACGGAGAAGAAAAGGTAACGGGGAATAAACAAATTAAAAAGGAAGGGGGAAAAGATTATGATAAGAATGATTAGTGGTTTCATTTTTTCATTAATCATGCTGGCCTTTTCTGTATCTGCCAGTGCGTCTCTGGTCGCCTACTGGAATTTTGATGAGACAAGCGGCACAGTTGCTCATGACAGTGCAGGAAGCTATAACGGAAATTTACATGGGAGTGCTTCGTGGAGTCCTTCAGGAGGAATAGCGGGTGGCGCAATCAGTCTGAACAGAACAACGAACGACTATGTGGACATGGGGAATGTTTTACCTTTTAACAGCGGAGATTTTTCAATCGTGGCGTGGGTTAAGACCAGCACTACGTCAGACAATACCTTCGTCCTGAGCAAACACCGGTCCGGGACTTGGAATGGATATTTCATAGGTATAAACCAAAGTGGCTCATACGGCCAATCGAACAAAGCATATTTTTACGATGCAACGTCTCCCGTTAATTGCCCGGTTTCCACTACTGACGTTAATGATGATGCTTGGCACCAGATTGTTGCGGTTCACGATGCTGATGGACTGTCAAAAATCTATGTGGACGGGATACCGGTTGAAGACAGCAAAACTAGCTATACCCCTAATTATACTTCTGCGAGCCATTTTCTTATTGGGGGCATTACAGGCGATAGCGGCCCTGCTTCTTACTTTGACGGCCTGATTGATGACGTTCGGATTTATGACCAAGTTCTTACTGATGCACAGATAAACGATCTTTACCAAAACACTGTTTCTCCCGTGCCCATCCCAGGCGCCGCCTGGCTCCTGGGCTCGGCGCTCCTAGGGCTTGTGGCGGTGCGGAGAAGGAAGAACAAGATTTGAGGCGTTCAATACGTAAGCGCAAAGGCCCGGTCGGAGACGACCGGGTTTTTTTTGCGTTATCGGCTTGATGAGACGGGCTGGTGCAGCTTAGCCTCTGTATGATCGGCCGGGAACGGGGTGTAAATGGTCGCGATAAACTGAGCCAAAGATGGTCGTTTAAAAGTGAGCCAGTCTGGAGTGTTTTTGGGGAGGGCGTTATGTTGCCAGATTTAATCCCAGGCTGAGATAGGAGATTGGTGTGAAAAAAAGGAGACCATTTTGGATATCCTGATGCTGCATGGAAAGGGGTTGAGCCATCGAAAGACAGGCAGGAAGCTGGGAATCAGCCGGAATAGGTGAAGAAGTACCTGGAGAATCCGGAACTGGCCGGGGACCGGAGTTATCTGGCTTGCGGCCGTCAGGAGGAGAAAGGACGAGTTTCAGGGGGAAGAGGCAGCGGCCTCAAAGAAACTGGGGCGGCACACTATCTGCTGACCAGGCGATATTTTAAATGGCCTGATGGTGTCATTACCTTGGTGGGCCTACAAGGTTTTTTCTCAGGGGGTTTGACTTTTTTATCCTGTTGAAGGATAATTTTTTCATCAAGAAAATAAATGAAAGGAGGGCGAAAGGATGAGTGTTTACAAGTTCATAGAACTGGTCGGAACAAGTGAAAAATCGTGGGAGGATGCGGTAGCACAGGTGGTAGCCACTGCCAGCAAGAGCCTGAAGGACCTGAGAGTAGCTGAAGTCAAGGAGATGGATGCCAAGATTGAGGAAGGAAAGATAATAATGTACAGGGTCAAGGTAAGTCTTTCATTCAAGTACCGTCAGGCCTGATCCTGGCACTTGGTAGATTTTTTGCATGAAGCCGTCTTGAAATATCTCTTTAGGAGGCGCATAGGGCCTGCCTGGATAAATGCCGACAACAGGCTAGCCAAGGCCCAGAGGCCGACCAGGGCAGCAGCAAAAAAAACAGGCAGGGATAGAGCCAGGTCATATTTCAAGATACCTTTCATGGATGGGCCGGCCTTTGGTGCCGGCTTTTTTTAAGGGAGCATTCCCAGTTTGTCCCTGGACAAGGAAGGGCAAGAAAGGGGGTATTTCTTTCAAGGTTCACCAAGCCGCTGTGCAGATTTCGAATTCTTCCCGGATACAGACATCGCCAATCTCAGCGGCTTAACTGCGGCTGAAGCTGGCTTCCTTGTGGTGAAACCTTTCAAGAAACACTCTCCTTCCTTGCCGGTGACACAAATGGAGGACAAACTTTTAGTCCCTTGGCACCTCGAGCATCCTTTCCACGGCCTTGTAGGCACGAATCCTTGTCTCCTCTGGTACCTTTACCACCGGGGCTTCATCTTTAAGGGCACTTAGGATCTCCTCAAGCCCTGTCTTTTTCATGTCCGTGCATATCATCTTGGGAGATACTGCATAGAATCTTTTCCCTGGATTTTCCTTCTGCAGGGCATGAAGCAGGCCGTTTTCCGTGGCCACTATGAATTCTTCCCGGTCAGAGCTTCGGGCATAATCCAGCATTCCGCTGGTACTGCGGACTACATCAGCCAGCTTGAGCACCTCTTCCGTGCATTCAGGATGGGCCATGAGGACTGCCCCGGGGTGCTCTTCCATGGCAAGTTTTACTTCTTTCACGGCCAGCTCGTCGTGTATGGGGCAGTAGCCGTTCCATGCATGGACAACCTGGTCAGTATGACGCCTGACCCATGCGGCAAGATTTCTGTCAGGGGTCATTATGACCTCCCTGGCCCTGGTCCACTTGACAACCTGGACTGCATTGGCAGAAGTGCAGCATATGTCGCTTTCCGCCTTTACCGCTGCAGAAGAATTGACATAGGTTACAACAGGCAGCCCGGGATACCTGGCCTTGAACTCTTTGAGTTGTTCAGCCGTCAGCATGTCCGCCATGGCGCATCCAGCCTCTTTCACAGGGATTACAACCTTCTTTTCCGGGCAGACTATGCTTGCGGCCTCGGCCATGAAGTGCACGCCGCAGAATATGATGAGGTCTGCATCCGTACGGGATGCCTGGATGCTCAGAGCCAGGGAGTCCCCGGTGAGATCTGCTATGTCCTGGACCTCTGGGACCTGGTAATTATGGGCAAGGATTATGGCATTTTTTTCCTTGGCAAGCGCCTTGATCTCTTCTATTAGCTTGGAATTGTCCTTCATTTCTCGTTATCCTTTCTATTGGCCCCTGTAAACTTCCACGCCTTTTGGAATGGTAAACCTGAAAAGGCCTGCAGGAAGATCCCGGTTAATCCTTATATTCGAAAATTCAATAATGGTCTTACCCCCCATCTGGTCCTCTATGATGACCTTTTTCACTAGATGACTCCTGGGATCCAGCGTGATAAACAGCCTTTTGAGCTGCGGTATCTGTCTCTTGGGCACAAGGCAGAGGGACCATGAAGGGTCTGGAAAATCTTCCGGCACGGGCACCACATTGAAATCGCGCCTGAGATCACCCTTTCCGAAAAAAAAGGCCCTGCTTATTTCAGAGGAAAGAAACTGTTTCCTGGGAAGAATCGTTACCTGCCTGGCCTGGATCTCGTAAATGTATACATCCTTTCCGCTGGTAACAATGAGCTGGCGGTCCGGTTTTTCGTATTCCCATCTCATGAGATGGGGCCTTTTGAAATATACCTTTCCCTGGGCTAAGATGCCGTCCGGATCTCCTGCAGCATAGGTCTTCTGCTTGAAATCGGCAGAAATTGCAATGGTCTGGTCGTAGCGCTTCTGAAGGACATCAATGAGTTTTTCCGTCCTGTCCCCCTGGACATCTGCCTGGCTGGAATGCGGCTGAGACAGGAAGAGAAGAAAGACAAGGAATATGATCATGAATATTCCCAGGTAAAGTCCGGCAGTATTCCTGCGGCCTGAATCATGTCTTCTCGGCCCTTGGCCGGTTTTGCGCTTCCACAACATAAAAGGATAATTCACAGCCTTTCTCCATGGGGTTCCAGCAGCTTAAAGCCGAGTTTTTCATCCAGTATCCTCGCAGCCTTGGCCCCTTCAATTTCAATGACGACTATTTCCTGGATATGCCATACCCTTACGCCGTCTCGGATGCAGCCTGTGACCGTGCGCTCATTTCTGCCACAGGCCATGTGCATGTGCACCAAGGGACTGCCGTTTTGGTCTTCAAAGATGGTCCCTGTGCCTGTAATCTCCGCGGCGTCTTTTAATACATAACTCATGGGGTCTACAGGGAATTCATGGCGGCTTCGTCTCGGACCCACCACCAGCCTGCTCCCCCTGTCAGCACCGCCAACGGCAATGAGGGCAGCAGCCCTTATCTTTTCCCTTTTGGCAAGCCTTTCCAGGCATTCATGTACTACATCACCGTCTTCCAGGCGGACCACAAATATGCGTCCTGCTCTTCCCTCAGTGTATTTCACGGTAATCCTCAGGAAGAAGGTCTGGTATAGTGTCAATGGAAGAGAACATGGGCTCGTGAAGGGGCAGGATGATGTCTGCCGTTTCCTTCAGCCTCTTGACCTGGTCATAGGCCTCGTAGGTATTCACATGGGTGCCCGGAGGTATTACCTCCATCTCCATTGCCGTGATTGCCCTGGGTGGATAGAAATTTTCCAGTATGGTACAGAAACCGCTGATGGCAGCAAGGCCCTTTTCTGTTTCTATCAGTACGCTCATGCCACCCTTGGTATGGGCAGGTGTGTGGAGCATCCTTATTCCGGGTGCGATCTCCTTGTCTTCCTGAAGATGGATCATAAGGCCTGCCTGGTCCTGCTCCTCGATGAAATCGGCCATATAGCGGAAGTCAAGAGGATGAGGATTATAGCAGGATTCGAATTCCAGCTCATGGGCATAAAATCGGGCGTTTGTGCACTTGAAGTCATTCTCGCAGTGGTCATTGTGAAGATGTGTATGAATGACTATGTCGATGTCAGAAGGCTTAAGGCCCCACTTGGCAAGTCCCTCCTCAAAGGTGTATATCCTGCCACCGATGGCCTTCTCCCTGTCCTCGGACTGTATCACTCCCATGAGGCCGGTATCTACAAGTATGGTCTTGTCACCGCCTTCAATGAACCAGGAATAAATAGGTATGGTGTACTGCTTTCCGTAGTCATGCTGGTAGGTCATCATCCCCTTGTCGAAGATCTTGGTCCCCACCACTATTGGATGAATTTTATAGGCTGCCATGCTCTGCCTCTGATTTCTGCTTCAGGATCCGTAAACTGGATCTTAGGTGTCTTGACTGTTTAACCCAAGCCTAAAAGACTTGAATGCAATTTTAAAGGGGCATTGATTGCAAATCTGAATCTTTATCCATGACCGTCATTTGGAAAAACTACTTCTAAACTGCGAGGTTTCCTGTCATCCACATATAATTGGTGAACTTGGCTGCGGCAACCTGAAAAACAGACAGGAAATCTTATCGTTACTTCAGGAACTCCCTCAGGCGCCAGTGATTGATTTTGACGAATTCCTCTTTTTCGTGGAAAAGCATAAATTACATGGCAGAGGTATTGGATTTGTTGATATTCGCCTGCTGGCATCAGCAAGATTGGGACGGATGCCTTTGTGGACGGGAGATAAAAGATTAAAGTCGGCAAGCGCTGACTTACATTTGAGGTATAAAAAAATTCGCAGAGGCAGGTAAGTACTTTTTCATCTGAATTGAGCGTTGCAGCAAAGCCGACTTGGCTAACTTATCTTTTTCTATCTGGTTCCCACACGTTCCATGACGCAGTCAAAAGGAACTTCCTCACATGAGCCGAAAAGTTCGTGTTTGGTCAGCTTGTTTCTTATTAGCAGGGGTGAGGAAATGCCGCAGAGAAAGCGGGCCATCTGCCGAGGGGTCCGCAATGCCTCTGTGTAGTGCTCCCTGAGGGCGTGAAGTTCTTTCAAGAGTGCGGCATCAAGTCTCTCTGCACCGGCTTTGTCCCGCTCCATGGGCGTATTTTCCCCGTTGAGGCAGAAGGAACAGTGCCCGCAGTCTTTTTTTATGTCTTCGCCAAAATAACTCATGAGAAAACGGGTTTTGCACCCGGCATGGTTCACCATTTCCACCACTTGCTGCAGGCGCCTGATATCGTTTTTTTCGCGCGTTACAAAGCGCTTCACAAGTTTTTCCTTAAGGGCCGGGATGTCAATGTCCTGGCCTGTAATGCGCCTGAAACCTAGACGCTGGCCTGAGACCTTGAGTTCCAGGTCTCCCTTCTGTTCAAGGTAGTCAAGGGCAGTGATTATGCGCCTTCTCGGGCTTCCGGTTTTCTGGACTGCCTGGTCGATGTCCATGGTGAACCAGACCTGTTTTTTTGTGGCGCAGGTAAAGAGCGTATGCAGAAACTGCCTGTGCTCCCCTTTAAAACGGGACAGGATTTCTTCTGATGTTTTAAGCGGCTTGAACTGGTATTCTGCGTAAAATGGCCCTGTGGACTTTATGATTCCTTCAAGTTCCAGGTAGGTGAGAAGGGTCTTTACCACAAGGGGGCGGATATCAAAAAGCACGCCAAGCTGATAGATTGAGCATGAGAAATATTTTTCCTGGGCAAGCAGGTGGTCAATACAGGCCCGTACCATCTCCCCGTCAGGGGTATCGCCAAATATGAAATTTTCAAGCGTTACCAGGTCTGAGGCACTGCCCAGCATGATACAGGTGGAGGCCTTGCCGTCACGCCCGGACCTTCCGATCTCCTGTGCGTAATTTTCCAGGCTCTTTGGCAGGTTGTAATGGTAAACGTAGCGGATATTCGCCTTATCTATGCCCATTCCAAAGGCTATGGTGGCCACCACTGTGGGGCTGTCTGATTCCATGAACCAGTCCTGGATCTTCTGACGCCGCTCATCTTTCATTCCCGCGTGATAGGCCCTGGCGTCATGCCCCGCTTCCTGTAGAAGCTTGGCCACGCGTTCCGCGGTTTTCTGCAGCGTTACATAGCAAATGGTTGCTCCGGGCTCATTTTCCGCCACGCGTTTTACCAGTGCCTGGTCTGGACTGCCGGCAGGCTCAAAGAAAAGGGTGAGGTTGGGACGGTAAAAACCGGTATTTATAACATCCTGCCCCCGGATGGAAAATGCCCTGCATATATCATCTGATACCTTCGGGGTTGCCGTGGCAGTAAGTGCAAGCACCGCGGGAACCTTGAATGTTGTGGCAAGCTCAGCCAGTTTCAGGTAGTCAGGGCGGAAGTTGTGGCCCCATTCTGAAATGCAGTGGGCCTCATCTATTACCATGAGGGAGAGATTCTGTCTTGAGATAAGGCTGATAAAGCGTTCATTGGCAAAACGCTCAGGAGCGACATACAGGAGTCTGAGTTGGCCTGCGTCCAACTGGTTGTAAATTTCGTTGATTTCATCAAAGGCAAGGGATGAATCCAGCCGTGCCGCAGCTATGTTTTTTGAGCCCAGGAAATCAACTTGGTCCTTCATGAGTGCCATGAGGGGTGAGATAACCAGTGTCAGGCCGGAAAGATGCAGGGCAGGCAACTGGTAGCAGAGGCTCTTGCCCTGGCCGGTTGGGAAAACGGCAAGCGCCGAGCGGCCTGCAAGGACCCTGTCAATGACCTGCTGCTGGCCGGGAAGAAAGGCATCAAAACCAAAGGTCTGCCTCAGGGTTTCAAGAGGATCAAGCGAAATGGTCATTGTGTATCCTGTGTTGAGATTT
>JALVJO010000139.1 GCA_027028245.1 Deltaproteobacteria bacterium
TCAGTTCTCCGGGGATGAAGCCCCGGCCTTTTTCAAGGACAAGGTTCAGCCCTTCCGGTGTTCCAATCAAAAAGCCGGCTATTCCTGCCACTGCCGCAACCAGCAGCAAAAGCGTAAGGCCGCCCAGTGCAGCCCATTTTAATACCCTGGCGCCCATCACATGGTTATCTCGAAACCGAAATAAAACTTCATGGAAGAAAGCTTCATACCCCGTCCGTCTTCATTAACCGGCCAGGCGAAATCCAGCCTCACGCTGCCCACAGAGGTCAGGTACCGGACACCAAAACCAGTACCCACATATATCTTGTCAAGGCTGCTGTTAAATGCATTCCCTGCGTCGGCAAAAAGGGCAGCAACCCATTTTTCTAGTACCTGATAATCGAACTCCCAGGTGCCGCTTATCACGTTTCTTCCGCCCTCAACGTCCCCATCGCTGTCCTTGGGACCAAGTTCTTTCCACCTGTAGCCGCGGACGCTTCCGTCGCCTCCGGCGAAGAACTTAAGCGAAGTGGGATACTTGGAAAAATGCGTTACCCCGGCTAACCCCAGCCTGCCCTTGAGCATTATCCTGCCCCTTTGGAAAAGAGGCAACAGCAGACGCGTCCGGAGATGCTGACGAATATATGCAGTGTCGGAAATCAGTCCGGCTGAACCTCTTAGTTCAGAATAGATATGCCAGCCCCTTCGCGGAAAGGGCGTTTTCGGAAATGAACTCCTCTCAAGTCTTCCGCCCAGGCTGAACATCTTTGTTATTGTCCATGACTTGCCGCTTTCATGAAAACGTTCGACCTTGCCTTCCAGAAACAGCTTGGAAGACCATTTTTTCCACAGGAAATAATAGCCGCCGTCCAGATCTGCGGTGTAACGCCTGGTGTCATCTGTGGTCTCATATTCAAGGTTTGTAAGGATGCCGTACTTATCTGTACGGGGATCTTCCCCCGGGATCCAGTAGGCGCTCTTAAGACTCTTTTTCTTGTTTGACATCCTCCACCAGGCATCACAGGTATGTCCCAGGGAATTAAGCCTGGAATTATGCCAGTGAATCAAGGCCTTGGGACCGATATCGCTATCATAGCCCAACCCGAAGGAAAAACGGTTCCTGCTTGCCGGGTGCAGAGTTATCTCAACAGGAACTTGCTGGTTTTCCACCTGGTCGAACAGGGGATGCACGTCCACCAGGCTGAAAAAACCGGTATTGCTTAGTTCCTGCTGTATTTCCAGGAGCAGGGAATTGGTAAATATATCCCCCTGGTGGAAGTCCCTGAGATAGCGTTTCAGCAGCCCCGGATCCATGAAATCCTGATGAAACTTTATCTTCCCAAGGTAATATCTACGGCCGGTATTGAAATAAAGACGGATAACGGAAGTGGCGTTTTCCGGATTTACAAGGATGCGGGCGGTCTCCGCCTTCACATCAACATAACCCTTGGAAAGTGCAAGCTGAATAATGTCTTTCTTGGCCCTCTCATAGAGGTCCTGGTTCAGAAAATCCCCCGGCTTCAGGGGAAAGGAGGAAATGAGCTTTCGAAGATCCGGATCAGTGCTTCCCTCGCCTTCCAGCTTGATATCAACTTGGCGGACCACCACCCTTGGGCCTGGGTCAACCTGATAAATTACCCGCCACTTGTTGCCGGACTCCTTGATAATTGAGGATTTTATCACAGGACTGAAGTAGCCAAAGGGCTCAAGGGCCTCCTTGATGTCTTTCGGCGCCCTTCTGTGAAGAAACTTGAGCCACTGGACATTGAAGTGGGGATTGTCCTTCTTCCTGTAGATTCGAAGATAGCCCTTTATGTTTTGGAGCAGCTTTCCTTCAACACCTTTGATTTCTATTTCAACCGAGGGTTTATCCTGTTCAGCAGCCGTACTCATGCCGGGAAAAAACACGGCAGAGGAAGTGAAAATGAACAAAAAAAGCAGTATCAAGAAAAGGCACCGAACTTGGGCAGGCTGTTTCACAAAGGAGGCTTTCACGCTACAAAGGGCATGTCCGAAGCGTTTCGGAAACTCATAAATATTTTTCAAGCCCGGATCCACCAGGCAACCAGAGTGCCGGAACAAATTTACCACCTGCATCCTGTAAAAAGCCAAAGGATAATGAGAAATAGGCTCGAAATTATAGTAAAAATTCTGCTGCCGTACAATAAGCCGCAGTATGAGCCGTAAAAAGATGAAGTGGAAGGGAAACATCAGCCCTAATTACCATGAAAAGGGCCCCTTTCAGGAAGCAGAGGCAATTTCTAACAGGTTACCACCCTTTGTCTCAAACCATTTCTGAAAAGGGAAACCACGCCGCATCTTCGCATGTCCACCAGGGTGAGATCCTGATGCCGGCCTGTTATCTCTATCCTGGGCAGGCAGTGGGTGTAAGACCTGTGCTCCGGGAATACGGCACCCTCCCTCATGGTCACTGCGGTCTTGAAGCCGCAGGCCCTGGCCATTTCAAATTCCCTGGGTCCCGCTTCCAGTCTGGAACCGAAAGGATAGGCAAAATGATCAACAGGACAGCCGATTTTGGCCTCCAGAACAAGTTTTGAGTCAAGTATTTCCTGCCTGACACGGGATGGTTCCAGCTGTCTCAGGTTAAAATGATTTACCGTGTGAGCACCAATATTGACCAGGGGGTCGCGGCTCATCTCGATGATGTGTTTCCATTCCATCTGGGAAGAGTCATAGGCTTCCGGGGAGATTCCAAGCCTGGAAAACGTATCTGTCAGGACCTTCGGGGCGTCTTCCTGGGGAATCTTCATGAATATCTCCCTGATGCCGTTGAAGGCATTCTCCTTTTCCCTGGGAGAACCTGCAGGGAAGGAATAACTTTTGCCGCCTACATGTATCCTTACTTCATCCTTGCCGGCAAGAATCAGGTCTTCCAGCATGTACCACCAGAGCACTGCCTTCCTGTCGGGAAACGAAGTAGTAATATAGACAGTAAGCGGTATCCCGTGTCTTCTAAATAACGGATAAACCGTCTCGTATGCGTCAATATAACCATCATCCAGGGTAAAACAGACAAAGGGACGGCCGCTGCTGCCCTCCATGAGCCTTTCAAAGACCCCGTCCATGGAAACGGCCTCGTAGCCCCTTGTCCTGAAAAATCCCAGCAGTGCCTCAAGGAATTTTGGACTGATCTCTATCCTGCTGTTGGCATCTATACGCTGCCTGCCTGTATCCTGAACCACGCGATGCATGGCAAGGATAACCCCTTTTCCCCTGAAAAACGGGCACAGTACCCGGTATATGCGCGTCAGCCGGAA
>JALVJO010000140.1 GCA_027028245.1 Deltaproteobacteria bacterium
AATATCAAAATTAATATTGATATTAAATAGTTAAACAGATCACTTGACAAACAAAGGCCCGCAACAATGAAAAAAGACCATCCTCATCAAGATTAAATCTCTAAAACAAGTCGACCCTGGCCGCCTATTGAAAACAAAAAGAATTTCTCCTCATACCGTATTCCAAATCCTGCTTCCAATTTCTCTGCCAATCCTGACCTGTCTCCTGCTCCTTGCTCTTGATCCCTTATTTCCTTCATTTTCATCATTTCCCTTATTCTCTAAGAATCTGGTATATGCCAGCAGTATCCCCAAGAATACCGATTCCCTCCGAAGGGAAATCCAGATCCTTAACCGCACAAGACACCTTGCAGAATCTGAAAAGAAAAACCACGCGCCCTCCACCAACTCATTTACTGAAATTGCCAGCTACATTGACTACCTCGACTCCCGCATCCAGAACCTCTGTGCAAAGCTTGCAGCTGCTGCAGGATGGCAGGCGGTTTCTGACCTGGACTGCCCGGGCCCGAGCTCCTTTCTGCCAGGCTGGCAGACGCCAAAGGCCAGAACCACTGAAGAACAAGTAGAAGAGCTTGACAGGAAGCTGAATGAAGAGCTTGGAAGCTTTGATGAGCTTCTTGCTGAAGAACAAAAAAAGATCGCATCCACCAGGCATATTCCCACAGACAGTAAAAACGAAAAAAACCAGGAAGATTACGCGACAACAGGCCTGAATTCCGGCCCCTACGAAGACATCTTTGATTCCGACAGAGAAACAGAAGAGGCCAAGGCATCGTCCTCTGCCTCGAAAAACCGCATCCAGACGTCAAATGCCCACGAGAAAGACCAGACGCAGGGTAAAATCCCGGAAAATGCTCCTGCCCAAGACACCCCTATAACCAATAATAAACCAAAAAATACAAGCAGCAGCACCAACACCCAGGCATCCCATGGCAGCCGGCAGGACATGGACAGGGCTGCCCCGCCGCCCATATCAAAAGACGATGACATAGTTGCAAGGCAGCTCAGGGAAGCTGCGGAAAAAGAAACCGATCCCCGGCTCAAGAAAAGGCTCTGGGAAGAGTATAGAAGATACAAGGAAGGGTTAAGATGACCAAAAGGGCCGGCCCTTTACCACAAAATTCCTCTATTGGGCCAAGACACATCATCCCCTCGACAACATCGATGTTGTCAAAATCTTTGGGTGCAGCCCTTTTGATGACGGCACTGCTTCTAACTGCGTGTGCCGGCACGCATCATACCGCGAACATAGAACAGGACGTTGCCCCTGTGACTGCTGCAAGGGAGATACAAGACGATCAGCTGCTTGATGTTGCCATAAAGGTCTTTGACCCGGGTACCCTTCCGGAGGATGCAGACGAAAGAAAGGGGCTTTCAGAAGAAATCCGCATGGCAGAGGCCGATTACATCCCGGTCCACCTGAAAAATACCCTTCAGCGTTCCGGCTTCTGGGGGGCAGTCTGGGTTGTCCCGGATGACACAACAGATGCCGACCTGATGATAAAGGGGACAATTAAATGGTCTGACGGCGAAAAGCTCGTGGTCCACATCCAGGCAGTGGACTCCAGGAACGTGACATGGCTGGACAAGACCTATTCCGAGACCTGCCTTCCCCGGGAACACAAGGACGTGGAACCGGGGGAAAGGGACGCCTTCCAGGACCTCTACAATGCCGTGTCAAACGATCTTGCGGCCTTCAGAAACCGGCTGCCCCCTGGTGAAATTGCAAGGATCCGCACCATGACAGCCCTTCGCTACGCAGCCTCTGTATCCCCGGAACCGTTCAGCCGCTATATCTCCAAGGATGACAGGAATGAATTCACCATTACCAGGCTTCCGGCCAGGGATGACCCCATGATGAAGCGCATAAGTGCCATAAGGGCCAGGGACCAGGTACTCATGGACACCCTGACCGGCCTTTACGACAACTACTACCTGCAGCTTTGGGAGCCCTACCAGAACTGGCGAAAGTTCAGGGCAGAGGAGCTTATGACCATGCACCAGATAGAACACGATGCACTTACCCGGCAGGCCCTTGGTTTTGCAGCCATCCTGGGCGCAATAGCCCTTGGTGCCATCTCCGACCAGGATGTTCAAAGGACCATAGACCCCATCCGGGGCATAATGGCCGCCGGCGGCACTGCAGCCGTCTACAGCGGCATACAGATGCGAAAGGAAACCAAGATGAACAAGGAGGTCATAGAAGAACTGGGTGAATCCTTTGCATCAGAATCAAAACCTCTTGTGCTGGAAGTAAACGGGGAAACCGTCCGTCTTACAGGAACCGCAAAGGAACAGTTTGCCAGATGGCAGAAGATGCTGAGAAAAATCTACCAATCGGAAACAGGCCTGGACCAGGATCTGCCTGTAATCATCGGGGTGGAAGAAACCACCCAAACCACCTCAACCCCTGACGGGCCTTCCAGGCAGGAGCCTTCCTCTTCATCCCAGGAAGAAAAAACTCCAGGAAATGAGTGATCCGCCTGTCAGCAAGGACAAAAACACACATCTTCTTTCTCCGCCAGGCCGGCCTCCGGAGCAGAACGGGAAACAGCGCCGAAATGTATTGCCGCTGGCTGTCTGGACCGCCCTGGCCTTGCTTTTATGTCTTGCCGCAGCAGTGGTCTGGATCCTTCCAGGCATGAAAAGCCATACTCCCGTGAGACAAGATTCCAAGACAGCGCCATCCCTGTCAGTATTTTCAAAAAAAGCCGCCCCATCAAGCACTACCTTTGAAAAGAAACCAGAAGCGGCAAAAGATGCCCTTGATGCCCGCAAGAGGTGGCTTGGTCAGAAGGCCCGTGCAAAACTTCTGAACATGCCCGCCTGGGGAGGCAAAGACTACCAGGATGCCCTGGGCCTTGCAGACAGGGCCAGCTCTTTTCTCAAAGAGAAAAGATATACCCTGGCAGCGGAAACATTTTCAGAGGCATCTAAGGTGCTTTCAGGGCTTGAACGAAAAAAGGACCTGATCCTGGAAAAGGCCCTTGCAGACGGTGAAAATGCATTGAAACTCGGGCTTTCAGAAGAGGCGAAGACTCATTTTCTTGCAGCCCTTGCAATTGACCCTCAAAACAGCAGGGCCCAAAGGGGACTTCAAAGGACAAAAAATGGAGGGAAGGTCCATGAACTGATCCGGGAAGGTAAGGCAGAACTTGAAGGCGGAAGG
>JALVJO010000141.1 GCA_027028245.1 Deltaproteobacteria bacterium
AGAGCTCTTGGTCCAACCTTGCTTCAAAAACACTATACTGCACTCTGTCTCCAAAGTCCAAGAGCATCTTGGCAAGTTTTGTCCGTCTCCTGTCGTTTGGGATGTCGTATGAAATTATGTAGTGCATCTTTTGGTTTAATATCTTCCGGTTGCCACGATCAAGGAATCGTCATGGGGCGGTACGGAGTGCCGTCTTTTATGCATCTGGCCATCTGTTCAGCCTGGATACGGTAACAGCGGCGAAGAGTCACTGTTTCACCTGTATCCGGATGCCTGAATTGCCTTGCATGAAACCTTTCGTACTCCCTGAAGAACTTTTTCATTCCCTCCCGTGTGAGATACACGCCCCTGCCAGTGGAATGCGAATGAAAATGATCAGGAGTTAGCACCTGGTTGTTTACAAGGTTTAATACAAGCCTGTCGCCTGCAAAGGGCCTGAATTCCTCGATAAGATCGCAGGCAAGGGAAGGCCTGCCGTAATCAGGCTTGTGCAGGTAGCCAAGGTATGGATCAAAACCCATGCCATCCAGAAGGGATGAAATTTCGTTAAATATCATGGTATAGACGAAGGAGAGGAGGGCATTTACAGGATCAGGAGGCGGGCGCTTTCTCCTTCCAGGAAAAACAAAGTTCTTTAGCACCATGCTGCCCATTGCATTGAAATATATCCTTGCCGCATTGCCCTCAATACCAAGAAGCCCCTCAATGGATTGAGTGTTGGGAACGGAGTCGGAGTATGATTTCAGGGCCTTAATCTGTTCCCTGATGTTGATCTCCGGGTGATTGGCGCTGAAGCCCTTCATCTGGGCCAGGCAGTTTTTCAGTTTTCCTGATATGACATTTTGAGCAATTTTCAGCCGGAAGGCAGGATCATCGAAACGCCTGAACTGGGCAAGGCGAAGTTCGATGTTCTTGGTTGCAGGCGAAGTAATCTGCCCCACCAGGCGGCCCCGTCTCGTAAATATGGCCATTTCAATGCCATGCTCAAACAGCTCGTGAACCGCCTGGGTGGTGAATTGGACGTTTCCAAAAATAAGCACGGCGTCGATCTTGTGGCACTGGACATCAAGGATGATTTCTCCATCCTTTTCAACCAGAAGCCGGTCTCCGGTTTTCCTCAAGATGGACTGCTGCTCTGTGATGTACAGGTTGGCCATGTCAATTTTGAACTCTTCGTGTCCTTCGTGTGCTTCGTGGTGGGAAGAAAGTTTATTAAATCAAGTTAGAATGTGGTCTGTGCTTCTCCAATGCATAGTATTCAGAGTGTTCTGCTAATTTCTTTATATTGGCTACACCAGAGTAAAGGCCTTTGTATATGCCCCTGTTGCTTTGTTTTCATCCATGAAGACAATGTGACCGGTAGCTCTTGTCAGGTGCGTGACCAGTGGCATAAGAGCCAGTGGCAGGCCTGCAAACCAGTAGATAATGTTAGGTTTATAGGTTTTTCGTGCCCAGGCAAAGGTGAGGGCGCACTCCATGGCGGTTTCGCCAGCGGTCTCTGCATTGATTTTGGATGGAAAACTGAAACGCATGGCTCTGCCAATTTTAAGCTCATCCTGTGCCTCTGCCCAAGAAAGCGCTGTTTCGAACTGGTCTATGCGGTTAAAATGGCCAAGTAGTATGTTGGCATTGTGTCCTATTCTCCTGTCATCTTCTAATGTTAGCATCTTCCCGGTTTCAGGAGACCAGTCATCTGAAGGGTTCTTTCGCTCCACACGCCACTCTTCTTGTGCGTATGTATTCCAGGTAATTACGCTGACAGGCCCACTTCCCCTGTCCCAGTATTTTCCTACCATGCCACCAATACCAAGAGGAGCCAGGCCTGTAACATAGATATTCTTTGCAGACACGAGGGTGCGCCTCAGGAATGAAACGGCTTCTTCCATGTCCGAATATTCCGTCTCTGACTCAGGATTCCATGACCTGAAATCCTGATCATGGGACTCATCCAGTCTGAATGCAGGACTCCTTAGATCGAACACGGGCATACGGTTCCAGGACTCCGGCAAGATGGAAGGCCTGATGGCACTGTCCCTGAAACCGAGATAAAGCGCCACATCTTCTGACATGTCTGCATAGGCCTCGTTTATTATGGCACTTATCCAGCTTTTGGATGCCTTAGCATCTGTGGCCTTAATATATATGGGATTTTCAGGTCTGAGCCACTCGTCGAGCTGTCTCTTCATCTGTTCACTGTCATCCAGGATTACAGGAATGACGTGCTTGCCAGCTTGGTTCGCAATATCTATTTCTTTTTTTACCCAAGCCGAATTCCACGATTTTTCAGAGAGAAAAAGGGTAACAGCCGCAATATCTTCTCCCAGGAGGGCCTGTTGAATTTCCTTGTCAAGGCTCTGGCCGACTGCAGGCATGAGGTCATTTTTATCCCGCCACGGGGTGACGCCGAATGGCGCTCCCCTGGCGATGAACCGGGTAACTTCCTCCTCATCTTCATGGCTGTAGCTGATAAAAGTCTTGACAACGCCTTTCAATGTCTCTACCTCCCATTTGCCTTCAACAGGCTTTTCAGGCTCCATGGTGCCATATCCAACCGCTGTTCTGGCACCTATCCCATAATATTCCAGGGCCTCGGCAAGAAGGGCCTCCGTACGGTCCAAGAGATAAGAGGCCCCTTTATCAAGGCACATTATCCGGAATACAAATTTTGTTTCTGCTCTGAGTGCCAGATGATAAATGGGGACGGGTGACTCGATATCAAGAGGACACGGATAATCACCCCTAAGAAACCCTCTTTTGTCATAGGGCATATTGTAGTAGTCAAAGTGATGATTACATATGCAGTCCATGCCAAGCATCGGCCAGGTGGCTGGATATGCCGGCAAAAAGACTACCGAGCCCCTGGTAAAGGGCTCGTTGTCAGCCCCCATTATATCTTCCACATGCCGTTCCTTGCCGCACGCCCTGGCCCATGCCCTGCATAGCCCCTTTATGGAGGTGCCTGGCAAAAATGGCACGCCGCACGCTCGGTCAAAGACGAAACCGTTCTCAGTAGGGTGATCCAGCCCGAGTCCAATGGCCAGGGGTCCGGTAAGACGAAATTCTATCTCCCTTCCCTTATTTTCCTGGACTATTCCCTGCAGTCCTTCATGAATCCTGGAAAGCTTCTCTAAAAACCAGGGTTTATTCTTTAACGTGTTGAATCGATTGCAATATTTTTGCAGGGAGTTGGAGACAGGCCTGTCAAGTGCGATATTTCCTGACCTTTTACTCCAGCAGGGAAAGTAGCGGTCGAATAACAGCCCTGGATGGGCAAGATCATTTCTTGACAGACGTTCTACTGCATGCCGTTCCGGGACAGGGGGAATATCAGGCATTTTATTTATCCTCCGCCCACAAGGCCTCTGCAATCAGCTTGGCCTGTTCCAGAAATGCAAGGGCCTCTGCCTGTGCTGCCTCATATTCTGTACGTTTCGCAGAAATGCAGGCGTCAAGGAGGGTTTTCAATGGGTTATCCCTGCTAGGGATGCCCATGCTGGTTAATGGTTTTACAGGACACCCATCAAGCAGCCATTCGGCAAGTATTTTCCCTATGGCCCTGTGCTTATATTCTGAAGATGCACAAAGCTGCGCACCCACAACAGCCAGGCCGTTCATCCTGAGGGCCACAGGCAATCCCTTGAGCTTTGCCTTTATGTCCTTTCCTCCAGTCAGGCCATTTAACCGCTCATAGGCAAAACGCATTCTTATGCGCTGAAGGGAGCGCTCCTCCTTGTCCAGGGTACTGGTTGTCATTTTTTCCCTCCGATGCTTGTGCTACCAGGCGCGTTACCGAAAAGACCGTTCCACCAGCACCAGCCGTAGCCCACTGTCTCGTTTCCACCCATCTGCACCACTGAAAAATTTATGTCGTGGCTGGCCAGCAATTCCTGAAACTCACCGACAAGGTCCTTTCCATCGGCTGCACCGGGCCGATTCATTATTAAAAAGGCAAAGAGGCTGTCAGGAGAAACGGCCTCCTCGTACCACAGGTTCCCTTTTTCATCATTCCACTTCGATGCAGTCTTGCCCCCGGTAAGCTTGATGCGTGCCTGCACAGGCAGGCAGCGGGAAACCAGATCAAGAAATTCTCTGTCCGGAAGGACTACAAGGCTGGACTCAAACCGTTGGCCTGTCCCTTTTTGCCTTTCGCTCTCCGGCAGGAGTTTCTTTAGCTCCTTTGCAATCTCTTTTAGTGTCTGGCTAAAAAAGACCTCTTCCCCCCTAAAGATCGAATCCTCAATGACCAGCATCTGTCCATGCAGTTGTTCATCTGATACGTACACCTTGCCGGTCTCCAACCCAGCAGGGAATTTATCCATGGAAAAGATGTTTTCGACCCCAAAGGTACGCAGGTTCCTGTCAAATCTCTCAAGCACCAGGAGGCTTGTTACATAAAAAAAAGGCTGGTTCATGGACCGAAAGGGTATGGCAAGGCACTGGCCTTCGGTAAAGATTATACCGCCTGCCTGAAGGCCGTCTTGTTTGTCTGTGTCCGGTCCAAGAAACTCTTTGATTTTATCCTTGAAAGAAGGGGCTCTTTCCAATATGTCCCGGACCACACCCTTGATAGAAGTGGCAGGGATCACGGGAAGGCCTGTATGCTGTTCCCTTGCCACCGGCAGGTCCACGGCCCCTGCGGCTTGCCCTGTTCCCATGTGCAGCGGAGTTATTGTATAAATTCCATATATTGCCGTAGTTCCATTAGTCATCATTTCCTCCTGAATTTATGGGGCTAGTTACCAGTACGTGCCCATAGCCAAAGGGCCTGTACTGTTGGTCAGCCAGGATAGCAGTGTTGTTCAACTCCATGAGGTATTCCCTCCTTTCTATCTCCGTTCCGCCCCTAAGCTCAACCAGTATGCTGGTCCCGGGCGGATACCAGGGCAGGGCCGCTCTAGGGCGCCTTTCCACCATGGAAAAACCGCCTAGAAAGACCGGGGCCTTACCGAGAATGGACCGTACGTAAACCTCCACTTTTCCTTCAAATGAAAGCATCTCTTTTAATTCTTTAAGAGATCTCCAGCGCCCTGGGCTTAAAAGAACAATCCACACCAATGATTGGTCAGGTATACTGCAATTCTCAAGATGTTTTCCAGCTCTTAATAATTCCCACCACCTGTCTGTTCCTTCAGGTTGTTCAAAGGCAGCTACCCCCCCTTTTTTGCCGGCAAGTATTGGTCCACGTTCCAGTGCCTCAGGAGAGAGGGGGGGAGAAAGTGCTGCCTCAAGCCAGCCCACCAGTACGGATGAATGGGAAAACCGGAGGCAATTAAGGAAGTATAGCATGCCTTCCTGGGCCCTGCCGGTAATCTTCACCCCGGCCTGCCCTTTCTTTTTCTCCTTCTCCCTTGCAAGGCCCGGCCTGGTCTCCCATTTAACGAATGGCGGCAGCCCCCTGGAGCATCCCTTAGGCTCCCACGAGACGTTCTCCTTGCCGCCGCATACAGCCCAATAGAGATTGCGGCTGGATATCCATCCATCCAATGGCTTTGTGGTTGCCTGTCCGGCCGCCCCTGAAATCATTAGCCTGGCTTCATTGTCTGCCCTGGTTCCCTTGTCCATTAATAACTGAAGCTCCGTCTCTCCTGTCATGGGGCTGGCAAGTACAGGTTCTAAAGCGTCCTCATGCAGTGGAGGTAACAGGAAAGACGGAGCCGGAAACCATATCTGGAGCCGTCCATTTTTCTGATATTGGGCAGGAAAAGGGCCATTTAATGACCACCCTTTTGGTAACGCTTTGGTGGTTCCAACCAGGTCCTCGACTTTTCTTTTAGGACTGAAGACCCCGGCCTGCTGGAGCAGCTTTGTGCGAATCATTCCCTGGAAGGCGGATATGGGGGGCGGAAACCAGGATATACCCGCGTGGGCTTCCCCGGCCGGCAGTGCACCTGGCCTTCCGAAATATATGGGTGTTACCGGACGCAGAAATATATTGTGCACTCTGTTCATGATTCCTCCGCAGTCCCGGCCAGATATCTGCACAAAAACAGACCATCCAGGGGGGTAAAGTCCATCTCTCCATATGTCCTGCAGAACCCCTTTCCATCTGGTGGTGTGGCCAGCGAATAACCGGCATTCCAGATGGAATGAATTGCTTTCCTGAGTCCTTCATCTATGCCCTCTCCATCCAACGCGTTGGAAAGGAGGCCGTTCATGACCTTGGAGTTGTCCTCATCGTCAAGATTAAGATGGGCTGGGTCGAGATATTGTGTGTATCTTGCCAGTTTGTATGGCAGGGAAGACGGGATTTTATTCTTTCTGAAGGCGTCTGTTATCTTTTCGACTGCTTCATCCAGTTTGATATCTTGGCCCAAGTTCCACTTTGCAGCAAACTTTGTCTTTGGTCCTGATCTTGAAAAATGCCCCAGTCCTGCTGCAGCCCTCCCGGCCTTTTCTTTGGCAAAGACATCGAGCATTGTACGGGCATTTTCCAGAAGAAGCCCCATGCGGGTCTTGAAGTGCCCGTAAGTAATACCGGCAGACAGGCTGGAACCCTGGCCCAGCATGGGCAGAATGCGGCCTTTGGTATCCTTGTATTCTTTGGTATCCAGGACTTGAAATCGCTGTTTCGCCCTGTTCCTGTCGCTGTCCCATGGTTTGTTGGCATCTCTGTCAAGCCAGCTCCATGGGAGGATATCTGGCTGCGTGTCAACTATCCAGAAGGAAGAAAAGAGTTCCTGAAGTCTGGCTGCAATCTTGAGGGCCTCATGAGCAGGCACCAGGGCGAGCAAATCATCCCCACCTGAATAAATGAGACGGCCCGAAAACTCCTGCTCCACCACCCAGGGGACGACATAGTGGGAAAAGTCTGCCAGCGCCCTGCTGATAAACGCCTGGAGTGATGGACCTGCCATGCGGCGAAGCTTGAGCAACTCCGGCCAGCCCGTATGCTGAAAATATTCACTTTCTCGTATCTTTTTTACTACATCGGGATGGATTACATCCTGCCATCTGGCCATGATCCTTTCTGGATCTCCAAGAAGCAACTGCCCCATCCTGTCTCCATCCATTACCAGCACGGCGACCTGGGTCTTAGGAGGCCCTTTGAGTTCCTTATCCGCTACCCTCCTGAGTTCGCGCACCTTGGTAAGCAACTCTTCCCATAACTTCTTTCGTTTATCATCCTTTTCAGACTGTTTCTTGCTCTCCACCATTTCCGGAAACAATGCCAGCTGGGGATCAAGCATGAAAAAATCTTTGGCCCTTGGCTCCCTTTTAAGCGCGGCTGCAATGCGGGGAAGTGCCCTGGGGAATGAAGAGCGCTGGATATTCAGCCTGTTATGCAGACTGACGATGGCATTCATGAATATGCTGAATTTATCAAAATTGTCTGCCAGTTCTTGAAGATATTTTTGAGCGGCAATAGAAACCGTTGATGGGAACGGTGTCCTCAACCTGCCATCACCGTCTCTCTCACTGTCAATGGCACGGCCCGCTCCCACCCATATCTGGTTAAACCCCTGTGAGCCTGAACGGACCAGGAAGCGCTTGGTTGAGCAGATCGGGCACAGCCTTTCTCTTCCCTGTTCCTCAGGATCAAGTTCCCTGTTCCTCCAGAATTTTCTGATTTTTTCCCGGATGCCTTCGCTATTGTCATCAGTCTTCACTTCAGAGTCGCTGAGTGCTCCCCGTATCCGGCAGATGGTGCACTTTTCATAGGATGCCTCGGGTGGCGACGGTTCGGGCAGCCTTATCATCCGCCTGCGCAGGTCGTGTATGGACTTAAGCTTGTGGTGGGCTGGGGCATAGGCGTAACCACTATGGAGGAGCAGATCCTTGTTGGTCCTTGCAAAGACAGAAAGCTCATATTCATACTGCTTCCATAAAGACTCCGGCATCCATCTGCCAAGTTGCGTATAGCGTTCACTCATTACCTTGGCATCATGGTCATCCGGCCCTTTTATCTGTTCCCGGTCCTGGGCAGGCAGTGCGCCTCCGGGGAAATAATACTGGTTCTGTTCCTTAATGACAGGCCAGGGTATCGCGGCCCAGGTGGGATCAAGGGGGCAGTTGTTGCTGCCATATTTCCATAAACTATCCCACATGGGAGAAACAGGATTGCCCTTGCTTGCACTCTCCATCCAACCCCTTACGTCATCAGCGAGCTCCTTCCACCTCTTTCTTACTGCCTCACAGGCATCCTCTGCCAGCTCCTCAATCGGCCGCAGGTGATCCTTTTCACTGCCCCTTGGCACGATTGCTATAAACGTGTGTGGAATGACCGCGGCCCTGGTAGAGATGACAGGATCAGGATCAGGTAAGGCATCACTTACACTATAATAATACAACCAGATATCTGCCCTTGGATTTCCCCTAAGATCAGGATACACAACGCAATCAGGGCCGTAGTGGCGTGCAACCTTCTCTATGGCAGCCCACGAAAGCTCGGCAATTAGCATTGAGCCTGTCCAGAGGTCCTGGCCCTTTCTTGCCTGTTTGAGGAACTCCTGGACCGGACCCAATCCAAAACTCATGAGCCAGGGATAGGCCGGGTCCTGCGGGTCTAAACGGTCGAGTCTCTTTTTGACAAATGCCAGGGCACTGGACATCCTGTTATGTTCCCATACGGAATGATCGGGGCAGCGTGAATCAGCAGGCATAAATTGCCAGAGACTTCCCGGATCAAGCCTGAGGATGTCTTCTCTGAATCTTCGCCACAGATTGTAGAACGCGGATCTTAGTTCATCTGCATTGTGGATATCAGCCGGGGCAAATTGCGCTGCCGCATCCAGTTGGAAATCACTAAGCTCGGTAATGATATCCTTTTCAACCTTTTTTGCTCCAAGGGGCAGTCCAAGCCTAACGGGCCTGTTGCCAAGGGGATGGGTCACAGTGGGGTCCCTGTGAAAATATCTTGTTCCAATACCGCCCTTTTCACCGCGCTTTATGGTGAGCATGGGGCGGTCAGCTCCTGTGGCCACAATGTCCGGCACCGGGTTGACCCAGCACTTCTTTTTTAGGAGTGCGTCAAATATATCCAGTACCAGTTTCCTGTGACCGCCTTTTCCTGGCCAAAAGGCAAACGGTTTTCCAGGGGGGTCATGGAGAAGCTGCAATATCTTTTGAAACCAGAATTCTTGTTCTGTCACGAATCACCTCACAGGGAATCAAA
>JALVJO010000142.1 GCA_027028245.1 Deltaproteobacteria bacterium
TTTCTGACCACTATTACGCCTGAAGATAGAGTCGGGGGTTTCTTTTTCCTGCCCTTTTTCATAATACCAGACGCCCTTCCTCTTTGATCCTGTGATCAAGATAGTAGAGAACAGGAACCACCATCCTGGAGAATATGGTAGCGGCCACTTCTCCTGCCATCAGGGAGATGGCAAGCCCCTGAAAGATGGGATCGAACAGTATGACAAAGGAACCCACTACTACGGCGGAAGACGTGAGGAGCATGGGCCTGAACCTGATGGCACCAGCGTCTATGACCGCCTCTCCGAGGGACATACCCTCTGCCAGGCGAAGTTCAATAAAATCTACCAGGATTATGGAATTTCTGACCACGATTCCCGCACCTGCAATAAAACCTATCATGGAGGTCGCGGTGAAAAAGGCACCCATCATGGCGTGGGCAGGAATTATTCCTATAAGGGAGAGGGGAATAGGCGCCAGGATCACAAGGGGTACCGAGTATGACCTGAACCAGCCTACCACCAGCACGTAGATCAATACTATGACAACCGCGAAGGCAATTCCCATATCCCTGAATACCTCGTAGGTCACCTGCCATTCCCCGTCCCATTTCATTGCCCACTTTTCCATGGAAAAGGGAAGATGGGTATAGTAAAGCTCTATGCCCTCCCTGCCAGCTGGGGTCACCAACTTTTCAAGGGCCTTATTCATCTTGAGAATGGCGTATATGGGGCTTTCCTCAAGGCCCGACACATCTCCGGTGACATAGACCACAGGCTTCAGGTTCTTGTGATAAATGGGATGTGATATAACGGTCTTTTCTATGTGGGCCACCTCTGAAAGCGGGATCATCTTGCCACTCATGGACCGAACCATTATGGCCTTGAGATCTGGCAGCCCTGCCCTGGAGTCAAGGGGAAGCCTGAGGAACAGGGCGACATCCTCCCTGGCCTCGGGAACATGAAGCAGGCCTACCCGGCTTCCGGCCATGGAGGCCTCCAGCACCTGGAGCACCCTGGCAGGATATACCCCTGCCTGTGCTGCCTTGTCCCTTTCCACTATGACACGATATTCAGGCTGGGGATCTGTCATGTACCAGTCTACGTCTACTACACCTTCTGTATGCTCAAATATCTTCTTGACCTGGCGGGCCACCTGGATCTGTTTTTCATAGTCGGGTCCGTAGATTTCTGCCACCAGGGTCTGGAGCACAGGAGGGCCTGGAGGTATCTCTGCAACCTTGATCCTTGCCCCGAACTTCCTGGCAGCTTCTTGCAGCAGTGGCCTGAGCCGCTTGGCTATGGGATGGCTCTGTTCAGCCCTCATATGCTTGGGAAGGAGGTTGACCTGGATACCTGCCACATTGGGCCCACGCCTGAGGTAGTAATGTCTGACCAGGCCGTTAAAGTTAAAGGGGGCGGATGTTCCCACGTAGAGTTCGTAATCAGTAACAACATCCTCCCTGGAAAGGATATCTCCCAAGGCCCTTGCAGCCCTGGCCGTCTCCTCGAGGCTGGTACCTTCCGGCATGTCTATTATCACCTGGAATTCGCTCTTGTTGTCAAAGGGTAGCATCTTCACCCGGACCACCTTGAAATAGATCAGCGAACAGGCACAAAGGAAAAGCAGGGCCATGCCCCCGAGAAAGGCCCACCTCTGCCATGTATTTCTTATAAGGTGCCCCATTGCCCATCGGTATATCCTGTCGAGCCTGCTATCCTTTTCGACCTTGTGCTCTTCTTTTCTGCCTATGATGTGATAGGCAGTCCAGGGCGTTATCACAAACGAGATGACCATGGACAGAAACATGGCAACGGACGCACCCACAGGCATGGGCCGCATGTACGGGCCCATAAGCCCGCGCACGAATGCCAGGGGAAGAATCGCCACTATGACCGTGAAGGTCGCAAGGATGAGGGGGCTTCCCACCTCCACAACGGCCTCGACAATGATTTCCCTGATGGGCCGCCCCTTATTGAAGGGGAGCCTGAGATGACGGACAATGTTCTCAACATCCACAATGGGGTCATCCACCAGGATGCCGATGCAGAAAATGAGGGCAAAAAGCGTCACCCTGTTCAGGGTGTAGCCGTGTATGTAGTAGATGAAAAGGGTAAAGGCCAGGGTTACAGGTATGGCCACCAGTACCACGAGGCTTGCCCTGACACCCAGGAGAAGGGCCATGAGAATGGCCACTGAAATGGTGGCTATGGCCAGGTGTTCCAGGAGCTCGTTGGACTTTTCCCTGGCAGTTTCGCCGTAGTCCCGGGTTACTACTACATTTACATCCTGGGGCAGGATAAAGCCCTTTAGATGTTCTGTCTTTTCGATGACAAGATCGGCAAGCTCGGTGGCATTCCAGCCCTTTCTCTTGGCCACGGCAATGGTCACGCCGTTTTTCACCTGGCCGGGGGCCATGGTGGTCACACCACTTTTGGCCCAGTGCCCCTTTCCTGCGCCTATCAAGACGTAGGAGTCAGGTTCCTGAAGTCCGTCAGTAATATCGGCTACCTGACCAAGACGGACTATCTTTCCGTCAACCACCTTGATCACCGCGGATTTCACGTCTTCCAGGGAAGAAAAAAAGTTATTGAGCCGTAGTGAAAAGGCCATGTTGTCCCTGGTGATGTCTGTTATCCAGGAGGCCTGGTTCTGGGACGAAAGCGCCTGTATTACATCCACTGCATCAAGGCCGAGGCTGTTAAGGCTGCTCTGGCGAAGATCTATCCTGAGCTGCCTCCTGAGGCCGCCCTTTATGGAGGTACGGCTTATACCCGGGATCTGTTTTATCTCGTCCCTGACGCTTGCGGCCATCTGCCTGAGCTGCATGGCATCATAGCCCTCGCCCCAGAGGGTTAGGCTTACAATGGGCACATCGTCAATGGAATGTGACTTCAGCAGCGGCTTGCTGCACCCGGGAGGGATCCAGTCGAAGTGGGAATAAAGCTTGTCATAGGCCTTGAGCAGGCTGTCCTCGGTGTCTTCTCCAACGTAAAAACGGACAATGGTTATGGCCCTTCCGTCCATAGCCGTGGAATACACGTATTCCACGCCTGGGATCTCCCAAAGGAGCCTTTCCATGGGGCCGACGACCCTTGTCTCTATCTCCTCGGGGCTTGCCCCGGGCATGCTGACCATCACGTCCACCATGGGGACCACGATCTGGGGCTCTTCCTCGCTTGGAGTGAACAATATGGCAAAGGCGCCCAGAAGCAGGGAAGACAAGATTATAAGAGGGGTCAGCTTGGAATCTACAAAGGTATTGATGACCCAGGAAAGGAAGGGAGCCTTGTGAGTAACAGGCCTTTTCCTGTGCTCCTTACTGCTATTCAATGCGGCATCCCTCGCTCACCCTGGAAAGATTGGATGATACAACCTTCTCCCCCGGGGATAGACCGCTCAGGACCGTGACATATATTTCAGCTCCGCCCTGTGCGGCAACATCAGGAAGCAGGGGCAGAAAACCCTTTTGGGTCTTTCGCCAGGGCTTTCCGGCCTTTATAATCCTCCAGCGGGCAGTGCCCGATTCATCCAGCACATAGACTCCGCTTATTCCGCCGCGTTCTACCACGACCCCCTTGGGAAGTATTACTGCCTTCCTGGTTGAAACCTTGAGAAAGATCCTTCCGAACAGCCCGCTCTTGAGATCTGCCGAATCCAGATCAGCAAGTACCGTAAAAGTGTGGGTCTGCGGCCTTGATGAGCGTTGAACGTGCACAACCGGAACCTCGAGGTCAAGGCCTGCCGCCGGCACGGACACGGTAACCATGTCGCCCGCCTTGACAGCAGACTGCAGCGATTCATCCATGTCTGCTTCAAACCAGAATCCGCTTCCCTTGCCGTCAAGGCTTATCAGTGGCACACCGGGATTCACATAGGTACCCGGGTCAACATTCCTGGCCGCTATCCAGCCATCCATTGGAGCCTTGATCTTGACATAGGAAAGCTGATTCTTGGCCTCCTGAAGCTGGGCGCTGATCCTCTTAATGTTGGATTTGATGGCGACCACCTGGTTCTTCAGGGCAAGATACTCGGTACGCGCCCTGTCAAACTCATCCTTGGTGGCCGATTCCTCCTTGTAGAGGCGGCTGAATCTGTTGAAGTTTATCTTGGAATATTCATATCTTGCAGAGACAGCTTCCAGTTCTGCCCTGGCTGCCCTTTCAGCAGAAAAGAGGGCATTGACGCGCGCCCTCACATCGGTGTCATCGACCAGCACGAGGAGGTCTCCCTTCCTGACCATGTCACCAATCTGTACCGGCACTTCCCTCACATAACCCGGCATCTTTGCAGCAAGGGTGATGGATACCTTGGAGCGCACCCGGCCAGGGAAATATCTGACCTTGGGAAGCTCCTCGGCCCTGACTTCAAGCACATCCGCCTTGACACTCTGACCTATTGTAACCTCTTCGGTCTTCCTCTCACTGCTGCATGAGAACAGCAGGAAAAGGCAAAAGCAGCATGCCGTCCATTTCAAATTGAATCGAGAATCTCGCATAATTCCCCTCTAATGATTGGAACTGCCGGCTTGATCTATAATCTCCCTGCCAAGAACACCTGTTTTCCACCTTAGTTCCGACCAGGCCAGCCTGGCGTCAAATCTTGCCTTTGCGGCACCCAGCCTGGTTTCCCTTACGCTCGTATCAGCAGCCAGTAATTCCACCATGAGGGCCAGGCCGTTTTCATAACGGTTTTTCAGGATGCGCTGGCTTTCAACAGCCTGGCGCACGGCCTTCAGGCTGACTTCAAGCTGCTTCCTGGCAGTCTGGAATCCGTAGAAGGCCTTTCTGACTTCCAGCTCAATGCTGCTTTCCACGTCCTTGAGCCTTGCTGCCTTTTTCTCGGTTTCGGCACGGGCTGCGGAAAGCTGAGCGAAATCTCCCAGGCCATTGAACAGATTCACTGACATGGTTGCCATAAAGGCCCAGGAGTCCCCGCCGAAATCGGCAAATGTCTTTCTGTCCTGCTGGTAAATCCCATGGAGATTGAAGGAAGGCAGGAAACGAAACTGGGCCTGGCGATGGTTGTATTCGGCAATCTTCAGCTCGTCCCTGGCCATAAGGACCTCAGGCCTGCACTTTCTTGCCTTCCCAAGCCATGAATCCAGACTGCCGCTGTCCTGTTTTTCGTTTTCAAGCTCCTGGAGCTGCCATTCCTTGTCCTGTGATACTCCCATAGCCCTGTTTAGCGCAGCAATAGCTACCCTGAGATCGTTTTGAGCCTGGAAAAGCTGTCTTTCCGTATTGGTCTTCTGCACCTCTGCACTCAGGACGTCGGACTTGAGGACAAGACCAGCCAGATAGCGTTTCTGTGAAAGGTCCCTGTGGGCAGAAGCTGTCTTAAGCGCGGCTTCAAGCACATGCACCTTTTCCTGGGCCAGGAGGGCCTGGCAGTATGCCCTTTCCACCATATACAGCACGTATTGCCCAGTACTGTAAAGGCCGAGCTTTGATATGTCCTGTGCCAGCCTGGAAGTCTTGTAACCCACATACTCCCTGCCCTGATTGAAAATAGGTTGGGTAAGCATGAACATGGCCTGCCAGTTGTCGCGGTAGTCCGGGTTGTTCAGCTTGTCCACCTGGAAATCCTGCCTTGTAAAATCCGCCTGGTTCAACTTGTTGCCAAACACCATGACCGGATTGTTGGATCTGGCATAGCCGGCCTGCAGGTCGAGTTTCGGCAAAAATGCACTAATGGACTGTCTCACCTGGGAATCGGCCTTTTTCCTGGAGGCAAAGGCCTGGTTCATTGCAGGGTTATGGGAAAGTGCTGTGTCGAAGGCAGCACTAAGGCTCAAGGCAGGGGGGGCTTCTAAGCCCATGCAGGAGACGGGGAAAGACAAAAAAAGAAAAAGGGCCTGAACAAGCAGCAGTACGGCGAGTTTAAGGCTGTATTTTCCGGGAATATGACCCATAGAATTTAACGTCCCGTCCCCTTCAGAAATTTACCCAGGGCATAAAAAAATCACTCTGTAAATGCATGTCTTGTGCCATGGCCATGGAAAAGATACAATCAGACTGAAATACTTTCTATTAAGTAACTTCTCAATAAATCCGTACAAATTGTCTTGTATCTGTTTACAGGGTGCTGCAGACACAAGATGGAAGAGCCGCAGGCTACTTCCTGTACTTCAGGGGTCTGATCCCGCAAGATGCGGTACACTATGAGCAGATACCCCATCAAAAATACCGGACCTGCTTTGTCGTGACAAAACATAATATACGAAAACCGTATTTTCTCAACCGGACAAGTCAGGCTTATGCCTGCACCCCTGGCTTGATTCGAAATATCCTGAAAAATCCCGGGGTGCCTTCGGTTTTCAGCCATTTTTAATAACAGGCCGATTGCACACAAAAAGGTTGCTGCCATGGACACTCTTACTCCTTCAGATCAAGAAAAATTCCAAGAGGCATGGGCCGCCCACAAAGATGGAAAACTCCTCCGGGCAAGAAAGATATACCAGGGTCTTGTCCGTAAATATCCGAATTTCCCGCCTCTGCTGAACGCCCTGGGCACCCTTCTGCTGGATCTTGGAAAGACGGAAGAGGCTGAAAGGACATTTGAGAAGGCCTCAAGGGGCGCGCCTCATGTGCCCGCTCTTTATAACCTTGCAAGACTGAAACATGTTAAGGGACTCATAAACGAGGCAGGCAGACTGTATGAAAACATCATCAGGGTCCAGGCTGATTTTGGCCCTGCATGGAACAACCTGGGACTCCTCCTCAGGGAATGCGGCAGGCTCCAGGAGGCCTTGAAGGCCGTTACCGAGGCAGTCAGACTCATGCCCGGCCATCCCGAGCCTCTCAACAACCTGGGGGTCATTCAGGAAGCCCTGGCAATGTTCTCGGAGGCAGAAGCCAGTTTCCTGAATGCTGTTTCCCTGGATGCGGAATACTTTTCCGCCCATTACAACCTGGCATGTCTTTACCATAAGCTCGAACAATTCCAGGAGGCCGAACGAGAACTGAGATGGATACTGAAGAGAAGGCCGAAGGATCCCGGGGCAACATACCTGCTTCAGGCCATGGGAAGTCTTCCTGCCCCTGACAGGGCCCCTGCCCAGTACGTGGCAAAAACCTTTGACGATTGTGCCGCTGTCTTTGAAAAAAAGCTCAGGGCCCTGGAATATACCACACCGGAAAGACTCTTTGCCCTTGTCAGGCCGCTTCTGAGAAAAGGCATGAACATTATGGATCTGGGCTGCGGCACCGGGCTTGGGGCAGAATATTACAAGGATTTTGCCAGTATGCTCTGGGGAATGGACTGCTCGCAGAAGATGATAGGGATTGCAGCTCAAAAGGGCCTTTATGATAGGCTGCTTAAACAGGATATCCTGGAGCCCTGGAATACAGGTCCTGTATTCGATCTGGTCTACAGCTCAGACTGCATGGTATATTTCGGCAATCTTCAGCCCGTCTTCACCCGGGTGGCCGAACACATGAGAAATGGCGCTTTCTTTGCCTTCACTGTGGAACGGCCAGGGGGCAGAAACCCTCACCAAGACGGTTTCCAGCTTAGAACCTCGGGCAGGTTTGCCCACGAAGAAAACTATGTTGAAAGATGCCTTGAAAGGGCCGGATTTAAACTCCTTGAAAAAAAGGGGTGTACTTTGAGAAAGGAAGCAGAAAAGCCGGTGGAAGGACTCCTCTTTACAGCACGCCTGAGACCAATCCAGGAAAACTAAGTGCAGTCTCCCAAAAAGGCTTCTGCCCTGCCTTTAATGTTCTCTGGCAGACATTGCCTTCCATTTTCTCCAGATAATCCGGCTTGATGCAAAAAGGGCAGCGCCAATGGCCACATATACGCTCCAGACAAAAGACCTTGAAAGTGGTGTTGCCCTGAGGAGCTTTCCCATGATTATCATTATGACTATCAACAGCCAGCTCTTAAGGGAGAGAAAGCCCAATAAGTTTGAATCAGGGGAACGGCTGCAGATCCTGTGGGCGATCCTGCCGGCCGTTTTTTCCAGTATGACCTTGGCCTTCAAAAGGCCCGCCGCCATGGCAGCTGCAATCCACAGGTATTTCAGCTGATCATCAAGCCCAGAAATATTCCAGACTCCCCGGATGAAAAGGAAGATGCCTACCGCAGACCACATAAGAGCGGCTAAAAGCATCTGCTGCCTGATCCTGCCTCCGTGCTCATGTGATGTATTTTTAACAGCGTGCATTTTACTAAGCTGCTCCAGGAATTAGGACCTGAATAATATTCCCAGCTGTACGGCCCTGTCAAAACAAATATTAGACATTGGGCAAAACCTGCCTGCATGACAAAAAAAGGCTGCCTGCCAAACGAATACTCGAAGGGCAGGCAGCCTGCGAGGAAGGAAATAAGAGTGCCTTTTACGGCTTTCAAGAAAGGAGGGAGGAGGATGTTTCTTTCTCTTATTCCTGTCTTATCCTTGATTTAATAATAACATCTGTAACTTTAAATAAGTCCGTGCAAATCCTCTGTATCTGCTTGCAGGCTGCTGCGGACACAAGGCGGAGGACGCGCTAGACATATAACGTGTATTTCAAGCGTCTACTCCCGCGAGATGCGGTGCCCTGTGAGCAGATACTTACATCTTTAATCTTCGTCATCCTCGCTTACAGGCGGCCCTGACAAGACATTTGAAAGCCAGATCTTGAGGTCTTTTGTGGGAGGATAGACACCAACTCCCGGCTTTATTCCGCCTTCTTCGATGGTCTGAAGAAAATGTTTCTGTTCTATGGGTATCTTGGCCAACTCTTCCACGTCCTTGGAAGACCGCCTGAGAAGGGTTGCCTGGGGAGGAGTTTCCCAGTCATAAATTACAAAATAGTAAGACTCATCTTCATCGCCTCGAACAAAATCATTGCCTCTGCTCCAGCTGGCGCCCCATTCAAGATACATGTCCACGGCCTTTTCAGGAGTCATGTTCCAGTCTATCTGGTTAACGACCTCTCTCTGGGCCCTCAGTTCGTCAATATTCATGGCTGGCATGGAAAAGACCTCCTTTATATGATTTCAATTAAAAAATGCAATTGATATTCAATTAATTTTAATAATACAGGAGCAGTCCAGCCATGTCAAGGATAATTATGAGTTATTTTGTCTTTTTTATTTCAAGCATGCCATCTATCTAATTTTTCAAGGAATAACCACAACAGAACAGTGAAACTATCGCTGATAAACGCCCTTGAACCTGCCGGACACCCTAGCTGCGCCAGAATATAGTTTCCCTCGGCCGCTTTCGTCCTCGATTTTGTGTCAGCCCTGTAAAAAGAGATGAAAAGGACGACAATCTTCAGGCCCTTTCACGAAATGAAGACATCGGCGGGATGCAGGATTCAGATTTTCATTACATTATTGCAATAATATTCTCAGTATTTTTGACATTTTTGTAATCTATAAAAATTATCCCAAAAAACTCTGTTTTGAATTTATCAAGTATTTCACCTTATTATCAAAAACACCAGCATGGCACCTTGCTTGCAGTGTTTAAAACACAAAACGTTGCAAGCATTAGGGGAGATAAAAAGATGAAAGAAACAAAACATTACAAAGCCCTTGTCTCAACACTGCTTTTATTGACACTTCTTGCAGCTGCAGCAGGCGCACTGGCTGCGGCACCACAGCCCACTGTTGAATCAAACAGGGCTGCCATTGAGCTGGTACAGACACATGCAAACTATGTATGGACACTGGTGGCTGCAGCCCTTGTGTTCTTCATGCAGGCTGGTTTTGCCATGGTGGAAGCAGGTTTTACAAGGGCCAAGAACACCGTCAACATTATGATGAAGAACATGATGGACTTTTCCATAGGTTCGCTGGTCTTTTGGGCCGTGGGTTTCGGCCTGATGTTTGGGGCCACAAACACGGGTTTTTTCGGTACAACGGACTTTTTCCTCAGCGGCTGGAAGGGACCTGACGGGGACCAGTGGCTGCTTGCCTTCTGGATGTTCCAGGTAGTCTTTGCCGGAACTGCCGCCACAATTGTTTCAGGCGCCATGGCAGAAAGGACCAAGTTTGTTGCCTACCTGTGCTACAGCCTCTTCATCTGCGGATTCATTTACCCGGTCTTCGGCTCCTGGGCATGGGGAAGTCTCTTCAACGGCAATGGCTGGCTGGAAGGCCTGGGCTTCATAGACTTTGCCGGCTCCACTGTAGTTCATTCTGTCGGGGCATGGTGTGCACTTGCAGGTGCCATAATCCTGGGGCCCAGAACAGGCAAGTACGGCAAAAATGGAGAAGTCAGGGCAATTCCAGGTCACAACATCCCCCTTGCCACCCTGGGTGTGTTCATACTCTGGCTTGGCTGGTTCGGCTTCAACCCGGGCTCCACCACAACTGCCGACACCTCCATCGCCATGATCTTTGTAAATACAAACCAGGCAGCGGCAGCTGGTGCACTGAGTGCCATGATCACGTCCTGGATACTTTTCAAGAAGCCGGAAATCGGCATGACCCTTAACGGCGCACTTGCAGGCCTTGTCTCAATTACTGCGGGATGTGCCAACGTGACTCCTGGAAGCTCGATAGTAATCGGCCTTGCAGCTGGGGTCCTGGTGGTGTTTTCGGTGCTTTTCATTGATCACAAACTGAAAATCGACGACCCGGTGGGTGCTGTATCCGTGCATGGTGTCTGCGGGGCATGGGGCACCTTGGCTGCCGGGCTTTTTAACATGGGAGGAGCTTCCGTCAAGATCATCACAACACAGCTCATCGGGATAGGTGCATGTTTCGCATGGTCCTTCGGCACGGCCTTTTTACTCTTCAAGCTCATAGACGCAATGGTCGGCCTGCGGGTGAGCCCTGAAGAGGAGCTCGAAGGCCTTGATATCCAGGAACACGGTGGCCACGCCTACAACGACTTCCAGGTAATCAACTAGAACTGCTCCAGGGGAAGCAGTCGGGACAATAAGAATAACCAGAAGGGAGAGATTAAATGAAAAAGATAGAGGCGGTGATCAAGCCGTTCAAACTGGATGAGGTAAAGGAAGAGCTGTACCAGGCCGGCATCAAGGGCATGACCATTTCAGAGGTCAAGGGCCACGGCCGGCAGAAGGGCCACAGGGAGGTTTACAGGGGCGCAGAATATGTAGTGGATTTCCTGCCCAAGCTGAAGCTGGAAATCATAGTTGATGCTGCTCATGCAGAAATGGTCACTGATGCCATTGCCAGGACAGCACGAACGGGAAAGATAGGAGACGGCAAGATATTCATTCTGCCGGTAGAGCAGGTCATCAGGGTCAGGACAGGTGAAAGGGGGAAGGAAGCCGTATGAGACAACAAATCTGACAGCAAGCAAGCCAAGAATTTCAAACTCTTATACTTATTTTACGTGATTCCAGGAGGGATAAAAATGACAAACATGAACAGGATTACAGCTTTCACACTTTTATTAACTACCGCACTTGCTATAGCCATGCCGCTTTACGCAGAGGAAGAAAGGCCTTCGGCCGATCTTTCAGTGAGCCTTCTTAGTGCTTACATTTGGCGCGGCCAGCAGTTAAGCAAAAACAGCCTGGTGATACAACCATCGGCCACCTTTTCCTATCAGGGCTTTTCTGCAAACATCTGGGCCAACTACGACACGGATCTTTACAAGGACATCAAGGAACTGGACAACCTCACTGAAACAGATTACACGCTGACCTACGGGCATGATTTCGGCCCTGCCTCTATACAAGCAGGCTATATTTACTACGCCCTTGACCAGGCGGAGGACAGCCAGGAATTTTTTGCCTCCGCCACCTTGAACACACTGCTGTCACCGACAATTACCCTCTACAGGGAATTTGCCCATTACCCCAGCACATACCTTACCCTTGAGGTTTCCCACAGCATTGCCCTACCCCGAGGCTTGAGCCTTGACATGGGACTGCTGGGAAGCGCCCTCTTCTCGGATGACTCGGCGGCATATCCTGACCCAGATGATCCAGGAGACGATTACTCCGGGCTTCACCACGGAAAGGCCTCTGTATCCATGACAATTCCGTTCACGTCGTTCCTGCATGACCCTGCTGCCCGCTATTTTACAATCACACCGGAAGTGAACTGGGTATTTCCCATAAGCGGTGACGGATCAAAGGATATGGCAGAAAGGGCGCTTGGCAACAGCCGGGATAATAACTTTGTTTACGGAGGGGCAACAGTCAGCTTTTCATTTTAAAAGGGGCGCCGGCTGTCGAAGGCATGGGAAAAGGCCTGCCAGGCGGCAGGCCTGATTTTTTGTAAGCGCTCACAGGCTACCGCATCTTGCGGGATCAGACGCTTAAAGTACAGGGAGTACGACTGCGCGCCCACCGCCTTGCATCTGCGCACCCTGCAAGCGCTTAAAGAATGGAAAATATATACTAAAACTCATTGAAACCTGTGATCAGTTACGATTTTTAAGCAGGGGGATTTGCGGTAAACCCGACAGAACATCTTGCAGGCATGAATCTGGAGTATGCCCAGTTTGTCCCCCATTTGTGGGGTGTTTCTTGAAAGGTTTCACCACAAGGAAGCCAACTTCAGCCGCAATAAAGCCGCTGAGATTGGCGATGTCTTTATTCGAAAAGGATTTGAAATCTGCACAGCGGCTTGATGAACCTTGAAAGAAATGCGCCGATCCTTGCCATTCCTCGTCCAGGGACAAACTGGGAATGCTCCCCATGGATCTGGCCGAGATGTACCTGCCAAAGTAATCCTTGGCCGGACTGCTGTAAAAAAAATCGAAGAGATGACAGCTGAACTGCCGTGCCCTGTCACAGTCGTAAAACCCTAACAGGTTCCTTGGAGACCTGTCTAAAACTCGACCAAGAGATAATTTTTTTAGGAAGCTCATTCATAAAGGGCAACAACGGTTGCCAGCCTTCCTGTGATATGATCTCGCCTGTAGGAAAAGTGGTCCATGCTGCACCTGGTGCATACCTGGGAGCAGGAGATCTGTTCCCGAGGAATTCCTGTCTCAAGGAGCTGGTGCCTTGAAATATCCCAAAAATCAAAATAATTCGGCCCGGCCTGAAAACCCTCTATCCAGGCAGGCAGCTCTTTTTTCCAGCCCTTGAACTCTGCGCAGCATGGCCCGAGAGAGGGGCTTATTCCCGCCCAGATGTCAGACGGCCTTGAACCGTAATCTTGAATGAATCTTTTTACTGCCCTTTGAAGGATATTCTGCACGCTGCCCCTCCAGCCGCAATGCACATTGGCCGCTACCTTCCTGACAGGATCATACATGACCACTGCCTGGCAGTCGGCGTGCTTGATCAAAAGCCCTATGCCCGGCCGGCTGGTAAAGATCCCGTCTGCTTCAGGCATGGAAGAAGCCTGCCCAGCAAGTTCTTCCAGGTCATCTGCACAAAAAAATGAAGTGCCGTGAACCTGGTTCGCCCAGGCCATCAATGGCACCTGCATAAACCCTTTTATCAGATCAAGATTGGCCCTGACATGTTCCGGCCTGTCTCCTACCTCATCTCCAACGTTCAGCTGTGCATAGGGCCCCTGGCTGAACCCGCCCCAGCGGCTGAAGCTGAAACATTTCAGGCCCTGCCTCAATTCACGGGGCATGTGACTTAAAAGGTCAACGTACTGCATTGGATTGGGCTCAGAATGCATAGGGGATATGCTCGAAAAAAGGTTCAGCCCTGTCTTTTTCAAAGGTAATTGCCAAAACGTCGAATCTTACAGAGACTCCTGCTTTTTTCTTCCTCAACATATAGGCTTCTGCCACGCGCCGGATGGTCTTCTGCTTTGCAGGCGTCACTGCCTCCTGGGGCAGGCCGTATTTTTTGCTCCTTCGAGCCTTTACCTCTGCAAATACCAGGAGGCCGTCTTTTTCAAGGATGAGATCTATCTCACCGGGACCGTGCCTGAAATTTCTTTCCAGCACCCTGTAACCCCGGTCTGAAAAGTATTCTTCTGCCAGGTCTTCCGCCAGGGCGCCGAAATGCCTGCTCATTTTACCTGCCGGGCCTTGTAAGATTCACGATACCCCCTTGAATGACCTCCTGTGCAGGGGACAGGGGCCGTAAAGCTTTAGAGCCTGCCTGTGTTCTCTGGTGGCGTAGCCCTTGTGTTTCTGGAAGTTGTACTGGGGAAATCTTTCTGAGAAGCCTGCCATGAGCTTGTCCCTGTAGACCTTTGCTACGATGGAGGCTGCTGCGATGGAAGAAGAGACGGCATCTCCGTGCACAACGGTCTTCTGGGGAATACTGTGGGGGATTGGCTGGTTGCCGTCAACAAGAAGGGAACGCGGCCTCACCTTGAGACCGTCCACTGCAAGCTGCATGGCCTTGAGGCTTGCCTGCAGGATGTTTATGGAATCTATCTCCGGGGCGTCCACCTGGGCTATGGATACTGCAACGGCCTTCTGCCTGATGAGGCCGTCCAGCCTTTCCCTTTGTGACGGGGTCAGTGCCTTGGAATCGGCTACCCCTTCAGATTCAAGGCTGCAGGGCAGGATCACTGCTGCAGCGACCACCGGACCTGCAAGGCAGCCCCTTCCCACTTCGTCCACTCCCGCAACCGGTTCCAGCCCGCGCTCAGCCATGAGCCGCTCGTGCAGCCACATATCGAAGCTGGGAGGCTCTGTTCCGACAAACAGCAGGGACACGGCGTCAAAGGAAACTGTTTACACCATGCAGGTGCCGATGTTTCTGTAAATAGTGCATATGTCTATTCTCCAAGGGCCAATGCACCTGAAAGGAGTAATTTTCCGCCTACATCAAAAATGAAGTAGGACAGTAAGGAAAAACCCCCTGGAGAAGACGAAATCAATAAAGTGCCCTCTTGTTCCGGATCTTGTGTCTCATGGCCTTGCCCCTTAGACCTCTCAGGTAATAGAGCTTAGACCTGTTGTGTCTTCCAGTCTGGACCACCTCGATCTTGTCGATCCTTGGAGAGTTTACAGGGAAAATACGCTCGACTCCCACTCCGTAGGAGATCTTTCTCACTGTAAATGTTTCGGAGATACCGCTTCCCTTCCGGCTGATAACAACACCCTCGAAGACCTGGATCCTTTCCTTCTCTGCAGATTCCCTGATCTTGACGTGTACCTTGACAGTATCTCCAGGCCTGAAAGGAGGGATGTCCATCCTCATCTCTTCAAAGGCCAGTTTTCTTATCACATCCATCTTATTGCCTCCTGAACCGTGATATTCTATCCAATACTATGGCAACCGCGCTCCGTACTGACAGATGGTTGTAATCGGTGCCTGCGCATATGGGGCATATTACACCATCGCACCGGTCTAGACACTCCTGATGGAGACCTGAAGCCGTACCAAAGAGCAGTAATATACATTTAAACTCGTTTTTGTACACTCTTTTTTCAAAATTTTCCCAGGAAATGCACCCGGCAATCTTCCTGGCAGACGTGGCAAGAAGCACGGGCTGCTGGCAGGCCATGGATTCCACACCTTTTACCGCCTCGCTGATATCTGCAGCAATCCTCACTGTGCTGAAGGCCCTCTTCCGGTCCGGGTTGAACTGCCCGCCCAGTCCTTCCATCCAGTGGCTGATCACCCTTCCGGCAAGATCCTGCTGTTCAGCAGAGGGGGTGATTATAAAAAAACCATCTGCCCCGTAGGTGACTGCTGCCCTGGCTATATCATGGATGTCCAGGTTGGTTACGGCAGAACATATCCGCTCACCGCGCCGGTTGAGCACGGGAAAATGCACAAGCCCTATGAAAACTTTCATACTCAAGCTACGAACCAGGAAAAAAAAGTGCCTGGTCCATGTTTGCCCCTTTGCGTTTAAGCCAGAAGGCCTTTGGAATTATTATCCTGACCGGCCGGCCTTGGCATCATTTTTTATCTCCTTTAAAAACCGCCTGTCCTCTTCCTGGAGATCGACCTTTTCCAGCAGGTCAGGCCTGCGCTCCAGGGTAAGACGCAGGGACTGCCGCCTTCTCCATGCTGCAATACGCTTGTGGTCGCCGGACAAAAGGACCTCCGGCACGGAAAGCCCCATAAACTCTCTAGGCCTGGTGTAATGGGGATGTTCCAGGAGGCCATCTGAGAAGGAATCAGAATCTGCAGACTCCCGGCATCCGAGCACCCCAGGCAGGAGGCGGCTTACCGCGTCAATCACTACAAGGGCTGCCGGCTCTCCCCCTGAAAGGACGTAGTCGCCAATGGAAATCTCCTGGTCCACCACCTTTTCAACAACCCGTTCATCCACGCCTTCATAGCGGCCGCAGATGAGTATCAAGTGGTGCAGCCTGGAAAGTTTCACGGCCAGTTCATGGGTGAACACCTTGCCGCGGGGGCTCAAGAGGACCACGCGGGCCTTGCTGTTTTCCTCCTTCAAGGCGGAAACAGCCTTGACAAGGGGCTCAGGGGTCATAACCATACCTGCTCCTCCTCCATAGGGCCTGTCGTCCGTTGTCCTGTGGCGGTCCGTGGTGAAATCCCTGAGATTTACCGGCCTGATCTTAACCAGACCTGCCTGAGCTGCCTTTCCCAACACGCCTTCTTTCAGGGCAGATGAAAAATACCCCGGAAAGATGGTTATGATATCAAAGACAAAGGCGGTCTGCGGCCTGGATAAATTGGTCGGGTTCATAGACTTACGCTTCAGACGGGATATCAACTTTTCCCGGACTTTAAAAGCGTACTGGTTGCCTCCAGGAGCCCGGGAGTAAGTTTCACCATACACATCCCCTTTTTCGTATCTACCCTTTTTATCACATCTTCCACCATGGGAAGGAGTATTTCCCGCTTTTCATCTCTAACTACCAGCACATCACTTGCACCGGTCTCTATGACAGAATGGATACGGCCCAGGGACTTGCCGTTTGTATCAATAACCTCAAGCCCCTCCAGCTCGAACCAGTAGAATTCATCTTCAGCAGTCCTGGGAAGCCTTGAAATCTTCTGATAGACATCAAGCCTGCAGAGCCTTTGCGCCTTTTCCAGGCTGTCGACCCATTTTAGTTGGCAAACAATCTGCCTTTGTCTTTTGCGGCTGGCATTTTGTATAAAAAATTCTTCGTAGCGGCCGGACGGACTCTTTATATAAAATGATCCCGGCTCCAGGATGTGTTCCGGGCTAGAATTGGCCATTACAAGCACACGGCCCTTCAGCCCCACTGGTCTCAGGATCTTTCCTGCCTTTATGAACCTTTCCACTTGAAGTTAAAAAATCAAACCATCTTCTGCTGGAAACCGCTGCTACGGGTCACTCATTGAGATGCATGAATGGAAAAAACAAAAAGCCTGCCTTTTACCCGTGGGCAAAACAAACAGGCTTATATTATCCCCTTAATTTCTAAGGGCTTCTGATTATTCCAGGATTTCCAGCACCGATCTTTTTCGCAGCTTAGTTGATGCCGCACTCAGAATGGTCCGCATGGCCCTGGCAGTCCTGCCCTGTTTTCCAATGATCTTACCCAAATCCTCCTTGGCCACCTTAAGCTCTATCACCGAAGTCTGCTGACCTTCCACCTCATTGACCTCAACCTGGTCCGGAAAATCCACAAGCGCCTTTGCAATGTGCTCAACCAGTTCCTTCATCTCTTACCTCCACCTTTACAGCACTTAAGGGTCACCAGGCAGATGAACACTGGAAATTATGAACTTACACCTGCCTTTGCAATGATAGATCTGACGGTATCCGATGGAGTAGCTCCCCTGTCGAGCCATTTCTTCACCTTTTCTGCATCCAGTTTTATCTCTGCAGGATCTTTAAGAGGATCATACGTACCGAGAATCTCGAGGAATCTACCGTCTCTCCTTGCCTCAGAATTGGCTGCAACAATCCTGTAAAATGGTCTTTTCTTTCTACCGCCTCTTGTCAAACGTAACCTTATTGCCATCTATTCCTCCAAGAAATATTTACCCTGTTCAGGCTCCTGTACAGGGATATTTTTATCTTTTCATGATTTAGTGTTACCGGTTTAGCTCAAAAAGGCAATAGCCCCCTGGGTAATTTTTTGAAATTGGACTTTCCGAGCTTCTTGAGCATCTTGTTCATCTCCGCATAATTTTTCAGCAGCTGGTTCACATCCTGCACGGTGGTTCCGCTTCCACGGGCTATGCGGCGCCTCCTGCTGGCATTGATGATATTGTACTTTTTCCGCTCCTGAGGAGTCATGGAATTTATTATGGCCTCGATCTTGACCAGCTCTCTTTCATCAGGCATCATGCCCTTCTTGAACTGTTTCATCTTGTTGAGGCCAGGAATCATGGAGATAATCTGCTCCAGACTCCCCAGCTTTCTGACCTGTCTGAGCTGGTCCCTGAAATCCTCAAGGGTAAAGGTGTTTTTCTTGAGCTTTTCCTGAAGTTCCTGGGCCTTCTCCTGGTCAAAGGTATCCTGGGCCTTTTCAATGAGGGTCAGCATGTCTCCCATGCCGAGGATCCTGTCGGCAATCCTCTTGGGATGAAATGCCTCCAGTGCATTGAGCTTTTCCCCAACACCTACAAACTTGATGGGTTTGCCAGTAACAGACTGGATGGATAGGGCAGCCCCACCCCTGGCATCACCCTCCATCTTGGAGAGCACCACGCCTGTTATGGAAAGCTCCTGGTCAAAGCTCTTTGCAATATTGACCGCATCCTGACCAGTCATGGCATCAGCAACCAGCAGTATCTCCTGGGGTTCCACCACTTCTTTTATATCCTGGAGCTCCTTCATGAGGGTCTCATCCACGTGGAGACGACCTGCTGTATCAAGTATCACGGTATCTAGGCCTTCCATGGCTGCCTTTGCCACGGCCTGCCTTGCAATCTCCTGGGGGGGAACATCCTTCTTGGCAGGAAACACCGGGATATTGAGCTGCTTTCCAAGGGTCTGAAGCTGCTCTATGGCTGCCGGCCTGTAAACATCTGCAGGTACAAGGTAGGGCTTTCTGCCCTTTTTCCTCAGCCAGCGTGCGATCTTTGCTGCCGTGGTGGTCTTGCCGCTTCCCTGGAGACCAACGAGCAATATGACAGCAGGCTGTCTGCCCGCCAGGTTCAAGGCCTCGTTGTCATTGCCAAGCAGATCAACCAGTTCCTCGTGGACAATCTTGACCACCTGCTGGCCCGGGGTCAGGCTGTCCATTACCTCCTGGCCCGTGGCACGCTCCTTGACCCTTTTTATAAAATCCTTGACTACCCTGTAATTTACATCGGCTTCCAAAAGGGCCAGGCGGACCTCTCTAAGGCCTTGCCCGATGTCCTCTTCGGACAGGCGGCCCCGCCCCTTCAGTTTTTTGAAAACCTTGTTGAGCCGTTGATTTAAGTTATCAAACATGAATGCTTCTGCTTAGCTGGCTGAAATTAAGGTAACTTGTCAATAAGTCCATGCAAATTCTCCTGTATCTGCTTACAGGGTCCTGCAGATACACGGCGCAGGACGCGCAGACGTACAACACGTACTGTAAGCGTCTGATCCCACTGCATCGCGGGACAGATACGGTACCATGTAAAGCAGACATAAATTGAGGGCCTTAAGCCCCAAAATTTCTACGGGTAAATCGTATAAAAGTACTTAAATGTGACTGTGGTGTCAATCCCTCTTGAATTTGCGTGTTCCGCGCAGATAATCAATGGAACTCGTTATGTAAAAATCTATGTTGGTTACATGTTTCCTTAGGTCTTTTTGGATAACCCCTGGCCTTCAAATAGTTTTCAAAACCATTCAGAACACCTGGTTCTGTTCCCTCATTTTGCCGCTTTCTGCTTCAAACCTTTCACAATCATCACAATCTCTCCCTTCTATACCTCTTGTTTAACAAGATCACCTTCCGACCACTTCCCTGCCTTCGCCTCCAAAACGTGTGGCAGTAAAATCCATAATCAGGCCGATAAACATGCCGTCTGCGATAAACCAGAAGGGTGAACTTATCAGACCATTTTCTCCGAACAGGGACCACATTATGGGCTGAATCTCCTCAAAGGCAAAAAACGTCAGCACGAAGTTCATCCAGCCCCCGAGCAGCGGCCCTCGCATCCACCAGGGAAAAGGTGTTTTAAATATGGGATGAAATATGAAAACACCGAACATCCCCACAAAGGCCCCCATGGTCGTGTACCAGAACAAGAAGCCCCAGCGAAACAACCTACCGGTTTGCGGGAAAAAATACAGTAGGAAAACAAAAGAACCAAGACCGAATACCAGGCCCACCAGCTTGGAAACGGCTATCCGTATAATCAACGAAGGTTTGCTGAACATGAAAGTTCCCCTTTCCATTCAAAGAATCAGGGCATGCAAGGCCCTGTAAAAAAATATTCAAGAATGCTCCGGAAGAGTTTTCTCCGAACATTCCCCTGGTTATTCATCAGTGTAGAACTTTCCTTGACCATATCCGTCCATAATTGCTGGGTACGACAATGTCCCGGGGCACCCCGGCCTGAACCCCTGAAAGGTTATCCCTGCCGTGGAGCTCTTCCAGATAGTTACCGCCCTGGGGAAAGGCAAAGGAGATGACCTGGTCATCCCTTCCGAAATTGATTGCCACCAGGGTAAAATTCTCGTCGAGGCAGCGGGAAAACAGGAGCACGTTCCTGGACTGGTATGCCTGGTAGTCGTTGTAAAAATAATGAGCCCCCCGCCTTAACTGGACAAGGTCCTTTCTGAGTCGTACGAGTTTCCTTACCAGGGCTATCACCTTCTGCCCGGGCTGGTCATAAAAATAGTCCCACCTGACCGGCCTGAACATAAGCACCCTGCCGAGCCCCTGTTCGGGGATGTAGTAATTTTCCCCAAACTCCTGTCCCTGCCACAGCATGGGGATGCCCTTGGACGTAAAGAGAAATATCAGGTAGGGCTGAAGCCTGTACCAGAGGCTTCTGTCACCCTGGCCAAGCAGTTCGTTCTCCCTGAAAATGGTCCTGAAATTACACAGGAAACGGCTGTGATCATGATTCTCGATATATTGCAGGGCCGTCTTGGGGATAAGGTCATTGTTTGCGTCCCTTTCCTCAGGAAAACCCAGAAGGCCTGAAACATACCCGAGGCTGGTAAGGCTGCCTGTATCCCCCTTGGCAACAGCCCTGGCACTGTCCAGGGTAAGGTTCTGCCATGTGCAGTTTGCATAGCTTTCCTCGAGGACCTGCCTTGGGGCCTCGAGCTGCTCTGCGCACTGGATCAGATTCACCGTGTGGGAATTTCCAAAAAACCGGCTCCATGAGCCATTCGCACCCTTCTTGGCAAGGGTGAGTTTGTAGGTGTTGTAGACAAGATTTGCAAAGCCCTTCCCAAGTGGGCCGTCCCAGTAATTGGGGACGCAGTCATACCTGAATCCGTCCACGTGGTAACAGTCCAGCCAGTGATTGTTCACTGTATAGAAAAAATCCCTGGTAAACTGCCTTGAAAAGTCCGTGCTTTTCCCGAAATAGTCCCTGGCAAACGGCCCCATGAAGGGGTTTTCCTTGAATTGAAGGCGGTCATAGAGATAGAAATAGGGAAAGTGCTCATCCGTATGGCCGTAAACCGCATCGATTATGACGGCAATGCCCCTTCTGTGCGCCGCATCAATGAAGGCCTGCATGTCCCTTCTCTTTCCGAAGCGTTCATCAACTCCGAAATACCCTATTGGAAGAAAACCCCAGTCCACGGTATTTGACACGTTGAATACAGGCATGAGCTCTATACAGTTGATACCAAGATCTGCCAGGTAATCCAGCTTTTCCCCGGCGCCCTGGAGACTTTCTCCGAATTCGGTAATCATGAGTTCATAAATTATGAGGTCACGGAGTTCAGGGGTCTTCCATTCCTGTTCGTGGCGGCTCCACTGGTAATGTTCGTAACCAAGGGTAAATGCCGAAAGCTTTCCCGTGCCGAATTCCCTGGCAAAGGGGTCCACTATCCAGTCAATTTTAAGGTCACGGGCAGAATGTTCCAGTTGATACCTGTAAAGATATCGCCCGGGCAGGCCCCAGGCCGATTTCGCCTTGGGCCTGGAAGATGGATCCAGCCTTATCTGCGTGGTCCAAAGGTCGCCGTAATCCGGATGAAGACCATGGGTAAGTTCAAATTTCAGGGGCGGGATTTCCTGGAGAAACTGGTCCTTTTCATGGATAATCTTGACATAGAGCCTGTACCCGTCAGAAGGGCTGATCCAGGGAAGGATTATGCCAAAGGACGCCTCGTTTGAAGAAAGCTGTCTTGCCCCAAGGGAAGTGATATCCACGAGCTTCATGGCACTATTTCTCCTGTCTGGACCAGGGGTATCCAGGAATCATATTATGGGTATGCCTTCTCCAAGGCTTATGGAACCGGGCATTGGTATCTTACCGCTTTCCTTTTTGAGCAGTACCACCTCATCATATCTGAATGTGCCGGAGCCCCTGCAACTGCCTGTCAGGATCTCCACGATCCTAGCATCCCGAATCTTTAGGATGAATCCTTCCAGGTCAAAAAGGAGCACAAGATCAAAGACCATCCTGCCCAGGGTATGGTCATTCAACAGGATCTCCACTGATGGATGGTGGATTGATTTCACCTTGTGGCGCGCCAGTGGGCAGAGAACGGTTTCCCCGGGCGAATACTTCTCCCTGTCCGCATATTTTTTAATCTCCTTGTGTTTCTGCCATGCGCCTATCAGTATGTCCTTGATCTTTATGTTCAAAAGATCCTGGGCCCCCTGGCAGACCTCTGCAAAAAGATCAGACCATTTTACCCCGGCGGCCTTTTCCAGAAAGGAATCCTTGATGGCAGTTACCGCCTCCATGCCTTCCAGTTCTGACATCTTTTTTCCAATGTCAGTGATGTCCTCTGAAAAAAGGGCCTTTACCGAAACCTGATCTTGATCGTTCATGTTTCCCCTGCCTTTTTAAAAATGTCTGTTCCGCCGGCTTTTGACTATTCCTCTATTATTTCCTGACTGCCTTGATCCTTTATAGGGCGGATCCTGATCTCAGGCCCGTCTGAAAGCGGCTTTTCACAGGAAATCTCCTGGACGCCTTCATCCTTGTTGAGCCTTATCCTCACTTCGGATCCAGACCCTGAATGATATCTCGATTCCTTTTTTCCTTTCTTCCTGGTTATTTTAAAGATGGCATATGATATCCCGAACAAGAGGGCAGCTGCCCAGAATTCCCATTCGGGCCATCGGGGCCCGGGGGGTACTGCTTCCTCCACCCTTACCTCAAGCTGCCCGCTCTCGAAGATATTCCCCCTGGGTGTCTTTACAAGTGCCTTGACCCTGTAGATTCCCGGGCTGAAATAAGAATGGGCAGCCCGGGCCTGCTTTTTCCACGGAGTCTTTCCTTTGCCATCACCGAAATCAAACTGAAAAACCACGTCATTCCTGCTTGGCAGGGTTTCAGCAGTAAAGGTTATCCTTTTCCCAGGAAAGCTGCTCCTGGTATCTGAGCTGAGCCGGACCTCGAGTTTCTCAGGCTCTGGCTTTGGCCTTACGGTCAGGGCGATTTTTTCACTGGTGCCCACGATCCTGCCGCCTTTTCTGACCTCTGCGAAACAGTAATAGGTGCCTGGCTCATCATACCTGTGTCGTGCAGAAGAACTGTGGAGCCAGCCGGAAGTCATGTCTTGTCCAAAGTGGTACCTGAATTCGGCACCTGGCAGCTCGGGCGTGGTTCGCACTTCAAATCCTGCTTCCTGGCCTTCCTGGATACTTGCCGGCTTGACGGTGAGATCAACCCTTACCCTGAGCGGAACCACTTTGAGACCTGCAGCAGCAACAGCGCTTCTTCCGAACTTGTCGGTTACCTTTAGGCTCACCCTGTAGCTTCCAGGCTCGAGGGAAGAGGTATCCACTTCCAGATAATTCCCCGCCCTTTCCTTTACACCAGGCCCGGACCACGCAAAGTGCAGCCCTTCTGCAGATTCTGGAAGGGCTGTGCCATTGAACCTGGCAGTGCCGCCCTGCTGGACGGTGACATTCTTTGGTGAAATCGATGCCTCCGGCGGTGGCTGGCGAATCTTTACCAGGACCCTTTTGGGCCTGCTTTCTGCAACTGTTTTCCCACCGAGCAAGGCCTCTGCCTTGGCATAATATGTACCCGGCCGGGAGTAGACATGTTCTGCCTCAGGGCTGCTGCCTTCCACCCGGCCGGTATTATCACCAAACGTGAACCGGTATCTCATTTCCGGATCATGGGGCGTAACCACAGCGTTAAAAAAGACCTTTTCTCCCGTGTATGCAGGCTCAGGCACAACGCTAAGACCCATCTCGTAATTCCGCTCCTGTACAGATACCTGGATGGTGTTGCTCCTGACCCTCCTGTTTCCCACGTAGGCCACACAGAAGACCTGGAAGTTTCCATGACTGCGGTATTCGTGAGCCGCCTGCGGCTTTGCAAGAAGGGAGCTTTGAAGGCCGTCTCCCCAGAAAAATACGTATTGCGCCGACTGATCAGCAGGCGTGAGGCTTCCGGAAAACCTCACGGTCTCGCCGGTTTTTATGCTGTTTTTGTCCGCCTGGAGTCTAAGCTGCCAGTTGGGAGAAAGTACTGTTATCCTGACCACGCGGCTTCTCGGCATCTGGTCGCTGCCCGGCCTGGCATAGGCCTCTGCATCATACACACCCGGCCTTTGGTACCTGTGCCTTGTGATTGAACTTGATATCCACCCGGTATTTATTCCGTCTCCAAAGGAAAAACTGTACAGGGCATTTGACGCAGGCGGCCTCAGAAGGGCTGAAAATTCCACCTCCTGGCTGACATAAACCGGGTTAGGCCTGGCCCTTAGTCTAATACTATATCGGGGCTCGGCAGAAACCACAGTCAAGGTTGCCCGTGCCTCCACGGGAACCATGGCAGTCAGCAGGTTGGTCAGAATGTTGTGGCCTTGCCGCTGCTGCACCCTCAAGTAAATAGTGTAGGTGCCAGGCGATATGCTGGTGGTATCCACTGTAAAGACCGGCCCCCTGCCGCTCTGGCCTCCAGGCCCACTCCAGGTCTGAGGGACGGATGTGTCTTGAAGACTGCTCCTGAAAACAGCTGGCTGACCTTTTTTTACCCTCAGTGCACCAGGGATAACAGCGGGCCTTGGTTGAGGAGTCGGGACCGGCTGCTGTCCGTAAAACCTGAAATCATCTGCATTGATATGCCCCCACGACCCGGATGAGCCGTCCACGATCCTAAGCCTTGCAGATCTGCCCTTTAAGCTGGAAATATCCCAGACAACCCTGCTCATGGTCTCGGTGTTTCTGCCTGATGCCCATTTCACCGGCACATAGGTCTGTTCTATGGGATCATGCACCAGGAGTTCAACGCATGTTTTGCGGCTGCTTCCTCCCCCCACAAGAAAGGACAGCTTGTCATCGGATATGGTGAAGGGTCGTGAGGTCAGGGTCCCAACCGGCCTGTCTCCCTGTATGTCCCCGGGTCTTTGGCCCGTCCGTCCCTGGTACTTTTCATATGTTCCGATCCAGTAACTGCCCTGGTGCCTTGAGGGCTGTCCCCTGTGCCTGGCAGTAGGATTGTCGCCAAGGGTAGGCTGAAAATCGAAGGCCGTGCCTGTCTTCTGCCAGCCCAAAAGGCTTCCTGTTTCAAAATCAAGGGTAAAATCTCCGGGCGGGGCAGAAAGCGTCTGCCGCACACTGATACTGCAGAACAAAAAACAGACAGTCAGGAAGAAAAGGGTCCTTGACCACATCTTTCTATTGCTTGAACGTACCTGTATCGACCCACTCGTTTTTTCAATAGGCTCCCCCAATCCACGGCAAGGCCATTGAGGACATATTGTCTCCCCATGATCTTTCCCCATGGATTCTTAATGAGAAAGGCCCACCTTGTCTCCCTGCCGCCCTGGGCATTTTTGATCTTTTTCCCGTTATCATAGCCCACTGCCGAAACCGCATGACCTCCCTGGACCTTCTCTGCGGGAGATGGACTGGGGATCACACCGTCACCTGATGCCTGAGGTATGGAGCTGAAAACTCTAAATCCGAACATTGAGGGCAGGCCCTGCCTGAAGTCCACGGCGGAAGGCCCCGCCTCTTTTGCAGCCTGGCCGGTAAGTCCAAGCTTCTGAACAAGGGGTTTTATCTCCTCGTGTCCCATTGTATAATCCCTGAAATCAGGATGATCCCTGAGCCCTCCAAGGCCGTATCTTCCATCAATTGCCATATCCATTTCCACCCTCATAGCTGTCCTGTCTGCAGCATTTCCAGGTAGTTGCCGGTGGGACGACGTGCACTCCGATCATTTATGGTCCAATTCCCAACATGAAACCACAATATGACTTCGACCCAAATAAAATAGGCTGCAAAATATGAATAGTTAATATTTTAGCATAAATCAAAATTTAAGAAAGAGGATTGAAGGGCAAATGTTGCGAGCAAATAAAATGTCCTCCCCATCAACACATAAGGTGTCCGGTTTCATATGGAAGTTGAGGAGTGTAGAGGCAAACTGCTTGAAAAAGCTGTTCGTTTTTACCTGACCACTCCAATAAAAACCGACCCACTCTAGTCGACAATATGGAAGAAAAAAGATTATCCCCGGAGCCGTCATCACCCAGGATCCTAGGGTCGAAACTGATATAGCGGTTATAATCTGTTTTCTTTCCCAACCTTGTCAGGCCCCGGAGCAGTTTTTCAGCCTCGGCATAGTCGTCGGCAGCAAAGGCGCGCTGGGCCCGGATCCAGACAGCGGCTGTCTTCCAGGTCCTGACGCAGAACGTAAAAGGCCAGGACGGCGTTTCAGGCCGCGGCGAAATCATCCACCCAGGGAAAATGAAACACCTTGGCACCGGAAGCCTGTGCAATCTCGACTGTAGGGTCCCTGGAGCCAGTATCTACCACCACAAGTTCGTCAGCCATTCTTTCCACCGTGGCAAACGCCCTGGGAACTTTGTTTCCTAGTCACGTACTTTCGTGCATACGCTGAGGCCAGACATGTTCCTCCCCTTAAAAAGCCACAAAAAAAACCCGGTCAATACGACCGGGCCTGCTTTTTACTGAAACGCTCTCCGCGTCAACTTTTCTTCCTTCGCCTAATCACTAGCAGGCCGATAAGGCTCGAACCCAGAAGCCACGCTGCCCCGGGAATGGGAACGACCTGGGAATCGGCATGTGCGTGACCGTTAGCCGTGGCATCGGAGAAGTTCCAAAGCGGTATGTCGCTGCCTATGTCCTGGGCAATTGTGTCAAAGTAGTAGCCGTAAAAATCCCTTAGGTTTCCGGTATCGTCGTCTTGCAACCACCCGACCACTGTTTCCTCTGATTCATAGAAAATAGTGTCCCACGTATCTCCAGTGTTAATCCCAGGGCCGCCGACACAGACACTGTCACCTTGACCGTCCCCATCCTCGTCATATACGCCCATGATCGTGTAGGACTCGCCGTCATACCAGTCCGGATTATCATTAACAAGAAAGGAAAAGGTCCCGGTATCGCCACCCGCCACGTCATCGGCCTCTGATAAATAAATTGAAACTGGCATCGCCGATGAATTAAGGGAGTAGATCACCCAGATATCACTAAGGGATGTATTTGGCGAGATGGTGCCGGACACCTCAATGGTGGCCTCTGCATTATCCACTGCAGGGCCGCTGCCCCAGCCTGCAACGGTCAGGCCCACTGCCAGGCAAGCCGCCTGAAGCACACACCTTGCCTTTTTGAAACGTCGTCTCTTTTTCCTCATAGGCCACCTCCTTTCCAGTTATTTATGAAAGTGATGTAGGGAATTCCCTGTGTCACTGTAATCCTTATCTTTTCCGTCTCCGGACCACTACCAAACCAAGAAGCCCCGAACCCAGAAGCCACACTGCCCCGGGAATGGGAACGACCTCTGCATGTGAAATATTTGTGATAGTAAAGCTGTTGTAAAAATCAGAATCCAATTTAACAGCTTGACCTGCATGTGAAGGGTCATTTAGCCAGGTTGCTCCAGTACCTTGGAAAATCCAAAGGGCAAACTTTGTCCCTGATGACAATTCGAGAGCTATGGAATCGGTTTTGTTTATGGTTTGAGACTCCCCAGCATGTAATATGATGTAGTCAAGATCGTAACTGCCAAGGGGATTCTGCCAATACCAAGCATCTTCCCCTGGATCGTAAATTGCGTAATTCCAAGAAAGTTGATACCATAAATCCATGTCCCCAGGGCCGCTTTCAAAGGACATGGTACCTGTCCAGGCCACATCAAACTGCGGGTTATCACCAGTTGCAATGAATTGCTGAACGAACTCGGATCCAGCATTGGTTGCCGGCTGCAGCCCTCCCTCATTATTAAATGAATCATCGATATGATACTGGGCCTTGAGAGTGTATCCGCTGGCACTGGCTTCGGACCAGTTATTGCCAGTTCCAAGATAACCAGAACTAAAATCGTAACCATATGTCGGGCCGGCCACATAATCGGGATCCATCATTGTCCTGGAGTAGTACGGCTGGTCCAAGGGAGGGGGCGCAAAGACTGCTTCAACCTGTTTGAAGCTGAATAACAGACAAATAATTATGACCACCGCTACGAAAGATGCCGAACTTAATGTCTTTTTCATTTTAAAGTCCTCCTCGCTTAGGTGATAAAATTTATTTTAAACAACCCGTCTTAAAAAGGTGAAATATTAACTTCGCCACGGCTTCAGTTTAAATATGAAGACCATCATCTTGTCCTTGTCAATGTTAGGTGGTCACATGGCAGCACATTTAGTTTGCTGGTGGTGGCCTGAAGTGCAGATAGTACTTGAGCACCCGCCACCTTACCCCCGTAGCGACCTATAATCGTTGATCGGACCATGGTCTTCTTGTTCGTTATCCGCTTTTTTTTTAGCACGCCGTTACAGCCGCTGAATCACGCCAGCTTACGCTGCCTCCAAATTTTCCTGAAAAGACATCATTCATCACTCTTTTTGATTTCGAGATTTACCATACCACTGCCTGAAGTGCCCAGAACCTGCGTCTTGCTTATGCTGCAAAGCTCCGGCAGGCTCCTTGATAATATCCTAGAATAAAAGACGGCCGGCTGCCTGTACCAGGCAATCCGGCCGTCTTGGAGCTGATTGAATGGCGCCGCCGGACAAGGCGGATGAAAAGTCAAGACCCGTGCTTTTCCGACTCCGCCTCACAACGGGTGTGGCTTTATCAGGTACTTTAGGATATGATATCATTTCTTAAAACATTCAATCAAATGAAATAAAAATTTTCTGGCAGCTACCGACCATTCAATTGGTCCGCCTAGCCCCATTCCTATTTCCCGAATTTTTATTTAGCAATTATTCTGCCAAATAATAATAATTTTATTACCAATAAAGTGGGGTAAATCCAATAAAAAGAGAACCCCAAAATCCAAAACGGAAAAAAGTTTCCGCAAAAAGAAAATATTTTCCCATATTAGGAAAATATTTTCCCTTCCCTGCGGCATAGCGCACAGAACAAGCATCGGCTTGGACAAATTTTTCCGTTATGCTGCCCGCCTGATCCTTTTGTCGTCTGACTCTTCTAAACCAGCCACAGCCGGCGTCACATGTCCGCCAACCATCCATCCCGTACTTGACTCTTTACATTACAATTAATTATGTTGCCGTGGACAGGCTGACATTGATTTCGCCTCGAGAATATCCAGGGAAAGGGAGAAAAAGGACATGGAAATAACCAGTATCCGGAATTTTGCAATTGTATCCCAGAGCGGAAGTGGAAAAACATCTCTTGCTGAAGCCCTGCTCTATTCTGCCAAGGCCACCAAGAAGCTGGGCAGGGTCGATGACGGCACTTCAGTACTGGATTTTGAGCCCGAGGAAATCAAGAGAAAGATCAGCATAAGCACGGCCTTTCACAGTCTCAGCTGGAAAAAGCACTCGCTTTTCCTCATGGACACGCCAGGTGAAGACAATTTCCTCCACGAGACCATGATGGCTCTCAGGGTTGCAGACAACTGCCTCTTCGTGGCTGATGCAGTTGACCCTGTTAAGCCCCAGACGAGAAAGATCTGGTCCCTGATTTCTGAAGTCTCTGCCCCTGTAATCATGTTCGTTAACAAGATGGACAGGGAAAGGGCCGACTTCAACAAGGCCTTGGAGGCATTGAAGGACGCCCTGGGGCTCAGGCTTGTTCCTGTAACACTGCCCATAGGCAGCCAGGATTCCTTCAAGGGAATCGTGGACCTGATACAGATGAAGGCCTTTGAGTTTTCTGAAGACGGCAGCAAAACCGCCGTTGAAATACCTTCTGAGATGACTGACGAGGTGGAAGAGCAAAGGAGCAACCTCATAGAATATGCAGCCGAGTCAGACGAGGAACTGCTTGAAAAATTTCTCGAGGGAGAGGATCTTACCGCAGAGGAGATCATCTCCGGCCTCAAACAGGGGATAATGGACGGCGGATTCATCCCTGTGGTGTGTGGAGCTGCCACGAAAAATATCGGCGCCTCAACCGTCCTGGACCACATAGTGCAGTTTCTGCCCTCCCCTGCGGAAAAAGGCCCTGAAACCGGCACAAACCCGGAGACCGGGGATGAAGAAACCAGGGAGCCAAGGCCTGATGCACCCTTTTCAGGACTGGTATTCAAGACACTTACCGACCCCTATGCAGGCAGGCTTTCCATAATGCGCGTCTATTCCGGCACCCTTACCCCTGACGGCATGCTTTTAAATGCCAACAAAAACGAGAAAGAAAAATACGGCCAGATTTTCTTCCTGAACGGCAAGGACCAGGAAGCTGCAAAGGAGGCGCCTCCCGGCTGCATCGTGGCCATTGCAAAGCTCAAGGTTACCCAGACCGGCGACAGCCTCTGCGACCCTGCAAACCCGGTCAAGTATCCCTTTGTGGAATTTCCCACGCCTGTAATCACATATACCCTCAAGCCCAAGAGCCGGGGAGACGAGGAAAAGATTACAAATGCCCTTGCAAGGCTCAAGGAGGAAGACCCCACCATTACCATCACCAGGAATGCCGAGACAAATGAGCTCCTGATATCAGGCCTTGGACAGATTCACATAGATGCCACCATTGAGAAGATGGAAAGGAAATTCGGCGTCAGTGTGGATCTTACCACCCCAAAGATCGCCTACAGGGAGACCATCAAGGCCCCGAAGAAGGGCGTAATATACAGGCACAAGAAGCAGACAGGCGGTGCCGGCCAGTTTGCAGAGGTGCATTTCGACATAACCCCCCTTCCCAGGGGTGAAGGATATGAGTTCGAAGAGGCCCTGGTTGGAATGAATGTTCCCAGAAACTTTGTTCCTGCTGTTGAAAAGGGCATCCAGGAGGCCATGCAGTCTGGTCCAATGGCAGGGTATCCTGTCACCGACTTCAAGGTGCGTTTTTACGACGGCAAGTCCCACGAGGTGGATTCCAGCGAAATGGCATTCAAGATCGCTGCCATACAGTGCTTCAAAAAGGGTGTGCTCGAGGCCAAACCCACACTGCTGGAGCCGATTGTCAAGATCACGGTCACTGTTCCTGAGGAGTCCGTGGGAGACATCATAGGGGATCTCAACAGCCGCAGGGGAAAGGTTATGGGCATGGAGCCTGGAGACGGGGTCCAGACCGTGACCGCAATGGTCCCCCTTTCCGAGGTGCAGAAGTACGTGCTGGATCTCAATGCCATGACAGCCGGCCAGGGCACCTTTACAGTGGAGCCTTCCCACTACGAGGAGGTTCCTCCCAACTTGGCAGAAAAGATCGTGCAGCAGGCCAAGGAAGCCGAGGAGAAGTAGTTGTTCAGGGCCAGGATCCTGACTGTAAGCGACTCCACTTCCCAGGGCAGAAGGACCGACAGGACCGGGCCACTTATAGAGGAGCTGCTGGGGCTCACCGGGAGATTCTCCTTCCAGGAAGGAGCCGTGGTTCCGGATGAAACCACGGCCATTTCCAGCATATTGAAGGAATGGGCCGATTCAGGCAGCTGCGATCTCATTGTCACCACGGGCGGCACAGGCCTTTCTCCCCGGGATGTCACCCCGGAGGCAACCCTCCAGGTAATAGACCGCCTGATCCCCGGTATGGCCGAGGCCATGAGGATGGAGGGGCTTAAGAACACTCCAAGGGCGATGCTTTCCAGGGCAGTATGTGGCACCAGGAAAAGCTGCCTCATCATAAATCTTCCCGGCAGCCCGGGAGCAGTCAGAGACGGCCTTTCCGCCATAATGGACGTGCTGGAACACGCCATCAGGAAAATCCAGGGGGACACTTCCCCGTGCAGCGGATAAAGGCACATTACCCATCCGGATATATGTCGTACTTAAGAGAGGTTTTCAGATAAAAACATGGAGATAGGAATAGTAGGCCTTCCAGGCTGCGGCAAGACCACCATATTCAACGCCCTTACCGGCAGCGAGGCCGAGACATCTGCATATTCAGGAAGCAGGAAGGCCCCGAACATAGCCCAGATCAGGGTTCCGGATGAAAGGCTCGACATTCTTGCCCGGATGTACAGGCCGAGGAAGACCACCCCTGCTGTAATCCAGTACGTTGACATAGGTGGAGGACTTGCATCCCAGGAAAAAAAGGATTCAATGGATGAAATCCTCAGACTGTTAAGGCCGGCCGATGCGCTTGTCCATGTTGTTCGGTGCTTTGAGCTTGCCGGCCAGGCCCCGGCTCCCCAGTCGGATCTTGATGAATTCGAATCGGAGCTGATCCTGACAGACCTCATGATCGTGGAAAAGCGCCTTGAACGCCTTGAAAAAGAGGTGAAAAAGGGCAAAAAGGGGGACCCAAGGGAACTTGAGCTACTTCAGAAGGCTCAAAGGCTTCTGGACGCAGGAAGGGCACTGAGATCAGACAGGGAGATAACCTCTGCCCCTGAACTCAAAGGCTATGCATTTCTTTCAGCCAAGCCGTGCATCGTGGTTTTGAATCTGGGAGAGGACGATGAGCCCGGGAACCTGGATATTTCTCTCCCTGAGGGCGCTTCAGCTGTTGAGCTCAAGGGCAGCCTGGAGATGGAGCTTGCCCAGCTTGATGAAGAAGAGGCAGAGGCATTCAGGAAGGACATGGGGCTTCCGGAACCAGCCACCTACCGGTTGATCAAGGAATCCTACAAATTGCTTGGCCTCATTTCCTTTTTTACAGTTGGTGAAGATGAAGTCAAGGCCTGGACCATCAAAAAGGGCACCCGTGCCCAGAAGGCGGCAGGTGCCATACATTCCGACATCCAGAAGGGTTTCATCAGGGCAGAGGTGGTTGCATTTGACGACCTGGCCGAGGCAGGAAGCCACCAGGCCGCCCAGAAGGCCGGCAGGGTGCGCCTGGAAGGAAAGGAATACGCGGTTCAGGACGGAGACGTGATAAACTTCAGGTTTAACGTGTAAAATCACCGCCTTTTCACTTTCTTTTTCGTCACCTCCCGATTATATTCCCGAGCATGAAGGGTTATGGTTTTCTTGCCGGAAATCGACGGTTTTTGATGGTTTTTCCAGGTCGCCATGTCTGAAAAGAAAGAAGGCAGCGGGCTTGTCAGGTTCGGGGTTTCCATCCCTGCAGAGCTGATAGAGGCATTTGACAAGTACATAAGGACAAGGTCCTACAAAAACCGCTCAGAGGCCATCAGGGACCTGATCAGGGAAAAATTGATCGAACAGGAGTGGGAGCTTGAAGGCCAAGAAAGGGAAGTAGTCGGTACCATCACCTACGTGTTCGACCACCACAAGCGCGAACTGCTGGATTCCATCATCCGCATCCAGCACGAGTTTTCCCATTCAGTCATAGCATCCCAGCACGTGCACCTGGACCACAACAACTGCCTGGAAGTAGCCATTGTCAAAGGCAAACCCAGCACCCTCAGGGGGGTTGCATACAAGCTGAAGGCCCTTAAGGGCATAAAGCACTGCAGATTTACCATGACAACCACCGGGTCATCCTTGAAATAAAGATTCATGGCCTGACAAAGCACTTGGTTTTTCAAATCGGGAGTTCAAACAAGACATGCCGGAACAGCAGGAACTATTCGGAGGAAAGGTCGACGTCTGCGACATATCGGTAGAGCTGAAACGCTCCTACCTGGACTACGCCATGAGCGTCATCATCGGCCGTGCCCTTCCCGACGTAAGGGACGGCCTCAAGCCGGTGCACAGGCGCATTCTTTATGCCATGCACGAACTAAAGAATGACTACAACAAGCCTTACAAGAAATCGGCCCGTATCGTGGGTGATGTCATAGGTAAATACCATCCCCATGGAGACACGGCCGTATATGATGCCATCGTCAGGATGGCCCAGGATTTTTCCATGGGCTATCCCCTTGTTGACGGCCAGGGAAACTTCGGCTCCATAGACGGAGATGCCCCGGCAGCCATGCGTTATACTGAGATAAGGCTTACAAAGCTGGCACATGAGCTCCTCCAGGACCTGGACAAGGACACAGTTGACTTCGTGCCCAACTATGACAACTCCCTGATGGAGCCCTCTGTATTTCCCTCCAAGATACCAAACCTCCTTATAAACGGCTCATCAGGAATTGCAGTGGGCATGGCCACCAACATACCTCCGCACAACCTGGGGGAGGTGATAGATGCCCTGACCGCCCTGATAAAAAACCCCAACATAACGGTTGCAGAACTCATGGAACATGTCCATGGCCCTGATTTTCCCACAGCCGGATACATCTGCGGAAGGAAGGGGATCAAGGAGGCCTACGAGACGGGCCGCGGAATAGTAAAGATGAGGGCCAGGGCCACTGTGGAACAGATTGCCAGGGGCAACAAGGAACAGATCATCATCACCGAGATACCCTATCAGGTAAACAAGGCCAAGCTCGTGGAGCGCATTGCCTCTCTGGTCAAGGACAAGAAGGTAGAGGGCATTCATTCTGTCAGGGATGAATCCGACAGGCGCGGCATGAGGATAGTGGTGGAGCTCAAGAAGGACGGCATTGCCCAGGTCATCCTCAATCACCTTTACAAACACACGGCAATGGAGAGCAGTTTCGGCATCATCCTCCTGGCCATTGTCAACGGGAAACCGGAACTGCTGAACCTCAAGGAACTTCTCTCCCACTTCCTGGAACACCGGAAGACGGTGATCATCAGGCGCACCACCTATCTGCTGAGAAAGGCCCAGGAACGCGCCCATATCCTGGAAGGCCTGAAGATTGCCATTGACAACCTGGACGATGTTGTGGCACTCATCCGTGCCTCCAAGACCCCTGCAGAGGCCAGGGAAGGCCTCATGGAGAAGTTTGAGTTGTCCAGGATACAGGCCCAGGCCATCCTGGACATGAAACTCCAGCGCCTCACAGGCCTCGAGCTTGAAAAGATCATTGAAGAATACAAAAAGGTCCTGAAGGAGATCAAGGAATACAAGGAAATCCTCGCCAGTGAGCAGAAGGTACTGGACATAGTAGAAACCGAGCTCAAGGAAATAAGGGATGAGTACGCCCTGGAAAGGCGCACAGAGCTCATTGCAGAGCCCAAAGAGATAAACATAGAGGACCTCATCGCTGAAGAAGACATGGTGGTAACCCTGTCCCACCGGGGCTACATCAAGAGAAATCCCCTCAGCCTATACAGGAGCCAGAAACGGGGAGGTAAGGGGGTTACAGGCCTTTCAAGCAGGCAGGAAGATTTTGTGGAAAAGCTCTTTGTGGCGTCCACCCATGACTACTTCCTGTGCTTCAGCAATACCGGGCAGCTTTACTGGCTGAAGGTCCACGAGATCCCGGAGGCAGCACGCACTTCCCGCGGAAAGGCACTCATAAATCTGCTTCCGATAGACCGCAAGGCAAACGAATACATTGCGGCAGTGGTGCCTGTGCGCGAATTTGACCCTGATAAATACGTGGTCATGGCAACCAGGGGCGGGGTGATCAAGAAGACACGCCTGAAGGACTTTTCCCACCCGAGGCCCAAGGGCATCATCGCTGCCACCATCAAGGAAGACGACGAGCTGGTCACCGCTTCCATAACCGACGGCCACGCGGACATCTTCCTTGCCACCAGGAACGGCAAAAGCATAAGGTTCAACGAAACAGACGTGCGCCCCATGGGAAGGACCGCTGCAGGAGTACGCGGGATAAGGCTTTCCGGCGACGACAGGATGGTGGCAATGGTGGTGATAGCCGACCATGACGGCACCCTTCTTACCGTTACGGAAAACGGCTACGGAAAACGCACTCCTATTTCCGAGTACAGGGTCCAGTCCAGGGGCGGCAAGGGCATCATCAACATAAAGGCCACGGAAAAGGTTGGTAAGGTAGTGGGAGTGGAACTCGTCTACGAAAACGACGAGATCATGCTGGTTGGTGCCAGCGGAAACATCATCCGGATGAGTGTGAAGGACATCAGGATAATAGGAAGATCCACCCAGGGTGTACGGCTCATCCGAATCGCAGAGGGGGACAAGCTGGCAGCCGTTGCAAAACTTGCCTCAAGCGAGCAGCAATGACAAATGCCGGCCAGGAAAGATGATGAAGAGCACTGCAGTCCTCGGGGCAGGAAGCTGGGGAACAGCCCTTGCGAGGCTTCTTGCTGAAAAAGGCGTAGATACCAGCCTTTGGGCAAGGAACAAGGATACGGCTGATAGAATCAGGCAGGAAGGAGAAAATCCCTTTTACCTGCCGGGCTTTCGCCTGCCCTCCAGTCTTCAGGTCACCCACGACCTGGAACTGGCCCTAAAGGGCAAAGAGGTAGTGCTCCTGGCCGTTCCCTCCCACGGCATGAGGCAGACCGCCTCTGTCATATCAGAAATCATCCAGGCCGAAATACTTAAGCATCCTCCGAGGATCTTTGTTTCAGCGGCAAAGGGCATAGAAAACAAAACCCTCATGACCATGACAGAGGTGCTTTCAGGGATCCTACCAAGGGAGCCTTCCCACGAACTTGCAGTCCTTTCAGGCCCGAGTTTTGCCAAGGAGGTGGCCCTTGGGATGCCGACCGCCGTGACCATTGCAGCCTTCAGCGAAGACACTGCCAGGAGGCTTACCGGGCTTTTCAGTACGGATTTTTTCAGGGTGTACAGCACCCTTGACGTTACAGGCGTGCAGCTTGGTGGAGCGGTAAAAAACGTCATGGCAGTGGCAGCAGGCATATCAGACGGCCTGGGTTTCGGCACCAACACCAGGGCTGCTCTTATCACCAGGGGGCTTGCAGAGATGTCCAGGCTTGGCCTTAAGCTCGGCGCAAACCCCCTGACCTTTGCAGGCCTGGCAGGGCTTGGGGACCTGGTACTTACCTGCACAGGAGATCTCAGCCGCAACAGGCAGGTGGGCCTGAAACTCGGACAGGGCCGAACCATGGATGAGATCCTCTCGTCAATGAACCAGGTGGCCGAAGGGGTCAGGACGTCCAAGTCCCTTTACAGGCTGTCCAGGAAACACGGAGTGGAGATGCCCATAACGGAAGAGGTCTACAAGGTAGTTCACCAGGGCCTGGACCCCAGAAAGGCGGTAAGATCCCTCCTGGACAGGCCGCCGAAACCGGAACTTCACGGGGTCATTTGAAGTTGTTCATTCATTTCTTTTGCTCGCCCAAAAGAAACGAACCAAAGAATAGGGCGCCTGATTGCCGCCTGTTTTCCTGCGCCTGGAAGAATGCGGCCTTGGCCGGCAAAGCCGGCCGTCCCTGGCCCTTTGCCCGTAGCCGCGTCCATGCCACCACCCCCTTTTCGGGGCCTCAGTTCAGGCCGCAGCCTTCCATGTTCGGAAGCGGCAAAATGGGACACTTTAACTGCCCTCAGCCATGAATTCATCCAGGCGCAGATACAGGGCATTCATGGGCAGAAAAGGACTTTGCTCCTTTAACGTAACCCACAAGGAAACGGATCTATTCATACAGGCCCAAGAGGATATATCCTCCCAAATCTCTGACTGGGTAGTCCAGGCAAGAACCGCCATAGAGGCCTACGCCCAAGATCATCCTGGATTTCTGGAATCCTACACCCCTCTTCCTCGTGACCCGCTTGCACCTCCTCCCGTGGATTCCATGCTGAAAGCCGGACTGATTGCCGGTACCGGCCCCATGGCCGCTGTGGCCGGCGCCATTGCACAATTTGTGTGCCAAAAGGCCTCTTCCATACTTTCCGGTGAAATAATAGTAGAAAACGGGGGTGATACCTGTTTCCGGCTTCTTGGACCTTTCACAGCAGCAATCTGGGCAGGCAGGTCTCCCTTTACCGGGAAGATCGGCATCAGGTTTGAAACAAATACGAAATTTTTTTCAATATGCACATCTTCCGGGACAGTGGGCCATTCCAGGAGCTTCGGCACAGCCGATGCGGTGACCATCCTGGCTGAAGACGCTGCCCTTGCCGATGCCGTGGCCACGGCAGTGGGAAACACCATAAGATCCAGAAAGGATGTGGGCCTTGCTGCGGAAAAACTGAGCTCCTTCCCTGGGATCACGGGCGGAGTGATCATCAAGGCAGACCAGATAGCCGCCTGGGGCAATCTGGAGCTCGTACCCTTATAGACTACATCTTCCAAAGACAGGACTCGGGTTTGTTTACTTTATTCAAGTCCTCCAATGTCCATAAAAAGGAACTATCCCCTTTTCCGCTTCAGAGCATGGAAGATAAGCGGCAACAAATGGGCACCCTTTTCTCTGGTTCGTTTCTTTTGGGCGAGCAAAAGAAATGAACATAAACAACCTGAGGCCAGTCAATCAACCTCCAACCCTGATATGTTTGTACGCAGACCCTTTCCTTGGAGCCCGCCAGTAAAAAGAAAAAAGCCTGGGGATTGATGAAATTCCCCAGGCTTTTCAAGCTGATAATTTTTTTCTGATTTGCTTATGACTGTTTCTTTATTTTCCTGCGCATGGTGCCGGCAAGACCGATAAGACCAACGCCGAAAAGGAGGATGGTGGCGGGTTCAGGGACTGGGGCAATACCACCATCGAATGAGCCTGATTGACCCTGTGCCGTACTTGTAATTGTTCCTACTATTTTCAGTGTATACTTTGAAGTATCATCAGGGGTAACGAGAGTTTGCAAACTTTCAGAAAAAGCACCTGTAGATGGACCAAAGTCAGCTAAAAGTTTACCATCTAAATATGTTTGAAAAGTGACATCCGGACCATTAGCATATCCCCCGAAAGAAGAAGTTAACCCTTTTAGGCTCGGATTCCATGCGTAAAACGTATCATATAAGGTAAAGGTTAATGTACCGGAGCCTGCCAGTGAAGTCGTTGCTCCAGTCAAATGCATCTCAGGTTCGTCACTTTCTCCGATCGCTGGCCAGGAACTTCCCAAAGAAATTGTGACATCCCAGAAACCAATGGTTCCCCAAAAGCCGACTATTCCATCCTGATCATTATCATCAACAGTTATTGTATTGGTGCCGTCACTTAACACTAAAGTTGGATATGCCCACCCTTGGCTCACCATACCAGCCAGCACCAAAACCAGACATCCAATCATGGATGCCGCAAATTTTGCAAAAATCGCTTTTTTCATCGTACCTCCTAACCTTTTATTTTTATTTAATGATTTTCAAATCAATCCTTCATTCCTCTAAAACGAACCCCATTATCTGGGACGGTTTACAACCAACCCTGCCCACAACCCAGGGCCTAACACAGCAAAAAACTCTTCTCACCTCCTCCAACTTTTTGAAAATAAAAATTTTTATTATCTCCCTTAATGCACATAAGATGCCAGGAGGTTAAACATTTTGAACGCAAAAAACAGCGCTAAAAGGCCAAAAACAATCGGACTTAAAAACCAATGAGAAAAAATTTTCCCTTAATGGAAAACCTTTTCCGTGAAAGGAATTTCCGCCCCCAGGATAAGAGGGCTAAAAGGTATTTATTGTTGATGAAATGAAATAGCTATACCGATGGTCCTACATGACTGAAAGGGCTGTCACCTTCCCTGCTCTCCTACAACACGCCCAATCTCCTCAAAATGCCTCCTCCGCGGAAGCACGGGGATGTCTCCTGCGTAACATGACATATTACAGGTAGTTAAACAGACAGGTCTTGCAGCAGCGGCAGTTTCTGTATATTTCTGTGTCTCATCAAAAAAGACGGTGAAAACACCGTCTTCTCTCCATGAACGATACTCTGTTGCTGAACAAAAAATACTTGGGTCCAACCGGAAAAATACTGAATAAAAAACTCCTTCATCTTTCAGCTGAAATCTGAAAAGTCTTCTATATTGCATTATCCTGCACTATCTTAAGCTATCTGAATTGTCCTGAATCCTCCCTGGAATCATAAAATACCTTTCCCGCATCCCTGGTACTATAGCCGCCCAGTGCCTCTATATCCTTCCTGAAATCCCCTGATTTGATGCAGTCGAGCACCCTTTTTACCACCTGGTTTTCCAGGCAATCCAGGGGGATTAGAAGATCATACCTTTCCTCGCAGACTGGTATGAAATCAAGGCCGAGGGCCCTGGCTGCAGAAAGAATACCAAGCCCTGCATCCGCTTTGCCGCTCAAGACGCTAACGGCAACTGCCATGTGGGTGTATTCCTCGTTCTCATACCCGTTGATCTCATCCGGATCAAGCCCTGCCTTTTCAAGCTCGTAATCAAGGAGCACCCTGGTGCCCGAACCCGCCTGCCTGTTGACAAAGACGATATCTTCTCTTGCAAGATCTTTTATGCCGGAAATTCCCCTGGGGTTTCCAGGTGCCACCATGAAGCCCTGCTGCCTGTAAACAAGGTTTATAAGCCGTACTCCTCTCCCCTTTACGAATCTTTTTATGTAAGAAATATTGTAGCTTCCGTCTTCGGGATCGAGAAGATGGGTGCCTGCCATGTGGCACAGACCCTTGGATACGGCCACAAGCCCCCCGAGGCTTCCAACGTGGGTCGAGGCCATCTGGAACCCTGGGGATGCACGCTTGAGCCTGTCTGCAATAAGGTCAAGGCTGAGATCATGGCTTCCTATGCAGACAAGGGTCTTCTCGAGCTCCTGCCACGGCCGAAGAAGCTCCAGCTCAACAATTCTCCCCTCCTCGAACCCTTCTGATTCCAGGGGTATCCTCATGATGGCATTTGCCCTTGTGAGAGTGGAGATGGATCCTGCCCCTTTTTTTACCGGGCTTGCCACTATCCTGTCTCCCACCCTGCCGGCTATTACCCTTCGAAATTCTTCTATCCCTGCCCTTGAGGGCAAATTGGCTGCAAGAAAGGCCCTGACACGAATGGGAAAGGGCTCAGGCCTTGCCTGAAGCCTGCAAAGAAGCGGCACCACCAGCTGTTCAGCAGCGATTATGGCTGAAACAGGATAACCTGGAATCCCGATGACAGGCTTGCCGGAGACCACTGCCAGGATGGTGGGTTTGCCTGGCATTATAGTCACCCCGTGAACAAGTACCCGGCCCAGTTCTTCAAGGACCTGCACGGTGTAATCTGCGCTTCCGGCAGAGGAACCGGCATTTACCAGGACAACGTGCGCCTTGCCCTCAACTGCCTGCCTTATGCGCTTCTTAATGACATCCCGCTCATCCGGCACTATGGCATGGACCCTTGGCTCTGCCCCGGCAGCGCTGACAATGGCGGCAAGAACGGCAGAATTCGACTCCGGGGTCATGCCGGGGGCAATTTCTTCCACCCCGACCTGGTCCAGATCCACGAGCTCGTTACCAGTGGGGATTATGTCCACCAGGGGGCGTTTCCAGACCCAGACCCTGCTGTTTCCGCTGGAAATAAGAGCTCCGAGGTCAAAGGGGGCAAGGAGGTGGTTGCTTGGAAACACCTGTTCCGTTGCCACAATATCCTCACCCACCTTCCTGACGTTCTGCCACGGAAAGACAGGGCTTCGAAGGAGAATGCCCTCTCCGCCCTCGGTTTCCACCACGTGCTCCACCATGACCACTGCATCTTTCCCTTCCGGCAGGACCATCCCGGTATTCACCGGTACTGCCTGCTGCCTGAGCCTGAGGGTCACCGGGGATTCATCCCTGGCAGGGAAGGTCTCCTCTGCCCGTACCGCGTAACCGTCCATGGCGGCAGAATGAAACCCGGGTGAAGAAAGCCTGGCAGCAACCGGCCTTGATGTGACCCTTCCGCAGGCATCCCTGGCAGCCACCTCTTCCTCGCCCACAAGCCCTCCCGGACTGAAATGCGAAAGGAGAAGAGCGCGCGCCTCTGGAAGGGTCTTCATATTCAGATATATCTTTCTTTTCATGATAAGATGATTACCTCGCCATATTCTCCCTGATGAAACCCCTCTGAGTCACGGGGAATCACAAGGAGACCATGGGCCTTTACCAGGGTGGAGATAAGCCCGGATTTGCCGTGGACCGGCCTGGCAACAAGCCCGCTGCCTTCTTCCATGCCTTTTTCGGGACTTTCCAGGACAACGCGCACGTAATCCTCCCTGCCCATGACAGAGGGGAAAGGCTCACCGCACATTGCCCTGACCCTGGTTATCCCGTTATCCGGACTCGTCCCCAGGAGCACGGAAACTGCATAACGAACGAAAAGCCAGTAGACCACCATGGCAGAGCCTACGTGGCCGGGAAGTCCAAACAACACCGTGTTGTCTTTTCTTGCAAGGAGGGTCGGCTTGCCCGGCCTTATGGCCACGCCGTGGGCCAGCAGCCTGCAGCCTTCAAGGTCTTCAAAGACCTTCATGGTAAAATCCCTGTTTCCCACTGAACTGCCGCCTGAGATAAGGACAAGATCTGCCCCCATGTCCACTGCCCTTTCACATGCCTGGAGCATTTCCTGGTACGAATCCGGGACTATTCCCATGCTGAAGGTTCGGCAGCCGTCCAGTTCGGCAAGGGCCTTTAAGGTGGTAGAGTTTATATCCCTGATCTTCCCTGGAGAAGGGCTTGCTTCAGGTGGCACAAGCTCATCGCCCGTACTTATGATGACTGCCAGGGGCCTTCTTCTAACCTTCACCTTGAGAATCCCAAGACCTGCCAGCACACCGAGCTCCTGGGCCCTGAGCCTAGTGCCTGCCGGGATGACAGTTTCCCCTTTCCTGAAATCCTGGCCCCTTTCAATCACGTTCTCCGAAGGTGCCACTGCCCTGAAGACCTCTATAAGACCGTCTCCAGGCTCCCTTACATATTCCAGCATGACAACGGCATCAGCACCGGGAGGCAGGCACCCTCCAGTCCAGATCCTGGCGGCCTGGCCCGGCCCGACCCTTATGCCCCTGGCATCCTCTCCCATCCGGATCTCACCGGAAATACTGAGAAGGGCAGGTTCAGACTCGCCGGCGCCGAAACAGTCCCTGGCACGAACGGCATAGCCATCCATTGTGGAACGTGAAAAGGGAGGCAGGTCCTCGGTAGCTGAAATTGCCTCTGACACCACCCTGCCCAGGGCCTTGTCCAGGGATACGGTCTCGGAAGAAAGTGGTTCAAAGTCAGCAAGAAGGGCCTGAAACTTCCGGGAGGTCAACAGGTTGAAAAAGCCCTTCATGTATCCTTCCGGCGCATTTTCTCCATCTTTCCGGAGCCCTTCCAGCCTGCACCCCTTACCATGCGAACCAGGTCTACAGGCACCTCCCACTTGTTCAGAGGGCTTATGAGGTAGAGCCCGTCCACAAAGGATGCTGTCTCTTCTATGAGCCTTTTTGTAATTTCGATGCCGGCCCTTCGCTGGTCTTCCACCTTCTCATACTTCCAGAGCCTTTTTCTTATGGAGGAGGGAATTGAAATTCCCGGCAACTCATGGTGTAAGAATTCTGCATTTTTTGCAGAGATAAGGGGAAAAAGGCCGGGCAGTATCAGGAGGTCAAGATGACTGGTGAGCTCCATCATTGATTCTATTGCCCGGGCATCGAATACGGGCTGGGTCATAACAAAATGGGCGCCCAGGGAAGCCTTTTTTTCCAGCCTTCTCAGCTGAAGCCCGGGATTATTGGGCTTGAAACTGAAGGCAACGCCTATGGAAAAGTCGGTCTGGGACTTCATGTCGCGGCCTGCCATGTTGACGCCCCGGTTGAAGCCTGAGATCATCCTGACAAGACCGTAGGATTTTATGTCAAACACCCCGCTCACCCCCGGCTGGTCGCTTGAAGAGGCAGGATCCCCTGTAATGGCCAGGATTCCCCTTATTCCAAGAAGATGCGCTCCCATGACCTGGGCCTGAAGTCCCAGGACATTTCTGTCTCTGCACGTAAGATGGAGTACGGTTTCTATCCCGAAACGCTCCTTTATTATATGTGCCAGCGAAAGGTTGTCAGCCCTTAGCACTGCCAGGGGGTTTTCAGCAAGGGTTATACAGCTGGCACCGGCTCGTGCCAGCTCTTCTGCGCCGTTGAGGACATTTTCCACCTGCAGATGTGGAGGCGGATCGAGCTCAACGAACAGTGGAAGTGCGTCTTTTTCCAGGGACGACAAAAGCCCTCCCGGGCCCTGGGCAGATCTTTGCGGTCCGCTGTCCCTTATTGTGGAGGCAGGCACCGACACGGAAATCGAAGATGAACGCCTGAGATGGAGCCTTTTTTGAAATTCATGGATATGAGCCGGCGTCGTACCGCAGCAGCCGCCAATGAGCCTTACCCCGAGCTTTACCATTTCCTCGACTTTTTCCGCCATATAGGAAGGAGGAGTGGAGTAAACGGTGCGGCAGTCTATCACTTCTGGAATCCCTGCGTTTGGAAAGGCCGAAAGGGGGATCTGGTCCTGCATCTCTGAAAGCCGCTCTATTGCCTGAAGCATGGCCTTTACGCCCCGGCCGCAGTTTGTGCCGAATACGTCGCAGCCCCTGTCCATGCAGGCCCTGGCGCATTCCACTGCATCCAGGCCCAGTGGTGTGTTCCCGTGGGCGGGAAAAAGCATCTGGGCCACCACGGGAACCCCTTCATCAAGCTCCTTTGCTGCCCCTACGGCCAGCAACAGTTCGTCCAGATATGTAAAGGTTTCAAGGATGAACAGGTCTGCCCCCCCCTCGAGAAGGGCTACCATCTGCTCCCTGAATGCCTGGCCTATAATATCCTCTGAATACTCGTCCTGATCCAGCGGGAAGTCGATGCCGGTGGGGCCTATAGAGCCTGCAACGAAGATTTCCCTGCCGGCGGCCTTGGAGGCCAGACGTGCCCCCTGAACGTTTATTTCTTCCACGGAAAAATTCGATCCGAGCTGTGATATCCGAAACCTGTTGGCACCGAAGGTATTGGTCTCAATCACCTGGCTTCCGGCCCGGATATATTCCTCGTGTACCGAGTACACCAGTTCCGGATCTGTAACATTAAGAAGGTCCGTCTTTGTGCCGAGCCCTATCCCCTTTTCATAAAAAAAGGTGCCAAGGGCACCGTCTGCCAGAAGTACCTTTTCTGCAAGTATTTCAAGAAAACCCGATTTCATTCAAACCGCCCTTTACTTCGATATGTCGTTGAAGGATCCCCAGCAAAAGATAAATCAGTCCCAGAGAATTTTGATCAAACGACAAGTTATGAGTTAAATCTATTCTTGATCCACGAATAAAATTTACACTGAGAGGAGAATATTACAAAGGTTTCTTTGATGTAATAGACATGACAAAAGAAACAAAAACGGGGCCTTTGATGACCCCGCTTGCTGCAAAAACTTACCAAAACTGAAAAATCTCAGAAATCAAACCTCACAAGATTGAGAGTAGTGTCACCTACTGTGAGTGTAGCGTGATCTGCATCTGAGAAGTTGATATTTATGCTGCCACCCTCACCAGCATGTTGATTAGGACTTGTGTAAGTACAGCCAGGACATTTCCCTCCCTGCCAACCGTCCAGCATGTCATCATAGGAAGCTGCACCATCAGCGAAAGGACCATCTGATGTCCACCATCTCGGGCTGCTGTCATCACGGTAATTGTACCATACCATTGCCATCTTTCCGCCTCGGGCATCGAAGAAAAAACCAGTGCCGTCAAGGGAAGAATCCCACCACCAGCCATTTAAATTTCTGGAATCCTTGTCCCCCGGTGAAAAATCAGCCATAAAACTGGAAAGAGTATCAGTTTCTGTGTGACCATTTACGCTGGCATTGAATAACACACTGTCAACTGAACCTTTATTGAACACCACAGTTACTGTGCCTACAGTAGATCGTACGGGATGTTGGTAATCCTCTCCCCACGGCCAGCCTGTAAATTTCCATAGATCTCCGGTATAGGTGGTATCATTCACTAGACTTCCGCCCGAACTGTACCATGTAGAAGTTCCATCTTCGTCGTATGTAAACCAGGCCAGGTATATATGGCCATTCTTTATCTCCATGGCAACGCCAGTGCCGGGCTCATTCTTGTTGTACCACCAGCCTGTAAACCTGCGTGCCGTATCTTCCATGGGATCATCCATGGCTTCAGTGGTAAATGTTTTATCGTCACCATTTACCGTGCCTGCTGAATTCTCAGCCACCAGCCTGTAATGATAGGTAGTACCGGGAGTAAGACCTGTTATATCAACGGCCACTGACACGTCAGCAGAGCCGTTTCCTGCGTTAAGCCAGCCTGTATGCGAGCCGTAACTGGTACTGTTTCCTCCGTATTCAAAACGGTACTTGGTTTCTGCCCCGGATGGATTTACTGTTCCGGTAAGATGTGCAGTGGTTGCAGTGACGTTTGCTGCATCACCGGTGGAGAGTGTGGGCAGGGTCACAGTTACAGGTATAGTGGTAAATGTCCTGTCGGAACTCTCAGTGGTGCCTGAAGGATTGACTGCAACCAGCCTGTAATGATAGGTAGTACCAGGAGTAAGACTTGTGAGCCCCTGGTATACGTTTACCGAAGAACTTCCAGACCCTGCACTTTGGTCAGGCGTTACATGATCATATGATGTGGATGTGCCCCACTCAAAATGATATGTAGTTGCCTGCCCGTTGGGATTTACAGAGCCGTTGATGTTGGCAGTAGTCTGAGTTATGTCAGTTGCCGCCAGAGTCGAGACAGTAGGTGCCTGGGGCACGTCAACCTCGGCGTATTGAATCTCCCAATCGTGGCCGTCGTAATGCTCCCAGAGTATAGCCCCGTTGTAGAGGGAAGGATGTTTATCGTATACTGTGTTGTTGGTAATCTGCTTTACAGAAGAGCCGTCGTAGTAAAATATCTCCCAGCCATTTGCGGTATTTCTCTGCCAGGCTATCTTTCCGTCATAAAGAGAAGGGAATTGATCATCCGTTCCATCGGTGTCATTGGTTATCTGGATTATCTGGCTGCCGTTCCAATAAAAAATCTCATAGTCACTGCCGTCATAGCCTGCCCAGGCTATGGTTCCGTCATATAGGGAAGGATATTCTTCGACTTCCGGGCTGTCTGTAATCTGGTGCGTATGTTCCCCATCCCAGTAATAGATATCCGCAGCACCAAGGAAATCATGTACCCAAGCCACTGTTCCATTGTAAAGAGACGGGCTAACATCCCACACTCCATTGCTGGTAACCTGCTCTCTTGTAAAACCTTTCTGTATCACAATTTCAAAATCGCTTCCGTCTGCCCAGGAATAAGATACAGCATCGTCATAAAGGGACACCCCTGACCAGGCATCGCCGGAAGTTACAGTTCCCACCGTGCTGCCATCCCAGTATTTCACAGTAAAACCCGAATTGAAAGCGACTTTGTCATTAAATGCAGAAATCCCCATGCACAGGGAAGTATCGACCACCTTGGAAGCGGTCGATACATCCTGACTGGTCTGCCACCTGTAGAGGCCCTCACCTTCGCGGAACCAGAAGGCATTGCCGTTGCTGAGAGAAGGGCACGTATCGTCAACATCGTTGTCGGTAACATTAACAGGGATCGTTGTAAGCAGAATATCCCATGGGATATCAATTTGGACAGCAGGTTCTATTACGTCTGTCACAAGCATTGGACCCTCTGCAGGCGCGGCCTTGACGGTTCCGTACCCCGTGCAGAAGATCATAAAAAAAACAGACAGACAAAAACTCCAGTGGATTCGTTTTTGCGAAAAATTCATTGATCTACCTCCCAGAAGGCCCTTACAAAAAAAGATAAATCTGCGACTGTTTCCTCATTTATACTATTGATTTTTTTTTAAATGTCAAACTATTATAAAATAACAAATTTAAATTCTGCCCATAACAATTATAGACTTTATCCAATTAACTTAACAGTAACCAGCAAAAATAATTCAATAAAATACCATGATGGCCCATCAAACCCTGACCGTGTTAAAGGATATGATGCGTATCAGGCACCACAGGACAAGGAGGTGAAAGTAAAAACCTGTTTTATTTAAGCATGAAACATGCCAATTTATCACAAAACATGATCGGCCTCGTTTCTAAAAAGGTTCAAATTGTTTCTTTAGAAAAAAGGAATTAAGTTGAGACCTTCATAATCCGACAAACAGTTATATTCTTCTATCCATGTCTTGCCGCTTTTTTCAGAAGGAGGATTGATACATGGCAGTAAATTCAGTAGCAGTCGTGGGCCTTGGGTACGTTGGCCTTCCCTTGGCCGTGGCATTTGGGGAAAAGATACCCTGTATCGGTTTTGATATTTCGGAACAGAAGATAGAAAACTTCCGAAACCACCATGACCCCACCGGGGAGGTCACTGCCGAAGAGTTTCAGAAGGCCGGGCAGCTTTCCTTCACCACAGATCCTTCTGATTTGAAGAAGGCCGACATGATAATAGTGGCAGTTCCAACACCCATAAACAAAAGTCACCTTCCCGATCTCAAGCACATAGAATCTGCCACCAGGCTCGTGGGAAAGGCCCTTACTCCTGGGACCATAGTAGTATACGAATCAACTGTCTATCCAGGGGTAACCGAGGACGTATGCGTACCCATACTGGAAAAGACATCCGGGCTTGAATGCGGAAAGGATTTCAAGATAGGCTACTCTCCTGAACGGATAAATCCGGGCGACAAGGAACACACCCTTAAAAAGATTGTAAAGGTTGTTGCAGGCCAGGATGAGGAGACCCTGGACCAGATCGCCTCTGCCTACGAAATGGTGGTGGATGCGGGAGTTTACAGGGCAAAGAACATCAAGGTGGCAGAAGCTGCAAAGGTGATTGAAAACACCCAGCGGGATCTGAACATCGCCCTTATGAACGAGCTTGCCATAATATTCAACAGGCTTGACATAGATACCAAGGCGGTACTGGACGCTGCATGCACCAAGTGGAATTTTCTTCCCTTCAGGCCCGGGCTTGTGGGCGGTCACTGCATAGGAGTAGACCCATATTATCTTACCTATTGTGCCCAGCAGACAGGCTACAGGCCGGAGGTAATCCTGGCAGGCCGCAGGATAAATGACTTCATGGGGGCGTATATCGCCCAGAGAACCGTAAAAGAACTGATTCACGCAGGAATAAGGGTGCAGGGCGCGCGCGTCCTCATCCTGGGCCTTACATTCAAGGAAAACTGTCCTGACATCCGCAACACCAAGGTGCTGGATATAATAAAGGAACTGAGGGAATACGGAATAGAACCCCTTGTACATGATCCAATTGCCGAACCCGGCGAGGCAGAACAGGTCTACAAGATAAAGCTTCTCAAGGAACTGCCTTCAAATTCGGATGCCGTCATATTGGCAGTTGCCCATGATGATTATATTAAAAGAGGACCTGATATCATCAAAGAAGTGCTGACCCCTGACAAGGGGGTTGTGGTTGATGTAAAAAGCATCTTCAGCAAGGCACAGTTTCCAGAAAAAAATATTCGGTACTGGAGGCTGTAGCAGAATCCAAGGAGGCAGGCCATGGCCCTTACAAGGGAAGAAAGGATCACCCTCTTAAAGATTGCCCGCGCGGCCATAGAAGCGGAACTAAAAGGCGAGGCATTGAGACTGCCCGCGGTTTCAAGCCCCGGTCTCATGGAAAGAAGGGGGGCATTTGTCACTCTCCACAAGCACGGGCAGCTCAGAGGCTGCATCGGAAACTTCGTGTCAGAAAAACCGCTTTATGAAACAGTGGCAGACATGGCCCTTTCGGCAGCCTTCCATGACCCCCGCTTCAGGCCGCTTGAGGCCCGGGAACTGCCTGAAATAGACATAGAAATTTCAGCGCTAACACCCCTTACTCCTGTATCCAGCCCGGAGGAAATAGAGGTGGGCAAGCACGGTATATACATAATAAACGGCCCTTACAGGGGTGTACTCCTGCCCCAGGTGGCCACAGAATACGGCTGGGACCGATATACCTTTTTGGACCAGACATGCCTCAAGGCAGGCATGATGCCGGGCTGCTGGAAGATGCCCGACACCCAGATACTGGTTTTCAGTGCCGAGGTCTTTGGAGAAAAGACAGAAGGCCTGATCTGATCCGAAATGGATGATACATTCTCCGGCTCAATATAATGTATCTATTTCCCATAAAGCTCCCTGAATCTTTGTTTCAGGGCCTCCTCAACATGGGGCGGGACCAAGCCTTCCAGACTGCCGCCGAACTGTGCGGCCTCCTTGACGATGGTGGAACTTATGTAGATCCACCTGAATCCTGTCATTAGGAAGACAGTCTCTATGCTTCTGTCAAGTTTCCTGTTCATGATGGCCCGCTGAAGTTCAAACTCAAAATCCGACACGGCCCTGAGCCCCCTCAGTATGGCACATGCCCCGTGGGACCTGGCAAAATCCACCAGGAGGCAGTCAAAGCTTTCAAGCTCAACCGGCTTATCTGGAGAAATGGAGTCCCTGATCATCTGAAGCCTTTCTTCTGTGGTAAAAAGCGGGGCCTTGGCGGGGTTCTGCCCCACACCAATGATGACCTTGTCAAAAATCCTCAGGGCCCTGTTGATGAGGTCGATATGGCCGTAAGTTACAGGGTCAAAGGTGCCTGGATATATTATTATTCGTGACATGCCTTATTAAGATTTCATGAAGGACCAACGGCATAGAAAAAAAGTGCAGTATCTCCGTACACCCTTTTGTCCTGGAGTTCTAGTTCGGTTTCTCTCCCCTGAAAATTCTCAACCAATTCTGTCCTGCTGCTCTCTTCCACAATAACAAGATCTCTTTCTGAAAGGAAAAATCCGGTTTCCGAGATCATCCCAAGAAGCCTGGATGAAATCCCTTTTCCATAAGGAGGATCGGCAAATACAACTGAGCCCTCTCCTGCGTATTTCCTGATTGCCCCTGCCTTAATGACGCTGAAGACATTACTTCTTATAAGCCTTGCCCTGGCTGAAAGCCCGCATATTTCAATATTTTTTTTTAGAATTGAGGCCGCCTGCCTGTCCTTTTCCACAAAGATGCCAGATCTTGCTCCCCTTGAAAGGGCCTCAATGCCGAGGATTCCAGAGCCGGCAAAAAGGTCTATTACCCGGACCCCCGGCCAGGATTTCCCATATGCTGACTCGAGTATCTGGAAGAGGGATTCCCTTACCCTGTCAGTCGTAGGCCGGACCAGTTTCCCCCTGGGACAACTGAGTTTCCGCCCCTTGAGTGTTCCCCTGATTATCCGCACAAAAAATCAGATGGAAACTTCAGCTAATCGTCGTAATCCCCGGAAGGCCCCTTGGGCTTAACAAAAGCGGCTGCTTTCTGCCTGATCTTTTCCTCGGTCCAGTCAGCCGGGTCCTCTATCCTGCTCCCCTTGGGACCGATATCATAGGAACCTGCTTCAAGGATGGTCTCAAGAGCCAGGGGCGCCGTGTCGCCAGCATTGAACACGCTGGTCAGGAGTTCGTAGACAAAATCCTCAACGGCCTTTGCCATGCGATCCCGAATCTCCTTGGGCTGACCCATTATCTTGTTTTCAAAGGGCAGGTTCAGCTTCTTGTAGTTGCCACCCTTCCATCCCTGCTTTTCCGCATAGGCCTTCATCTCAGCCCACAATTCCTCTGTTACCCCCTGGTCCTTGAGCTTGATAAATTCCCCGTTTTCGTCAACCTCGGCATTGCCGTATTCATCCACCTTGACTCCCCAGGATATCATCTGGAGGGCCGTGGCAACGTTGGCCTTGGTTGTCCTTGTTCTTTCTGCAATCTCCCTGAGCCTTTGGGAATTGTTTCCAGAGGTGCCGTGCTGGGCGCCTGAAACCTTGTAGGGGGCAAGGGCATTGTGTATCTCAGCGGTAAGGTCAACCTGGATCCCCTGGTCGCTTGCCTGTATTCCATGGGTAGTACCGTTGTTCAGGGCAATCCAGTCCGGGAAAATATCGTGGGCATTCAGTCCCTGGATGAGAAACAGGGCCTCTTCCACTGTGGAAAGGCCTTCCTTGCCCTTTATTTCTCCAACTTCTGTCTCAAGACCGGCCCACTTGGGCACAAAGGGATTCAGTTCCAGGTTGGCCAGAAGGTTTTCATCATCCGGAAGATGCGAGGCATCTATTGCTATTGAGGTCATGCCTGCCTCGAATATGGTGGGAATCTCTATCTTGGCCGGGGGGATGTCCTCCTTTTTCTTTATGCCGTAATGATCTGCATGGATTGCAACAGGGATTGTTATGCCCAGCTCATTAAAGACCTGGTCCACCTGTCTTGCAAGATTCCAGTAATTGGTTGCGCAATATGCATTGGCACCGCCCTCGGATCTGGCGATTTCTATAATTATGGCAGCATTGGCCCGCTGTGCTGCTGCAGCCACTCCCCTTACAATTATATGGTTTCTTGCATTGGCTGCAATAGTCATGGCCTTACCCTTCTTGAGAAGGGCCCTGTCGATGACCTTTCCGCTTACTATGAGGGCCTTGGAGTTTGGAAAAAGCTTCCTGATGTTGGGCGGACGGCCGATCTCCAAAGCCTTCTCAAAATCCCTGGTGTATTCCCCGTTCATGTGCTTTACCTCCTGCAGGTAGTTCGTTGAAGACGAATATGCCTGGATACAAGTCGCGCAGTATGAAATGTTTCCCGGGTCTTTTTGTACCCGTTTTAGATTTTAATCATCCCCATGATTTTTAGCAAACCTTAGGATAATGAGCCGGGGTCTAAACCTTTTGCGCAGGAACTGCAAAGTACCTGTTTAAGGCCTTGGCCAAAAATGCAAAAAGCACTCCCCAGGACAGGCCTACTGCCAGGCCGCCCAGGGTATCCAGAGGATAGTGTACGCCCAGGTATATCCTTGAATAGCAAACCAGCAGCGCCAGGATGGCAATCAGGATGCCAGTCCTCGGCATGAAACAGTACAGATAGGATGCGGCAGTCCACATGTTGGTTGCATGGCATGAAGGCCAGGAAAGGCTTGGTCCGAGCCTGGCCCTTATCTCTGGATTTGTTACCAGCCATTTGGAGCCCTTTAGCACATACAGATGGTCAATGTCTACAAAGGGTCTCTGCCTGCCTGCAAGGGGTTTCAGGATGCGTGCACAAAGGGCATCACTTGATACAACTGCCAGGATTCCCACTATCCACATGACACGTTCAGGCCAGTTTCCCCTGATCATCCTGTAAAGGATAAAGAGTGCTATTATTGGAAAAAACAGCTTGAAATCCGAGATGTTTTTCATGAGGACGTCCAGTACCGGGCTCCGGGCATGGTTTATCAGGAGCAGGAGTTTGACGTCCAGGCACTGGAGATTTGCCGGAAAACTGTTCACCTGGCAGCCCAGTGCTGCATTTCTATTCCCCGGTAGGCCAAAAAGGACCTTTTAAGGTCCCTGCCAAGGGGGATATCTATCTCGCCAATAAATTCCACCTTCTTGAAACAGGAAACCAGTTCGGGAGACATGTACTTATCCTTCTCCATGATTATAAGGGCATCCCAGCCTTTTTTGTTTTTCGGCCCCGGCCACAGCTCGTACTGGGTTGTCACCGGTCTGTTGATCCCGTTCCATCTGTAGACTTCAGGGCGTCCAGGCATGTAAAAGGCAAGCTCGCTTACGGTCTGACGCCTTCTTGCAACTATAAAGGTCTTTTCCCTGTCGGGGAAACGCCCGATTATCTCCCCTGCTTCCAGCCCAAGCTGCTTCCAGCCCTTGAGCCTGAGGGCAGGATCCATCTTTGAACCCTCAAGGCCGAGGACTCCCGACAGCAGCGGCAGCATATAAAGGGCAGCCACCATGAATATACCGAGAATTATTCCGGGAAGATAAAGCCCCCGAAGCTTGTTCATGCGGGAGCTGCACGATATTCTGCCAACTGCCCATGCTGAAAGCAGCACCCCCAGAGAAAGATAGAAAGGTGCCGGCCAGTTGGCATTTATTCTCTGCTTGAGGCTCAAAAGGAAAACACCTGATAGGGGTAGAAGGCCGACTATCAACAGGAACAAGATCCTGTCAAAATGATCTTTTCTGAAACCCCTTCTCTTGACCTTTCCGAGCAGCATCCACAAGAAACAAAGAGAGACAACAACAGTGAGAAAAAAAAGAAGTGGGGTCACTATTCCGGCCTGGGTACCCATCAGTTCCAGAAAGGTCTTGAAATTCAGGATAAACTGGCTTGAGCCAGATTCAAAGTGGTGTGCAGTATGCCTGAAGGTTATCCAGTCGTGACGCTGGTTCCATTCAAGGAACGGGAATATAAGGAAAAGCTGCACGGAAATAAAAAGATACGGCTCCGGGGAAAAAAGCAGTTTCCAGCCCCTCGGGTTCAATATCAGGAACAGGATGACAGCCAGGGTGAACCCTGCCATTGTCTGCTTGCTCAAAAGCCCCAGGGCCGTAGTTATCCCGGCAAGGGTCCACCAAAGGAGGGAAGCCCCGCCAGGCTCAAATCTGGACGACTGCCAGGCCTTCCACACCATGGCCATGGAAAGGGTCCAAAAGCAAAGAAGAGGCGCGTCTATTGTCATTATCATGGAAGAGACCGCTGAACCAATGGTGGCAAAGAATACCAGGGCAGAGAAGAAGCCTATTGGTGAGCCGAACATCATCCTGCCCAGAACAAACAGCCCTGCCAGGGTAATGGAACCGCAGATGGCTGCAGGCAGTTTCACGGAAAATTCACTTGTGCCCAGCAGGTAATTAAAAAGCCCTATGAGCCAAGCCACCATGGGAGGCTTACTGTAATATCCCCAGGAAAGGTGCCTGGACCAGTCCCAGTAATAGGCCTCATCCGGGGACAGGTCATAGGGGAAAACGCATAGAAAGCATATCCTGAGCACTGTTACCGCAAGGAGACTGATGCAAAAGACTGCCCCCCAGTTGATCTGATCTTTTTTATTTGTGGTGATCATTTCTTTAGGGATCTTTTCAGCCGTTTTTCATGACCTCCCCTGCCATGACTGTTTCCCTGTGCATGCCTGCAAGATAAGCGGCCCCGCCCAGGAGGGCGGCGGTGGCCTGAACGGCAAAAAATGCCAGGCTTACAGTAATTGCCTTTTCCGGCGGCACATGCTTGAGCCCCAGAAAATACACGAAGCCACCCTCCCTGATACCCAGCCCGCTTAGACTTATGGGCAGTATGGTAAGTATTGCCACAAGAGGGAAGGCGGCAAAATAGAATTCAGGCCGGCAGGTAAGCCCCAGGCCGTATGCCAGAAGATATACAGCATACATTCCGCAAAACTGCAGCACAAGTGATAGCAAAAAGGCAACCAGCAGGCTGGTAGGTCTTTCCCAGTACACCATTAAAAAGGAGAGACGCTGGGAAAAGACAGGGAACACCCTCCTTAGAATCATCCTTACAACAGGCATGAAAAAGACGCCAAGGCTCATGCCGACGGCACTTGCCAGCAGGATCATCCTGAATCTTTCGGGCAGTATCTCCGGGGCCGAAAGGGCAGCACCTGCCCCCAGTACGAACATGGCCCAAAGCCCTATGAGCCTGTCGCAAAATATGCTGTATGTGGCCTTCAGCCTGCTGTTCCCACCGCGGGAAAGGAAGAACGCCTTCAGCACGTCTCCTCCTATGGCAGAAGGGAGAAACAGGTTAAAAAACATGCCCACGAAATAAAATTTGAGGTATGTAAGAAATCGGCCGCCAAAATCCAGGGCCCTGGCCAGAACGAACCAGCGGATACTGCTGATCAACTGGGATGCCAGGTATAAAAAAAAGGCACAAAGCCACGAAGCAGGAGGTATGGCCCCAAAGGAGGAAAACACCTCCCTGACATCCACCCTTTGAAAGAGCCATGCCAGCAGGGTGATGCTGACAGCCGCCCTCAGGAAGATCTTCAAGGATGATTTCGACCCTGCTTTCAAGATGCCTCCGGACAGATGTCCGCATTAAGCTCAGACAAGTGATGCTGCGCCAGCCGGCAGGAATTCATATCAAAGGACCGCAGGCCTTGAGGATTCGTCCCAGGGTACATGATCATTGAATGATCTCTCTGATGGAATAAATGTGTTTTCCACTGGCCTCGTAGTAGGTACGTATTATGAGTTCTGCCAGAAGACCTATGCCAGAAAGGATCAGGCCGGATATCACAAGCAGGACCCCCAGGATCAACAGCGGCCTGTTACCTATGTCCTGACCCAGGAAGAGCTTCAGAAAAGTCAGGTAGAACTCCACTATTAGGCCGGCAGCAAGCATGAGCCCACCTGTCAGGCCGAAAAACTGGAGAGGCCTTGTTGCAAACTTCTGGAAAAACAGCATGAGAAGCAGATCCAGCATGACCCTGTAGGTACGGCCGATTCCGTACTTGCTCCTGCCCTTTCGTCTTGGATGGTGACGTACCACCACTTCTGCGTATCTCGCCCCCTGAAGGCTTGCAAGCACCGGTATGAATCTGTGCAGCTCGCCGTAAAGGAGAAGATTCTTGGCAACTTCCCGCCTGTAAGCCTTGAGGGAACAACCATAATCATGGAGCCGGATGCCAGTGGTTCTGCCTATGAGCCAGTTGGCCATCCTTGAGGGAAGGGTCCTTGATACAAATGCGTCCTTCCTGTCCTTTCTCCATCCGCTAACGATATCAAAACCCTGGCCAATCTTTTCAAGCAGTCGCGGTATGTCCCGGGGATCGTTCTGGAGATCTCCGTCCATGGATACCACTATTTCCCCCTGTGCAAGGTCAAAGCCGGCAGTCATGGCCGCACTCTGCCCAAAATTTCTCCTGAAAATGACGGCCCTGAGCTCTGGATACCGTGCCTTTTCTTCCTTCAGGACCCGGGCAGTATGGTCGGTGCTTCCGTCATCTATGACTATTACCTCAAAGGATTTTCCCAGTTCCTTCATGGTGAAAAATATCCTTTCCAGGAGCTCAGGTATATTCTCAGACTCGTTGAACACGGGAATTACCACTGATACATAGGGCAGGGAATCGGAAGGGTTTTGATACTTGTTCATGATCAGTTTACAAAGGCAGGACTGAAATATTCAAAGTCAGAAAGAGTCCGCCCGGCACCCTCAACCACCGTGGTCAACGGTGAAGGTGGCTGCTTTACAGGCAGCCCGGTCCTTTGGGACAAAAGGGGACCCAGGTTTCTCAAGAGACTTCCGCCGCCTGTCAATAGTATCCCCCTTTTTTCAACCTCGGATCTAACTTGAGACTCAAGTGCCGTTATGCAGTCCTGAACAGAAGCTATGATATGCTCCACTGCTGACGACAGCGCCCTCTGGATTTCCAGACCGCTTACCTGCACGGATGCAGGCACCTGCCCTTTAACATCCTGGCCTGCTATTTCCATCATACCGTTGACGATGTCATCATTGCATCCTTGTGCAGAACCAATTTCCCACTTGACCTTTTCCGCAGTATTGGGACCTATCCTGAGACCATATTCCTCCAGCAGAAAACGGACAAGGGCTTGATCCATCTCGTCTCCTGCGATCCTTCGCGACCTGCAGAAGAGGTATGCCATCTCTGAAATCACTGCCACCTCAGTGGTGCCTCCGCCTATATCCACCACCATTACCGGCCTGTGACCTGATATATCCAGCCCGGCACCTATGGCAGCGGCCATAACTTCCTCCAGAAGGAAAATCCTCTTAAAACCGGCTCCCTGGGCGGCTTCAAGCAGGGTACGCTTTTCTACCTGGGTAAGCTGAGAAGGGACACACATTACGATCCTGGATGAGAACACCGGTCTTATCCGCCTGGCTGCTTCAACTATGGTTTTCAGAAAGAGCCCGACTGCATCAAAGTCCTCGATGACCCCGTTCTTTAAAGGTCTGACCACGTTGATACCCGGTGGATTCTTTCCGATGAATTTCTTTGCCTCCTCGCCGCAGGACAAGACATTAGCCTCGTTGTCAAAGGCCACCACAGTGGGTTTATTGAGCACCACTCCTTCCCCCTGGAGGTATATTAGGGTATTGGCAGTACCCAGGTCCAGGGCGACATCCTGCCTCAGGAATCTTTTCAGGGCTGTTAACGCCAAGGCAGCAGTCCTTTCAAGAGAAATTCCAGCATATTGACAATGTTATCCGGCCAGAATGAGATATCAGCAGATCCTGAAAAAAGAAAACAGTAATTTACTACCAGAGCATGGTCTTTATAGGGACAAAAAATTCCAATGACAACCGGCCCCGGATTCAAGGGTTCATCCGGGTGTAATATAAAACCCTGTTCCTTGTCCCTTTTCCTCCTGTCGAGAAGAAGACTTGAACGGTGCTTTGCCACCCATCCTGCCATTCCCTGTCCCAGAGGAAATCTCTTGCCTCTCAAGTCTTCTGTGGAGCGGACCGGCTCCCCCTTTCTGAAAACATCTTCGACTACAAAAAAAGATGTGTCTTCAAGATGGCGCACGACTACAGCGGCATCAAGACCTAAAACCTCCAGAAAGGCTGCGACAGCCTCCTTACAGCCGCTGAAAGATTTCATCTGCCACTGCATAACCCTTGCATAGAAATCCGCCTTGGCCCTGCTTCTTTCTGCGTCCAGCAATTCAACCACTGCATTACCCAGGGATTCAAGAATCCTTTCATGCTTGGCAGAAAAGGCGAACCTTGACCTGCTGTCAACACAGATCACGCCGGCCTGCCGCGGCAGGGGTACTGCCAGAAAGGACTTAAGGCCGACATCATCAGCATAGAACCCAAGGGTCCTGCTGTCCCTTTTGAAACGCGGTACCTGGAGGGGCCTCTGGTTTTTCATCACCCAGCTTAGAAACCCCTGGCCCTCTCCTATAACTGCGCCTGGGATGACGGCATCGGACAGGCTGTGAAATGCCTCGAGCTTCAGTTTCCCTGTTGCTGAATCCGCTACAAAAAGTCCTGCTGTAAAGGCGTCCAGGCAGTCCGCTGCACTTCCCATGAACCTATTCAGATACGACGCTGGCAATGGATGCCTCATAGGGCGACTTCAAGACACCTTTTTCAGTAATTATCGCACTGACATATTCCCACGGGGTGATATCAAAGACCGGATTTACAGCTTTGGTGCCCTCAGGTGCAGTTTGAATGCCGGCAAACCTTGTTATCTCTTCTGCATCTCTTTCTTCAATGGGGATATCGCGGCCTGCCGGAGTGCCGGGATCCAGGGTGGAAACAGGAGCAGCAACGTAAAAAGGAATGTCGTGGGCCCTGGCAAGAACTGCCACGTTGTAGGTCCCTATCTTGTTGGCCACATCTCCATTGGCCGCTATACGGTCAGCACCCACCACCACGCAGCTGATTTTTTTGGTGCGCATTAGATATCCGGAGGCATTATCCACGCTTAAAACAACCGGAATATCATCCTTTATAAGTTCCCAGGCCGTAAGCCGGGCTCCCTGAAGCCAGGGCCTTGTTTCATCTGCAAACACCTGGATGCCCTTTTTAAGCTTTCTTGCCCCCCTGGCCACGCCGAGAGCCGTACCATAGCCGCCAGTGGCAAGGGCTCCGGCATTGCAGTGAGTAAGAAGCCCGCCGCTCTGGGGCAGGAGCTCTCCTCCCAGAAGGCCCATTTTGATATTTGCCCGGACATCCTGTTCCCAGATGGAAAGGGCTTCTGCCTCTGCCCTTTCCGGTATATCTTCATGGGCCTCATTCAAGACAGCCTTCAGCATCCTGTCAACCGCCCATGAAAGATTTACTGCAGTTGGGCGGGCATCCTTGAGATAGCTGCCTCTTGAGACGAGAAATTCCCTTAAATCTGCATGGCCTTTTTCAGCGCCTTCCCTGGCTGCCAGCACCATCCCAAAGGCCGCAGTTATGCCTATGGCAGGTGCTCCCCTGACCACCATGTCCCTTATGGCAGAAAATATGTCCCCAACACTTCGGCACGGAAGCCATGTTTCTTCACGCGGAAGTCTTCTCTGGTCCAGGAGATAGTAGGTTCCATCCTCCCATCTCATGGGGCAGACCCTGCTGCCGGCCTCTTGGAGAATCTTCAGAATCTTTTCCATGTCAACTGTCCAGGATCTTCCTGAGAAGTTCATTGACCATTTTCGGGTTTGCCTTGCCCCTGGTCTGCCGCATTACCTGGCCTACCAGGAATCCAAAGACCTTCTTCTTGCCTGAGCGATATTTTTCAACCTCGGCTGGATTTTCATCCAGTACCCTTTGAACCACGGCCTGGAGTTGCCCGGCGTCACTGACTTGGGCCAGGCCCTGTTTTTCCACGATCTCCGAAGGAGATCCTCCGTTTTCAAATACCTGCTCCAGGACCTTTTTGCCAATCTTATCGCTTATGGCCCCCTTTTCTATCAGTTCCAGGATCTCTGCCAGGACCCTGGGAGTTACAAGACAGCTGCTGATGTCCGTTTCATGCTGCTTCAACAGCTTCTGAAGCTCCACCATCATCCAGTTGCTGACAGTCTTTGCCCTTGGAAACAGGGCAGCAGCCTCCTCAAAGTATTCTGCCAGGTCCGCACTCGATGTAAGGATGGCGGCATCATATTCAGGCAGTCCATATTCCTTGATAAAGCGTTCCCTTTTCTGGTCGGGGAGTTCCGGCATGGATTCCTTCACCTGGGCCAGCCACTTTTCATCCACGTTTATAGGCACCAGGTCCGGATCGGGGAAGTAACGGTAATCATGGGCCTCCTCCTTGCCGCGCATTGAATGGGTAACGCCCTTTGCTGCATCGAAAAGCCGCGTCTCCTGAACAATCTTCTTCCCGTCAAGGATAAGCGCTGTCTGGCGCCTGATCTCGTACTCCAGGGCCTTCTGAACATGCCTGAAGGAATTCATGTTCTTCAGCTCGCTCTTGGTTCCAAGGGCCTTTTCTCCCCGGGGTCTGAGACTGATATTGGCATCACACCTCAGGCTCCCCTCCTCCATATTGCCGTCGCTTATCTTCAGGTATCTCACCAGCTGCCGAATCTTCTTCAGATATGCTGAGGCCTCTTCCGGAAACCTGATATCCGGTTCGCTGACAATCTCTATGAGCGGGGTACCTGTCCGGTTGAGATCCACAAAACTAAGAGGTCTTCCCTCGTCGTGAATAAGCTTTCCAGCATCATCTTCCATATGAATCCGGTTAATCCTGATATGCCGGCTGCCCTTGCTGGTTTCTATGTCTATCCACCCATGTTCTGCCAGGGGAAGCTCGTACTGGGAGATCTGGTAACCCTTGGGAAGGTCGGGATAAAAATAATGCTTCCTGGCAAAGATATTTGTCCTGTTTATCCTGCAGTTGGTGGCTACAGCCATTTTCAGGGCATATTCCACTGCCTTCCTGTTGAGCACGGGAAGGACCCCGGGCATGCCCAGGCACACAGGGCATGTATGGGTATTGGGAGGCGCGCCGAATTCGGCAGAACATGAACAAAATATCTTGCTTCTGGTCTTAAGCTGGACATGTACTTCAAGACCGATTACTGCCTCAAGATCCATTTTCTGTAAACTCCTCTGAATATTGCAGGTTCAGACCGAAAAACCTGGTGGAAGCTACCACGTTTGACAACCTCAATCAACCAAGCCGCTTCTGCCCTA
>JALVJO010000143.1 GCA_027028245.1 Deltaproteobacteria bacterium
TTGAAAGGTTTCACCACAAGGAAGCCAACTTCAGCCGCAGTGAAGCCCCTGAGATTGGCCATGTCTTTATTCGAGAAGGATTCGAAATCTGCACAGCGGCTTGGTGAACCTTGAAAGAAATTCCCCTTCCTTGCCCTTCCTCGTACAGGGACTAACCGGGAATGCTCCGGCTCACACCGCCCGCCTCAGCCTTATCAAGGCCAGTGAAGTGATTACCAGAAAGGGGATAAAGGCCACGACCGCCGGGTTCAGGCCCAGCATAAGCCCTGCGTGCATGGTAATCTGGTCGAAAAAATAGAGGGCTATGCCCACAAAGGAGCCAATGGTTATCCTGAGGCCTGCACTTCTTTTTCTTATGGAACCGAATACAAAACTCAGGGCAAGCATGACCATTGCTCCGGTGGAAAGCGGCTGACTCATCTTTCTCCACAGGGCCAGGCGATAATGATCAGCATTCTGGCCGCTCTTTTCAAGTGCCTGGATATAGTCCAGCAGCTCAGGTGTTGAAAGGGTTTCAGGCGGAAGTTCCAGTGCACTTACCTGGTCATGGCTGAGAAATGACTCCAGGTCCAGGTGATCCACTGAGCCGGTTTCAACTGCCATTCCCCTTACAACCTTTTTGGTAACATTATAGAGCACCCAGTGGTCCTTTCCTGTAATAACAGCGTTTTGTGCATGTACAAAGGTTTTCAGGCTGCCCTTTTCATCAAAGGAAAAGATATCTATGTCTTCTGCCGCATCCTTTCCTATGAGGCGGGCAACATGCACGAAGGAACTTCCCCTCTTTGCCCAGAATCCCTTCTGGGTAAATGTCACTCCGCGAACAGAGACGGCCCGGGCCCTCATGATTCTCGCATTCTGCTCCAGGGGGGGCACCAGGAGTTCACCAGACACCACGGCAACTGCCATTATTACGCCAGAGGCCCCGAGTACAGATAGACTGATCCGCAAGACAGAAAGACCTGCAGCCTCCATTGCCACAAGTTCCGAATGATCGGCCAAGCGCCCCAGCGCAGCTATACCAGCCAGAAGTGCCGTGATGGGAACAAGATCAAGGAAGCGCCCTGGAGAAGTGAGGATGATGAAAAGCAGGGCGTCAGCCATGGTATAGGAGCCTTTTCCCACCACATCCAGTTCGGACAAGAGCTCAAAAAAACCAAACAGCACTCCAGGGATCACGATGATCATGGCGAAAAATTTCAGAAAATTCCTGCCTATGTACAGATCCAGTATCTTCATTGAGATCCTTTAACCCAAATCATGCACTTCAAGTAGCCGACAAAAGGATTTTCTGAGATAATTCAGACTGCACAATCCGGTTTAAATACCCAGCCTGGACTTGATAAACCGTCTGCGCAGGATAACCGACAATTCAGGCTGCCAGAAAAGAAAGATTACCAGGAGAAACAGCAGGATCTGGCTCCACCAAAGTCCCGGAATGGTGCTGATCACCCCTTGGGCCACCCACTTCTTGATGATAGCAATCAGGTTGTAATAGGCCGCAAAGACAAGTATGGCCGCTGGTATCCTTGCATATTTTCCCTGCCTCGGCGACGACTTGGCCAGGGGCACAGCCAAAAGGGCGAGGAGCAGGGTTGAAACCGGGGATATGAGGCGCCACTGGAACTCGGCGATCTCCTGGAGGCTTTGTGACGATGCCAGCTTGAAAGTTGGAGTGGCCTTGACCTTTTCCTCCCTGACGACTTCCCTTGGTTCCAGGGAAAGTTCCAGCTGGTCGAACTGTACCACTATCTCCTTGTCACGGGAGTTGGAAAATTCGTAATCTTTTCCCTGGTAAAGGATGAGCACCGGCATGGAAGTCTGCCTGTCGTAAAACTGCGTTGCCCTGCGGGCATTGATTATCTGGAGCGTATCGTTGCGCCTGGTCTGAATAAAGATGTTTTCTGCCCGGTTTTTCTGGTTGTTGACCTTTTCTGCAAAAATCACCCTCTGGCCGTGCCAGATCTCGTAAAACACCCCGCCCTTCATCCTTGTAAGATCAAAGCTGGCCTTGGCCCTTGCCTTCATGGAATAAAACTGGTCCCAGGCCCAGGGCCTGATAAACAGGGAAAGACAGGCCACAAGCAGTGCCGCAATCAATGCCGTGAAAAAAACTGAAGCGGTGATTCGAAGGGGACTGATTCCACAGGCAAACATGGCAGTTATCTCCCCATCCCGGTAAAGCCGGCTCAGGGCCAGGACCACGGAAAGATAGAGCGTAGTGGGCAGAAGAATCTCCAGGGAAACGACAACGCGAAAAAACACCAGGACCATCACGGTGGAACCAGGGATATGGCCCTGGGCGGCAGAGGCCCAGTATCTTGCAGCTATGAAGCTGCCGTAAATGAAAACAAGGACAAAACAGATGACTGCAGCGGGTTTTATAATCTCCCGCATGATATAACGTTCTGCTGTCATCCTGTTTCCTCTCTCCAGCTTGGAGATCTTTTAATGTGCCCTCAAGGCAGGCAGGGATCAAAGAAAAAGAAGAACAGCCCTGTAAGCGGCAGGGGGAGCGGGGACATGCTGGTCGCTCAATAATAAACGATGCTTTTGGGATCCGCTTCAGCCTGCATGTCTTTTTGCATGCATGAATGTTTCCCGGGCATAGATGCCCCGGTGTCCCTGGACATGGTTATAATGGTGAATGGCAGCTACCACCTCCTCTGCAAACTTGAGATCTTTGGGGTAGTCAATCTCACACCACTTAAGCCCTGTAATGGAACAGGTCATTACCGGCTGCCTGGCTGCAAGGGAGTCTATCACTGAAAGATACCATCTCTTCCTGGACTCAGGATCTTTCAGGGCGTCTTCCAGGGCATGCTTGAATATACCGGGACCGTCATCCCTGAAATAGATCAGGCCGATGGATTCTGCTGAAACCTTTTCCACGGAAAGCTCTTTCCCGATCCTGACAAGCCGGTCCTTTTCTGTAATGACCTTCATGTCGTCTGAATCGTACCGGGCCTTTGAACTCACCGTAACAGTTATGGAAGCCCTCTTGCAGCCCAGAAGCCTTTCAATCACCCCGGGCTCAAATAGGGTATCGCCGTTCAAGAGGACGAAATCACCGTCCATCTCGTGTCTCACCTTCCAGCAGCTGACCAG
>JALVJO010000144.1 GCA_027028245.1 Deltaproteobacteria bacterium
GAACCTGGCGCGTCTGCAGCCTGTCTCCGACCACAGGCAGGCTATAAGGCTCATGGGTGAAATGCTCAGGGAAAGCGGATGCTTTTCTGATATCAGCCAGCTTGCGGCAATCGGCCACAGGGTAGTCCACGGCGGGGAGAGATTTCAAGAACCGGTCAGGATAGATGAACAAGTGATGGGTGCCATTGAAAGGCTTGTCCCCCTTGCTCCACTCCATAATCCGGCAAACCTTACAGGAATACGCGTGGCCATGGAACATGCCCCTGATGTGCCACAGGTTGCAGTTTTTGATACGGCCTTTCATCAGACCATGCCTGAACACGCATATATGTACGCACTTCCCTACGAGCTTTACAGCAAGAAACGCGTGCGCCGCTATGGATTCCACGGGACATCGCATGGTTACGTGGCTCATCGGGCAGCTGAGCACCTGGGAAGATCCCTGGATGAGCTTAATATAATCACCCTCCACCTTGGAAACGGCGCAAGTGCAGCGGCGATCCGGGCAGGAAAGTGCATTGATACTTCCATGGGGATGACCCCCCTTGAAGGGTTGATCATGGGCACCAGAACCGGAGATTTTGATCCTGCTATCCTGTTCTATCTTGCAAGGGAAGCGGGAATGGATATCGATGCTCTCGACCAGATGGTCAACAAGCAGAGCGGGCTCAAGGGGATATGCGGTGAAAATGACATGCGGACCATTACTGAATCCGCGGCCAGTGGAGATAGGAGGGCTGCACTTGCCCTTGATATGTTCTGTTACAGGCTTAAAAAATACATAGGTGCCTACCTGGCTGCCCTGGGCAGGGCTGATTGTATGGTTTTTACCGGAGGCATTGGAGAAAATTCTGCTGTTGTGCGCCGCAAGGCATGCCAGGGCCTTGAAGACATGGGATTATGCATTGATGCCGAGAAAAACAGCCGCAGGGAAAAAGGCATAATGGAAATTCATGAAGACGGCTGCAAAACTGCAATACTTGTGATCCCCACTGACGAAGAACTGGAGATTGCAAGGCAAACCAGGAAAGTATGCGGGTTCTAAAGGGCTGGCCACAAATCTTTTCGGCTGTCTGGCAGCTAAACTGCCAAGCCTCTGACTTCAGGGGCTTTCAGAAAACCGTAAAGGTTTTTATTTTTGCATTAGTTAATTACACGTACAACCTGCAAATATCTACAAGGAGAAGATATTTATGAGCATACATCCACTGGCAGGCAAACCTGCACCACCGTCCATGCTGGTAAACGTTCCAGAACTTATTTCAGCCTATTACACCCGCAAACCCCGCATGGATGTTGCAGACGAACGGGTAAGCTTCGGGACATCCGGACACCGCGGATCCTCGCTAATGAATAGTTTCAATGAAGCCCACATTCTTGCAATAAGCCAGGCCGTCTTTGAATACCGCAGCCAGGCAGGGATTAGCGGCATACTATTCATGGGCATTGATACCCATCCTCTTTCCTGGCCGGCACAGCTTACCGCCCTGCAGGTCCTGGCAGCAAATGGTGTTGAAGTACGCATTGCCGACAACTTTGGCTACACCCCTACCCCAGTAATCTCCCATGCCATTCTCACACACAACCGGGAAGAAAAACAGTGTGACGGCATCGTGATTACACCTTCCCACAATCCTCCCACAGACGGAGGTTTCAAGTACAATCCTCCTCATGGGGGTCCTGCTGACGTGGAAGTTACTTCCTGGATACAGGACAGGGCCAACGAGATACTTGAAAAGGGCCTCAAGGACGTAAAAAAGATGGAGCTGGACCAGGCCCTCCATGCAGAGTGCGTGCGCCAGTACGATTTTGTAACCCCCTACGTGGAAGACCTGCAGAACGTTGTTGACCTGGACGTGATTGCCGAGTCCGGGATACACATCGGGGCCGATGCCCTTGGAGGCTCGGGCCTTGCCTATTACAGGGCCATCAGGGACCGGTACGGCCTTAACATGGACTGCATGCACGACACCCTTGATTCCACATTTTCTTTCATGCACCTTGACTGGGACGGCAAGATCAGGATGGACTGCTCCTCGCCATATGCCATGGCGGGCCTGGTTTCCCTGAAGGACCGCTATGACATCGCCTTTGGAAATGATACGGATTTTGACCGTCACGGCATTGTTACGCCCAGCAGCGGCCTTATGAACCCCAACCATTACCTGAGTGCTGCCATTGATTATCTGTGCCGGAACCGTCCTCAATGGGACAAGACACTTGCCATAGGAAAGACACTGGTAAGCAGCTCCATAATTGACAGGGTGGCTGCAGGTCTGGGCAGAAAGGTTATTGAAGTCCCTGTGGGCTTCAAGTGGTTCGTGGACGGGCTTATTCACGGCACCATCTGTTTTGGCGGTGAAGAGAGTGCAGGTGCCAGTTTCCTTCGAAAAGACGGCACTGTTTGGACTACAGACAAGGACGGCATAATCCTGGCACTGCTTGCTGCAGAGATAACTGCGCGCACCGGAATGGATCCAGGACAACACTATAAAGAGCTTACGGAAAAATACGGCACTCCTTTGTATGTCCGCATCGACACCCCTGCAACAGCAAAGCAGAAGGAAATCCTGAAAAAACTTTCGCCTGAAGACATCACCATAGACTCACTTGCCGGTGAACCAATCAAGGCCATCCTTACCAGGGCCCCCGGCAACGGCGCACCCATAGGGGGGCTCAAGGTAGTTGCAGAAAACGGCTGGTTTGCCCTGCGGCCGTCAGGCACGGAGAATATCTACAAGATCTATGCAGAAAGCTTCATAGACAAGGCCCACCTGGAACGAATCCAGAAAGAGGCAAAACAGATCGTGGAAAGGCTTGTCTGAGTCAGTTGCCCGGGTGAATACAGGGCTCTCATCTTAAGCACGATAAAAGGGACTTGCGCCGCACAGAAACGGGAGCTGTAAGTTTCTATAATCGTGAGCATTCTCAATTTTCCCATGGACGCGAAACGGCAAGGATCGGTGCATTTCTTTCAAGGTTCACCAAGCCGCTTTGCAGATTTCAAATTCTTCTGGAATACAGACATGGCCAATCCCAGCGGATTGACTGTGGCTGAAGTTGGCTTCTTTGTGATGAA
>JALVJO010000145.1 GCA_027028245.1 Deltaproteobacteria bacterium
GGGGGTTTTTAAGCCTTGGATGCTCTCCTCCGCATTGCCACCAGGCCCAAAAGCCCGGAGCCAAGCAACAAAATAGCGGGCGGTATCGGAACCGGCGAGGCATCGGCGTAGGCGGTACCTCCAGTTGTTCCATTGGAGAATTTCACCAGGGCGGATGGCTCGCCGTTGTCGGCCCAGTGACCATCATCAAAATAATCATTTAAAAAATAACCCAAAGTTTCAGTATCGCCACTTTCAAGGGCATCAGCTATATAATCCTCAGTAGTTTCAGGATCTGTATTATTCCAATTGGTGAAAACGTCCTCCCAGGAGTGCCCAATGGCACTGTTGGTCGCATATGATTGATCGAAACCCACGGTCACTAGATTACCACCGTTGTCATATACCCCAAGCACCGCGTATTCGATGGGTTGGCTCCAGTCGATGTCGCCATAAAGTTTTCCAGAAAAAGATATGGTGGCACCGGCTGCTATCGAATCTGCGATCTCAAACACTTCCTGAGCCTGCCCCGAAGTGTTCAAATAGTAACTGAACCCGACATATACATCATGCAAAGCGTGATTCGGGTTTACGGAGCCTGTCACATCGGCTTGGGGAGGCAACACAAGAACAGCCCGCGCCGGGCTTGCCCCGCCTCAGCCGGCCACGACAAGACCAATTGTCAGGTATGAGGCTGCAAGGCCTCTCTTTACTTTCCTTTTCCATCCTGATTTTTTTGCTTTCATAACTCCTCCATTCCGGTTCGCAAAGGGTCAGATTCCTCAACCCTTTAGTCTTTTTTCTCCAACGCCGCAAAACCTATCAGCCCGGAGCCCAGAAGCCAGACGGCGCCGGGAATGGGAACGCACTTACGCGCACGTTGTCCAGGCCTTCTGTGTCACTTCCGTCCGGTTTCGGCCTGCAATTATATTTTTTTAGGCCACCATCTTATTCATGTCAATAGGAGGACCAGGCTAAAAAAAATGCCATCTGTGAAGAAAAATACTTAATCACGAATGAGCGCCCCGAATTGACAGCAGAATCCCGTTGCGGCTGTTAAGAGTCCGGCTTTTCGACTTAAGGTTTCAAATAGTTCTTCAATACCAGACCATCCGTAGCCAAAAGGTTCCTGAATGACATCCAGAAAAGCTTGTCTACCTGAGAAGGTGGGCGAGATTTCTACCAAGGCCCAAGGTGTTCAATTATCTGTCCGATCACATCAGGCTGAGATAAGGTTGTAAAACCCATGATCTTCATCTCAGCATGACACTTGGGAATTCAGGTAGGAGACCGGGCCGGTTTCCGAATTGGAAGTGTATACATGGCAGTGCATCCGCGCCGCTGTCGGACATTCAAGTTAGGGGAAAGTACATCTTCATGCCCTATGCCTGGCATCTAAAGCACTCTGTGAACGATTCCCGTGTTTATTGGATTTTTGCAGTGAAAAGGTTATTGCGGATTAAAGACTGTGCCAATGGCTTCTTCCGTTTTGGTCATCTCGTCTAATCTGCATGCCATTATGGGAGCTGAATCCTGATGCATGCCGCCATTTCATTATATTTTTGATATACAGACATAGTCTGTCAGCCCTTCTCCATCCAACATTGACAAGACCCCGGCCCTGAATAATTCCTAGAGGGGGTTTTAGATCCTTTCTCGGCATAACCAGAAAATCCTTTTATCTGCATAAGGCTCCAGGAACTGATTCTGCCTGCTTCTTAACGAATGTTAATGTGAAAGAAAAAACCATGATATGGGTTAAATCATCTGAGCTTGTCGCGGAAAATATTTCCACGGAAAAACTTTTCCATTTAGGGAAAATTTTTTCTTTTTTTGCAAGGAATAAGCGCGAAAAATGCCATGAATCCCCTCAAAAACCAATCTGTTAAATGATCTTTTCGGCCCACTTATTGCTGCCGAATAATTCAAGTTGAAACGGAGATGAAATAGTACATTTTTATTTCCATTGGCTCAATGACTTCAACAGCAATTTTTGCCGTCTACATACATCAAAAGGAGGGAATCTAAGGGAGGAAAGAAATGAAGAAGAAGTTAATAGCATATGGTTCAGGCCTGTTCCTTCTGGCCTTTTTGGGCATGGCCCAGGCCGACTTGGTCACCATCGGCACGGCTACCTATGGTGGCTCGGATTACAAACTGATCTGGGACGACGACAACAATGGCAACTCGGTGATCTGGCTGGACTATACTCGGGGCGGCGCAGCCTCAACCTGGCAAAGCCAGATGAACTGGGCATCCGGGCTTGATTCGTCCATTACCTCGTATAACTTTTACCCCGGCTTCAGCGTTACCTGGAATGGGTCTTGGAGGCTGCCATCTGCTGGGACGAATCCTCAAGTGGGCTATAATCAAACTACTTCCGAGATGGGACATTTGTATTATGATGAGTTAGGCAATTCGGCACACGGACCGTTAAGCAACACGGGAGATTTCGACAACTTGAATGCTTCTTGGTACTGGTCCGGTACGGAATTGGAGTCCAATTCAAAATACATCTGGGGCTTCTACATGGGCACCGGACAACAGGGCACCCTAAACAGATACAACGGCTATTACGGTTTAGCCATACGTATCGGACAGGTTTCTTCGGTTCCCATCCCCGGGGCTGTCTGGCTCCTTGGTTCAGGGCTCATGGGTATGGTTGCCCTTGGGCGTCGCAAAAAGGGGAACCGCGTTTGATCATTTGGGGAAGAAAAGGTGAAGGGGTCAGAGGGTCAAGTCTTTGCTTGACTCCCTTGTAGTTCCTGTCTCTTTCAAAGGTCAGGCCCCTGGCGGAGCCGCATCAAGACGGAGGACAAGCAGTCGCACAAAGCGCATACTTCAAGCATTCGATCCCGGGAGATGCGCCTGTCTGTGAGCAGATACGAAACGGGTAAGGATTTATTTCCTTTTCAATCGCCTCCTGAACCCCGCAAGCCCGATAAATCCACTCCCCAGGAGCCAGGCGGCGCCGGGGATGGGGACGGGGTTGGCTGTCAATTGGAGTTCTTGGCTGCCCTCAGCCCAAATCTCGTAGGCCTCACCGTCCAGATTAAGATCAGCTCCTGCTCCCATGTGAATGCCAATGATATCGC
>JALVJO010000146.1 GCA_027028245.1 Deltaproteobacteria bacterium
CGGTTATTTACGCCTATGAGACCAGCCCCTGCCTCTAGGGCCCTTTCGGCCTCCTTTTCATGGTGAACTTCCACCAACACATCCATGTTAAGCCCTCTTGCGTGGTCCAGGAGTTCTTCCATGAGGGACTGATCCAGGATGGCGGCTATGAGAAGGATGGCGTCCGCACCCCAGATGCTTGCTTCCTGTACCTGCAGGTGGTCTATGATGAAATCCTTTCTGAGTACGGGAAGGCTGACATTTGAGCGTATACGGTCGAGATATTCCAGGCTTCCCTGGAAAAATTTCCTGTCAGTAAGGACTGAAACTGCCTTGGCCCCGGCCTCTTCATAGTCCCTGGCAATGGCCACAGGGTCGAAATCAGGACAGAGAAGCCCCTTTGAAGGAGATGCCTTTTTGGCCTCTGCAATGATGGCAACATCCCTGCTGGTGGTAAGTGCATCCTGAAACCCGCGGACAGGCCGGGGCTCAGCCGGAGGAGGAATAATCCCCGCCCTTTTCAGCTGATCCACCTCTTCCCGCTTTTTTTCAACGATTTTTTCAAGAATGCTCATGATCTTCTGTCCATCAGCTTTCACCAGTCAGTTCCACAAGCCGGTTCAAGACGTCCATGGCCCTGCCCGAATCAATACTTTCCCGGGCGATACCGGCTGCCTCCTTGAGATCACCTGCACGTCCGCAAAGATAGATGGCTGCAGCTGTATTCAAGATTACCATATCACGCTTCGGCCCCTTCTCACCCCTTAAAATGGCAAGAGTTATGGCTGCATTTTCCCCTGGATCTCCTCCTTCTATGTCTGACAGAGGCGCGGGTGAAAGTCCGAAATCTTCAGGAGTGACCTGGAAATTTTCTACCCTGTTTCCATCCCATTCTGACACCCAGGAGGTGCCTGAAAGGGCAAGTTCGTCAAGGCCGCCTGAGCCGTGAACCACCCATGCGCGCATAGCTCCCAGTTCTCCAAGAACTGCGGCCATAACCGGACAGAGCTCCCTGCTGAAAACCCCCATAAGCTCTATCTGCGCACCTGCAGGATTGGTCAGGGGCCCCAGGAGATTGAAAACGGTCCTGATGCCCATCTCCCGCCTTGGGCCGATGACATTTTTCATGGCCGGGTGAAGTTTCGGCGCAAAGAGAAAGCCTATTCCGATTTCCTCTATGGACCTTTCAACCACATCAGGCGGTACATGAAGATTCACTCCAAGCTCTTCCAGGAGATCTGCGCTGCCCGATCGTGAAGAAACAGACCTGTTGCCGTGCTTTGCCACCTTTATCCCGGCACCTGCAGCTACCAGTGCCGCCGTGGTAGAAACGTTGAAGGTGCCGGCCAGATCCCCGCCTGTACCCACAATATCCACAAGGTATTCACCGTCTGAAAGCCCGGGGGTTATCCTGGTGGCCTTTTCCCGCATGACCCGGGCTGCCCCTGCTATCTCAGAAGCAGTTTCGCCCTTCATGCGAAGCGCAGCAAGAAATGCTCCGATCTGTGCATCCGTGGCCCGGCCTTCCATGATCTCGTCCATCACCTTCTGCATGGTCTGGCGGTCCAGGTCCTTGTTTTCTATAACCTTCTTCAGCGCCCTTACTATATTCTTTTCCGTGGAATTATTCATGCCTGCACACCTGCCTCCAGGAAATTTCTCAGCAGTTTCTTGCCCTCCGGGGTCAGGATGGACTCGGGATGAAACTGCACCCCTTCCAAGAAAAATTCCCTGTGCCGCATGCCCATAAGCTCATCCTTCTCAGACCATGCAGTGGCCTGGAGACAATCCGGAAGGGTGCTCTCCTCAACTATGAGGGAATGGTATCTCATGGCCTCAAATGGATTTGAAAGCCCCTTGAAGACCCCCCTGCCGTCGTGCCTTATCATGGAGGTCTTGCCATGCATCAGCCTCTGGGCCCTGACCACCCTGGCCCCGAATGCAGCCCCTATGGACTGATGGCCGAGACATACCCCAAGAATCGGTATCCTGCCGGCAAAGACCCTTATGGCATCAACGGAGATGCCTGCCTCCCTGGGGGTGCAGGGCCCCGGAGAGATCAGAAGCCTGGAAGGATTGAGTCTCTGCACGGCTTCTATTTCCAGTTCATCGTTTCTGACCACCTTCATCTCGGCACCCAGTTCCCCAAGGGCCTGAACCAGATTGTACGTAAAGGAGTCATAATTATCAATCAAGAGTATCATCGAAGCCTCCCTGCTCAGCTCCCGGCCTGAACTTCTTCTATGGCACGCATAAGGGCCCTTCCCTTGTTCAGGGTCTCTTTCCACTCGTTTTCAGGCACGGAATCAGCCACAATCCCTGCACCGGCCTGGAGATAGAGCATGTCTGCCTTCTGGCACAAGGTCCTTATGGCAATGGCCAGATCCATGCTTCCGGAAAAACCAAGATACCCTACTGCACCGGCGTAAGGCCCCCGGCGGACGTGCTCCAGTTCCTCGATGATTTCCATGGCCCTTATCTTCGGGGCACCCGAGACAGTGCCTGCAGGAAAACAGGCCTTGAACACGTCAAACATGTCCAGGCCCTTTCTGAGCCTGCCCATTACACTGCTCACTATGTGCATCACATGGGAGTAACGCTCGATGACCATAAAATCCCTTACCTCCACGCTTCCCATCTCTGCCACCCTCCCTACGTCGTTTCTTCCCAGATCCACCAGCATGACGTGTTCGGCCTTCTCCTTGGGGTCACTGAGAAGCTCCTTCTCAAGGGCAAGATCCTCCTGCTCTGTCCTGCCCCTGGGCCGGGTACCGGCAATGGGACGAAGTTCTATCTCCTCTCCGGTCAGCCTTACCAGTATCTCCGGGGAAGAGCCTACAAGGATCTCGTCGCCAAGTTTCAGATAATAAAGATAGGGAGAAGGGTTTATCCGGCGCACAGCCCTGTAGAGTTCAAAGGGAGGGATATGAGACCGTCCTGAAAACCTCTGGGAAAGCACCACCTGGATTATGTCCCCTGCCCTGATATATTCCTTTGCCCTCTCCACCATCTCCTGGAACCTTTCCTGAGGCACCTCGGGCTCAAGCCTTGCGTGTGAGAGATTGCCCATATCCGGCTCCGGGTAATCGATGCCGCGTCTTACCCTGCGGATGACCCCTTCTATCAGGGAACATGCCTTGTCGTATGAGTCTTTGGGGGTGCTTTCGGGATCTACCACTGTATTTGCGATTATCCTGAGGGATTGCTTGAGATTGTCCACGCAGAGCAGTATCTCAGGAAACATGAAGACGGAATCATGAAATCCCGCGGTATCCTTCAGGTTGTCCGGAAGCCTTTCCACAAACCGGACCATATCGTAGCCCAGATATCCGACTGCCCCTCCTGAAAATCTGGGAAGGCCGGGTAGTTCGGCCATATTGTACTGCTTCATGAGATCCTGCAGAAAATCTATGGGGTTTTCCACCTGGATCTTGCGGCTTCCGTGCCGGTCTTCCACCTCCACCTCCCTGCCCCTGGTCTTCACAAGGAGGAAGGGTCGAAAGCCTATGAAGCTGTATCTTCCCCATCTTTCACCCCCTTCCAGGCTTTCAAGGAGGAAGGCATAATCCCCGCGTGCCGCCTTGTCAAAAAGAGAGACTGGAGTGTCATAATCTATAGATATTTCGCGAAATACCGGAACTATGTTGTGATCCCGGCTCATGTCTTGAAATCCTGAAAGGTCAGGGATAACCATTGAAATACTCCGTAGCCTTTTTACCTGCGGGCATCCGCGGCTGCCATGCTGCCTGCAGCCTGAAAACTGCCCTGTACTGAAAATCAAAAAGGCCGTGTGACACACTAACTATGTCCACGGCCTTCCTGTGTTCTGTTCAATATTTACTGTTCAGAAGGGTGGACCAGCATGGACACAGACCTTCCACCATCGCCAGGTATTTACTGCCCATGATGAGAAAAAGCCGGTGCCCTTCAAGGTATATTCCCCTTCTCTTGATTTTTTGAACGTCTGATTAGGATCCAGTATTAACAACACAGGACCAAAAGTCAAGAATACTTATCGCAGTATGCCTGGCAGATAAAGGGCCATCTGGGGAAAAAGCATCAGCAGGATTACGCACAGTACAAAGGCCGGCAGGAAATAGATTACCCCCCTGAACACGGTTTCAAGTGGGATGTCCTTGGCAGTTCCGGCTACCACAAAGGTATTTATTCCCACAGGAGGGGTGATGGCTCCCAGGGTGGTTATGATGGTGATGAGGATGGAAAACCATATCAGGTCGTAACCAAGCCCTTCAGCCACTGGGAAAAAGATGGGAATGGTTATCATAAGAAGGCCCAGGGCGTCCATGACTGCCCCACCTATGACAAAGATCATCAGCATAAGAGTCAGTATAAGCTCCCGCGGCACAGGCAGATTGGATACAAATGCAGCTGCCTCAAAGGGAATCCTGGTAATGGTCATGAATTTTCCGAAGATGACGGCCCCTGCAACGATAATAATGATCATGGCCGATGTCTTGACGGTATCTTCCAGGGCATTTTTGAAACGCACAAAGTCAAGGCCCCTGCCCAAAAGGGCAATTATCACTGCAAAAAAGCTTCCGGCAGCCCCTGCCTCAGTGGGAGTAAACCAGCCGAGATAGAGGCCGGACATCACAAGCAGAAACAGGACTACCATCTCGATGGAACCGGGCAGGCTCCTCATCTTTTCTGCCATGCTGGTCCGGGGTCCGGCAGGCCCCCAGGCAGGCCTGAACAGGCAAAGGAGCCATACCGTTGCCATCAGGAGCACGGAAAGGACAAGTCCGGGGATGACAGATGCAAAAAAGAGCCTGGCAATGGATTCCCCTGTGTAGAGGCCGATGACGATGAGAACCACGCTTGGAGGAATGACCACTCCCAGGGTAGCGCCACTGGCCACACAACCGGAACTAAGAGCGTTATTGTAGCCGAGGCGCTTCATCTCGGGCAGGGCTACCGAACTCATGGTGGCCGCCGTTGCAGCATTTGATCCGCAGATGGATGCAAAGCCGGCGCACGCCATGATGGTTGCCATTGCTATCCCTCCCCTTACATGACCGAACCAGGAATGTGCTGTCCGGTATATCCGTTCGCTGACCCCTGCCTGGAAACAGATGTTTCCCATAAAGATGAAAAAGGGGATAACAGCAAGACCATAGGAGGAAAATATATGCCAGAGTTCGGTACTAACGGATGTCAGGGCTGCCTGGGGGCTGACCACAATTGCAAAGCCACCAAAACCCACTATGGCCATGGCAAACCCCACAGGGATGTTGAAAAAAAAGAGGACTATCACCAGGCAGGCAATACCCCAAATTCCAATTGCTGCCGGATCCATTGAAAAGGGCTATTCCTTGACGCTGCCGCCCCTGGCAAGGGTCAGGATATCGTGGAACAGATTCAGGGAAAGGATAAAAAGCCCGAAACTGACTATGAATGCCACGGGATAAAAGGGCAGCATCAATGTCTCGGAAAGCTCCCCGTTTTTTTTGAGATCAAGGGCAAAGATAAAAAGCCTGGCTGCAACTGCCCCAAAAAAGAGTGCAGAGACAAAAAGCCCTGCCATTGAGAGTGTTTTTCGCCAGCATGGAGAAAAATGCTTAAACAGGATATTTACAGCAATGTGGGATTTTCTTTCCTGGCTGAACCCCAGGGCAAGGGCAGTAACCACTGCGCTGCCGTAGCCCATGATTTCAAAAGATCCTGTAATGGGATGGCCAAGGGGCCTTAAAAGCATATTTGCCACTGCAATCAATATGGTCAGAAGCAGGGTGACAGAGGCAAGCCCTAAGAGTACAGCGTTTATTCTGGTCACAATATAATGAGGGCCTGGAAATCTCCAGGCCCATTATCTTTTCTATTTTACGGCAAATTCTTTTTCATATTTTGCCTTTAACGCCATGAGGTCCTTAAAAAAGGCCTCTGCTGGAAGCCCCTTGGCACTGGTATTTTTCAGCCACTCGTCCTTTATGGGCTCAACCTTCTTGTGCCAGAGCTCATACTCGGAATCACTCAGGGTTATAATCTCTTCCTTGTATTTCTTCCTGGCCCATTGGGTGGATTCCTTGACATGCCTGTCGATATATTCACCAGTCCAGAGGGAATGCTCCCTGGCAAGATCATTCATGATCTTCTTCACCTTCTCGGGCAGGCTGTTCCATTTTTTCATGTTCATCACAACGGCAAACGAGGTGGTCTGCATGTGGCAGATGGTGGCATACCTGCAGGACTCTGCAAAATTGAAATCCTTCAAGATATCAAGGGAAGAAAATATACCCTTAACTATACCCTTTTGCAGGGCTTCAGGGGTCTCTGACATGGGCATTGCCACTGGCACCGCGCCCAGAAGCTTCAGGGGCTTTACACCCGCCCCGGTGCACCGAAGCTCGTAGCCCTTCAGGTCATCAAGGGTCCTGATGGGCTTCTTGGACATGATATCTGCCGGAGGTGCAGTAAAAAGGGCAAGTACCTTTACCTGGGAGAGACTCTTGGGCTGGTATTTCTCGTAAAGGTCAAAAAGTACCGCATTGGCCACCTTTGAATTGGGAAAGCCGATAGGCAAATCAATACCTCCCATCAGGGGAAAACGGCCTGGCTGGTAGGCAAAAACAACCACTCCTATGTCGGCGACTCCGCTTTCCACGCCGTCCATCATGTTCTTGGCACCAAGAAGGGTTGAGCCGGGGAAGGTCTTGACCTCGACCTCTCCTGCGCTCCTGAGCTCCACCTCTGTCTTCCATTTTTCCATCTGAACGCATGGAAACGTGGAAGCAGGAGGGAAATTTGCATAGGTCAAAACCATCTTCTGGGCATTTGCCGAGCCCGTGAAGATGCCTGCCGCAAGCACCAGGGCTGCCACGGCTGAAACGGCCAAGTGTGTGATTTTCATAATCCTTGTCTCCTCTCTTTTTGCTGCAGAAACTGCAGGTAGTACCTGAAACTTTGTCTTGACCAGTACCCCATCAGGCCCTTCTATCTCTGGTCGTATATCCGCCTGGATTTACGCTCAGACCTGGGAAGGTCGCCGTAGTCTACTATCCTGACCTCGGCTGAAACCATGATCTGGCTCTTTATCTCCTTTTCTATGTGTCTTTGTATATCTTCATCCCATGAAGGATCCCCGGCATTGTCACGCTCCACCTTTACTATCATGAAATCCTTGCCGTCCCTCCGCTCCAGAAGGACGTTATATTCACTGGAGATGCCCTCCATATCAGAAAGGATCTCGTCTATCTGGCCCGGGTATATGTTGACCCCTCTGAAGATGATCATATCATCGCTTCTGCCCAGGATGCGGTCATGCCTGGGAAATACGCTTCCGCATGGACAGGGCCCTGAAATCCTGCGGGTAAGATCCCTTGTCCTGTAACGAATCAGGGGGGAGGCCTCTTTTCTGAGGGTAGTAACTACCATCTCTCCTATCTGTCCGTCTTCCACTGGTTCAAGGGTTTCAGGGTCAAGGATCTCGAGTATGTAATAATCGGCCCAGTAATGTATACCCTTGTGCTCCTTGCAGTCTATGCCTGGGCCCGGCCCGTAAAGTTCCGTAAGACCTGTTATATCAAAAAGGTGTCTTGCGCCGAAATGCTCCAGGATTGCCTTTCTCATGGAATCACTGCATCTTTCAGAGCCCTGTATGATGGTGTGCACCTTTATCCTGTCTCTTATGCCGCGGCGATTTATCTCTTCACCGAGAAGAAGCGCCATGCTGGAAGTGCAGCAGATACAGGTGGTCTCCATATCCTGCATGAACTTGCATTGAAGCTCCAGATTCCCCGGCCCTACCGGGATGGCCATGGCACCCACCTTTTCGCACCCGGCCTGGAAACCGGCACCTGCCGTCCACAGGCCGTACCCCACTGCGATCTGCACCCGGTCTCCCGGACCGATACCAGCCATCTTATAGGCCCTGGCAAAAAAATCCGTCCAGTCCTGAATATCCTTTTTTGTATATGCCAGGATCTTTCTCTTGCCGGTTGTACCTGAGGAGGAATGTATCCGTACCACCTGGTCGACTGGTACGCTGAGCAGGGGAAAGGGATAATTTTCCTTCAGGTGATCTGCCTCTGTAAAGGGTAGCCTGGCCAGGTCATCCAGGGTCTTAATGTCTGAGGGCTTGATCCCTGCCCTGTCAAAATGCCTCTTATAAAAGGGGCTGTTTTCGTATGCGTGCTTGACTGTCCATTTGAGGCCCTCAAGCTGAATTCGGCTGAGCTCCTGCTTGCTTTTAATGTCCTGCATCTATCTTCCTGTCCTGCTGAAATTTTTTGAAAGGCTGCACATGCTCGATATCAGCAGAGGAGAAAAAAGTCAAGGCGCCCCCGCAGGGCGGAAACGGCGATTTTATCCCCTTACCTAAATTCTGCAATTGGCAAGTTTGCCCAAGATGCGAGGCACAAGGGGCCCAGTTGTACTTTGGTACTTCAAGCCCTGAGCAACAAAGCAGATCGGGTGAAATTGCCAGTTGCAGGATTTAGATGTTATTTCAATGTTAACTTAACAATGGATCCCTTTTCCCCTTTTCCTTCCGCGTGCCTTACTGATGTAAGAAAAATCCTGGAAGGCTCTATTTCCCCCTTGGATACCAGGAAATCCTGTACGGCCTGGGCCCTCTCCATGGCCAGGTTTTGAAGATCACTCTCACTGATCTTAATATGATCGCGCAGCATCCTTTCCATGACCTCCGGGGGCTGCTTCTTCAAAAGACCTATTATCATCCTTGGCTTCTTGAAAGGCGCCTCCTTGTAGGCCTTTGTGAGATACTTGTTGAATTCCTCAGGCCCTATCTCCACGTCATCAACCAAATCTATCTTCTGCCTCTGCTCGTCGTCCAGGTCCTTCATCTTCTCCTTTTTGAGAAGCCTGAGAAACCTGACTTCTGCAAGTCCTTTCTGGTCTGTTTCAGGGTCGTAATAACCTGTAAGCTCGACCTTGAGGGCAGGGCGGTCCTTGAGGGCCTTGGCCAGCCCAGTGAGTTTCTTCACTGCTTCAGCATCCAGCTTGACCTGTCCGGGTTTGAATACAATCTGCTGCAGGTCTTCTCCTCCTCCGGCTATGGCAGACAGGAGAGAAAAGGGAGAAGTGGCGGCCTTTACAAAGATATTTATGATGGCCTTCATTATGGCGCTTCCCAGGCTGAATTGCGGGTCATCCAGCCGGCCGTAAACCGGTATTTCCACGTTTATCCTGCCATGCCTGTCTTTCAGGAGTGCGATTGCAAGTTTTACCGGCAGGTTCACTGCATCCTTGCTTTCAACGGAATGACCAAAGTCGAACTGGTCCAGAAACAGCCTGTTTTCTGCAGTTACCTTTTCATCCTTTATGACAAGGTGGAGATGATTGGAGAGCTTGCCCTTTTCTATGATATATCCCAGGAATTTTGCAGTGTAAGGGCTGAACCTGGTCATTCCTATGCCGCTGCTTTTCAGAACAAGGTCGGCAAAAACCGGCTTTGCCAGGGGATTTATCATGCCCGTCAGCTCCATGGTCGCGCTGTTGTCAGCAAGCCCCTTTATGTCGATTTCCGCCCTCATCTGGGGATCGCTGGAAAGGCCTTTTATGCTGCCCTTTATATGGTCTATACTTCGCTTGAAGGCAGGAGTTACACTGTTGTCTACAAATTTCAAGGCGCAATCCTTAAAACTAACCTGGCTTATGCGTATATCCGGCCTGGACTCTCCCTTTGATCTTTTTGTATCTTTGCCGGTATGTCCTTTCTCATCTTCTTTTAAAAGGGACAGCACATTCAACTCGCCTTTTTTATTGAAAATGATATTGCCTGCAAGTTTATCCAGAAGTATCTGCCTTATATGAAGGGTCAAGGGTTCATTCTTGAACAGGAGCCCCTGTATTCCCACCCGTTTCCATTGAAATACCGGCCTTCGGTTCAAGGGATCCAGTATTGAGACCCCGTACAATCCCCCGCTTCCCCGGGCGGTCAGCCTCGGCTTTCCAGGATTGGGCATGGCCATCTTGATCTTTCCCTTAAAGCCCAAGCTGCCCCTGTATACCGCGGCCCTTGAAAACCTGGATATATAGCCCTGAAACTGCCTGAGACCGAGCCTCCTGATATCAAATGAGGCATCAAGTTTTGCAAGCTTAAGATCCGTGCTTCCGCTGACCTTGGCACTGCCCCTTTTACCGATACTGGCGGAAACGGCAAAGCTGCACCTTTTTTCCGGTCTGGTATCAAGCCCCTTTACCCCTATTTCTATATTTTTGATGGCAAGATCAACAGGCTTTTTGCCTGAAACATCCCTGAAGCTGCAGTTTCCTTTATTCAACGAAAAACTGTCCAGGGAAAGATGAAAGGCTTGATTCCGGCTGCTTTCTGGAGGTGGAGGTGTCTTTCTTTCACCCCCTGTATCCCTTGCCACGGCTGCAAGATTTATCCTGCCGGACTTGTCTATTTCCAGCCTGGTGGAAATACCATTTACGGATACAGATGCTACATGGATATCCCGCCGGGCAAGATCTGCCTCGGCGCCTGAAAGATCAAGAGCAGCCATATGAACCAAGGGGGCTTTTGAAGGAGCACCTGCCTTGTCCTTAAGCACAAGGTCTGAAATATTCAGGCTGCCACCTGAAATGCGGGTGAGCGGTTCGCCCTTTTCTCCAAGATCAAAGGCAATTTCTGCCGAAATATCCGCCTTGCCCCTGAATATATGGGCGTTGAGATACTGCCTGTAATAGGGATCATATGCCGGAAGATTCAAGGAATGAAGATCTGCCTTCAGCTTTGCAGAAACCGGCAGGACGCCGACTGTGCCTTTCATTACACAGTTTCCGCCTTTTCCGGTATTAAGTGCCAGTCGAATGGCGGCAGGCTCTTTTTTAAGGGTGCCAAAGCCCTTGAGGACCAGCTCTATGGCATCAAGGGTTGTTTCAAAGGTTTCGTTTCCAGCAGCAGCATCCCTGAAATATACCTTGCCTCCGGAAATAACTGCCCTTTTGATCCTGAGATCAAGGGGCACGGCCTTGGAAGCCGGTGAGACATCTTTCCTGACTGGTTCTTCCTTGTTCTTACTGTCTGAAGCAAGGAGATCATTCAGGTTCAAGCTGCCCCTTTTATCCCTGCTTATCTCTGCCCAGGGTGCCTCCACGTTTATCCTGGAAAACCAGATCCTTTTCTTGAGAAGATTTGAGGGATCAAAGTCCAGGCTGATCCTTTTTACTTTGAAAAAGGGCCTGCCCTTTTGGGACATGGAAACCCTGGAGACTGTCACGTTGCCGTCCAGCTGGACGTCCTGCGTTCCGTCTTCCCGGATTAGGAAAACAATATCCAGGTCCGTGGTCATGGTGCCGGAATCGATCCTGAAATTTATAAAATCCGACATGTATGCCAGATAGTGGGCCAGGTCCAGATCTGCCAGATTGATATGCAGCCTTGTAGAATGGTCCCTTGCAAAGGGCCTTGTCTGGCCCTTGAATTCCACCGGCGCCCCGTTTATCACGGCAGAAAAATAAGGCTTGGTATATATCCTGATCCTGGTCTTCAGGTTTGAAATAAAGGGGACCCCCACCCTTAAATCCGTGATCTTATGGGTCACCCCCTTGAGATCATCCCTGAATGTGACGGCACCGTCTGTGATCTGGATATTATTAAGGGAAAAGAGAAACGGCCTGCTCTCTTCTTCGGGCCCTTTCTCCGGGCTTTCCTGAAGGATATCCTGGAAATTGAAGACACCCTTTTTGTCCTGGGAAATATATACCTTAGGCCCTGTTATCCTTATGGCTGAAAGTATCAGTGCCCGCTTGAATATAGAAACTGCCTGCAGGTTTACTTCCAGTTCCCTGGCTGCAGCAAGCTGACTTTGCTTTCCCCCTTCTCCGATTTCAAATCCCTTGATCTTCATGTCCAGGGTAAAGGGGTTGAAGTAGACCTTTTCCGCGTGAACAGGCCTGTGGACTACCTGGGACAGCTTGGTCTGAAGCAGGTATTTGGTAAGGGCAGGGACTGCCAGAAAGCCTATTGCGCTGTAAACTATAAGGCCTATTCCAAGCCAGATGGAGATCTTTGCCGTTCGGGGAAGATCTTTATATCTTACCGTGATTTCTGTCCTATTCATATCTTCCTCCGGAAAGATTAAAGACAAGGCAAGATGAAAATGCCATCCTGATACCCAATACAATATTTAAAACATGGAATCACAAAAAGACAAACAAGATTTATTTCAGCGGAGGAAACCACCCATCAGGGGCAAGGATCAAGAAGGGACAAGACAGCTTAGTGGGTAATTCTTGTCAGCCTCGTAAGAAGGATATCCAGTTCCTTGTCCCCCCTTTGAAAGTGCTTCTTCTGCATGGCGATTTTGAACCTGTCTTCGCACATCCTGAAAAACGGCAGAAGGGTCTCCCTGTCTGCCTCGTGGGACATGTATATCACCCCTCCAGGGGCCAGGTACTCCTCGAGCACGTCTAGAAGGGGCTGGAAAAACCTCTTGTGAAACAGCACCTCGGATGCAAGGATTATATCGAATTTTCCGAGATCTGAGGGCTCAAACCAGTCAAGGGGCTCACATTTCAGACCAGGGCACTGGTTTATAATGGCTGATGCCCTGGCAAAATCCATTATCTCGTTCTCATAGTCCGTCACAGTAACATCATGGCCAAAGGCGCATGCCACCATTCCAGGCACAGCCATCCCTGCCCCTACCTCAAGGATCCTTTTGTTCTTGTCAGGGGGCATCTTTGCCATGAATTCCGCCAGGACAAGGGATGCCTCCCAGATCTTGACCCAGAAGGGAAATTCCGGGGCATTCTTGAAGACGTCTCCTGTAAGAAGCGGAGTGAGATCCGCCACGTGGAGAAAGTAAAACGTCCTTCCGAGGACCTTTACGCACTCAAAATCCAGCTGGTACTTGGACATCAGCCTTTTCACGATGGGCAGGGCCTCTTCAGGTACAGCTACCTTCCTGGCCCTGCCCTCTTCATCAGCCCTGCCGCGTTCCGTAGATACCTTGAGTTTAAGCATTAGACAGCCTGCCTCTCCATTCTGCGCTTTTCCTTCTGCTCGTAAAAGACCCGCCCTGTGCCTGCAGGTATCAGCCTGCCCATTATCACGTTTTCCTTAAGCCCCCTGAGGTGATCCACCTTTCCGGCAATGGAGGCATCGGTTAGCACCTTGGTGGTCTCCTGGAAGGATGCGGCTGAAATAAAGCTGTCCGTGGTAAGAGAAGCCCTGGTTATGCCCAGGAGCATGGGTTCTGCAGTGGCAGGCTCGCCGCCCTTTGCCAGTATCTTTTCGTTCTCTTCCTCAAAACGATGCCTTTCCACCTGTTCTCCGAGCATGAAGCCGCTGTCTCCAACACCTGTTATCTTGACCCTTTTAAGCATCTGGCGGACTATTATTTCGATGTGCTTATCATTTATCCTGACACCCTGCAACCTGTAGACTTCCTGGATCTCGTCCACAAGGTAGCGTGCCAGCTCCTTTTCGCCCTTTACCCTTAGAAGATCGTGTGGATTGATCACCCCGTCCATCAGGGGCTCGCCGGCCCTTATGTAGTCGCCTTCATGTACGTTTATATGCTTGCCCCTTGGCACCAAGTATTCCCTGGGCTCGCCGAACTCCGGAGTGATTATTATTCTGCGCTTGTTCTTTATATCCTTGCCGAAGGATACCACCCCGTCAATTTCTGAAATTATTGCGTATTCCTTGGGCTTTCTGACTTCAAAGAGCTCGGCCACCCTGGGAAGACCACCTGTAATATCCTTGGTTTTGGTGGTTTCCCTGGGAATCTTCGCCAGGATCTGACCGGGGAGTACAGTGTCGCCTTCGTTCACTGTAATAATGGCACCTACTGGCAGCTGGTACCTGGCATCACCCTTGGTCTTAACCAACTTCTTCGTGCGGCCCCGCTCATCCTTGATGGAGATCCTTGGCCTGTACTCTGCAGCCTTGTACTGGATTACCACCTTGCTTGATTTGCCGGTGACCGGGTCAACCTTTTCCTGGATGGTGACCCCCTCTATAATGTCCCCGAACTTCACCTTTCCTTCGACTTCTGTAAGGATCGGTATGGTAAAGGGATCCCACTGGGCCAGTTTTGTCCCGGGTTCCACCTCCTGGCCCTCCTTGACGAGGAGTTCAGCACCGTAAATTACAGGGTAGCGCTCCCTTTCCCGTCCGTCAGGATCGGTGATGATGATCTCCCCGTTCCTGTTGAGCACCACTTCCCTGCCCTCCACATTGACAACGGAAAGGACCCGTTCAAATCTCACTACTCCGCTTCCATGGCTTCTGATCTCGGCCTGCTCAACCTTTCCACTGGCAGTACCTCCTATGTGAAAGGTACGCATGGTAAGCTGTGTTCCCGGCTCTCCAATGGATTCTGCGGCTATGATCCCAACTGCCTCGCCAGGCGCTACCATGCGGCCCCGTGCCAGGTCGCGGCCGTAACACTTGGCGCATACGCCGAACGGGGCGCGGCAGGCCAGAACCGAACGGATCTCTACCTTGGATATACCGGCATCTTCTATCTTTTTTACCTTTTCTTCGTCTATCTCCTGGTTGCTTTCCACCAGGACCTCACCGGTGACAGGATCCACTATGTCCATAAGGGCAACCCTGCCCAGCACCCTTTCACCTACCCGCTGGATGATCTCGCCGCCTTCCATTAGGTGCTCCATCTCTATGCCGTCAATGGTGCCACAGTCAGGAATGGTGATTGTGGAATCCTGGGCCACATCTACAAGACGCCTTGTGAGATAACCTGAATTTGCAGTCTTGAGGGCCGTGTCTGCAAGGCCCTTCCTGGCTCCATGGGTGGAGATGAAGTATTCAAGCACTTCCAGGCCCTCACGGAAGTTGGCCATGATGGGGGTTTCGATTATCTCACCCGAGGGCTTGGCCATGAGACCGCGCATGCCTGCAAGCTGCCTGATCTGGTCCTTGCTGCCCCTGGCGCCGGAATCCGCCATGACAAAGATGGGATTGAAGCTCGGTGCCTCCACCTTTTTGCCATCAGCAGTTTCAAAGAATTCCGTGGAGATCTCGCTCATCATCTCCTTTGCCACCTCGTCCGTGGCCCTTGTCCAGATATCGATTACCTTGTTGTACCTTTCTCCATCTGTTATGAGACCCTCTGCATACTGGCGCTGGACTTCATTCACCTCTTTCTGGGCCTTGCTCAATATCCGTTTCTTGCTGGCCGGAATGTTCATGTCATTGATGGAAATGGAAATCCCCGCCAGGGTGGCGTGATGATAACCAAGACTCTTCAGGCGGTCTGCCATGATGCAGGTCTTTTTGGGGCCGGCCAGCCTGTAAGCCTTATCTATGAGAACAGCCAGGTCCTTTTTCTTCATGACCTTGTTCACCATGGAGAAGGGTACTTCATCAGGCACTATGTCATAGAGGAGAACCCTACCTGCCGTGGTATCCACCAGTTTTCCGCCCAGCATGACCTTAATGCCTGCCTGGAGTTCGACTATGCCCTGATCATAGGCAAGTATCACCTCGTCCAGGGAGCTGAAGGACTTCCCCTCGCCCCTGGCATTGACCTTCTCTCTGGTCATGTAATAGACGCCGAGGACCACGTCCTGGCTGGCAGTGATGATGGGGCCGCCGTGTGCAGGAGAAAGCACGTTGTTGGTGGACATCATCAGGACCCTTGCCTCTGACTGGGCCTCAACAGAGAGGGGAACGTGTACTGCCATCTGGTCCCCGTCAAAATCCGCGTTGTAGGCAGAACAGACCAGGGGATGAAGCATGATGGCCTTCCCTTCCACAAGCACAGGCTCAAAGGCCTGGATCCCGAGCCTATGAAGAGTGGGTGCCCTGTTCAAGAGGACAGGATGTTCCCTTACTACCTCGTCCAGGGCGTCCCATACCTCTGGGAGCTCCTTTTCCACCATCCTCTTTGCACTCTTTATGGTGGAGACAAGGCCCTTTTCCTCGAGCTTGTTGTAAATAAACGGCTTGAAGAGTTCGATGGCCATCCTCTTTGGAAGGCCGCATTCGTGAAGCTTGAGCTCAGGCCCCACCACGATTACAGAACGGCCCGAGTAATCCACGCGCTTTCCCAGAAGGTTCTGGCGAAAACGGCCCTGCTTGCCCTTAAGCATGTCGGAAAGAGACTTAAGGGGCCTCTTGTTCGGCCCGGTGACTACCCTTCCACGCCTGCCGTTGTCAAAGAGGACGTCCACAGCCTCCTGGAGCATGCGCTTTTCGTTTCGAATTATGATATCCGGGGCGTCAAGGTCCTTGAGTCTCTTCAGCCTGTTGTTCCGGTTGATGACCCTGCGGTAAAGATCATTGAGGTCGGAAGTCGCGAAGCGGCCTCCGTCAAGGGGCACCAGAGGCCTGAGATCCGGGGGAAGAACCGGAATTACATTTAGTATCATCCATTCCGGCTTGTTGCCGGATCCTCGAAATGCCTCTACAACCCTGAGCCTTTTGCCGAGTTTTTTCCTCTTGGCCTCGGACCTGGTCTTCTGCATCTCTTCCCGCAGTTCCACGGAGATGGCATCCAGGTCCAGGTGGCTCAGGAGATAATGAACAGCTTCGGCCCCTATGCCCACCTGGAACTTGTCGCCGAACTGCTCATAGTTCTTCTGGTAGGTCTCATCCGACATGAGCATACCAATGGGTATCTCCGGCAGCTGGGACTCGATTACTATATGGGATTCGAAATATAATACCCTTTCAAGCTCCTTGAGACTTAGATCAAGGAGAGAGCCTATCTTGCTTGGAAGGCTCTTCAGGAACCAGATATGTGCAACAGGTGCAGCCAGGGAAATATGCGCCATGCGGTTTCGCCTGACCTTGGACTGGATGACCTCCACGCCGCACTTTTCACATACCACGCCCCGGTGCTTCATCCGTTTGTACTTACCGCACAGGCATTCATAATCCTTGACAGGACCGAAAATCTTGGCACAGAAAAGGCCGTCTCGTTCCGGCTTGAAGGTACGGTAATTGATTGTCTCCGGCTGCTTTACCTCACCGTAGGAACGTTTCAGTATGGTATCCGGAGAAGAAATGGATATGCGAACAGCCTTGAAATTGAGCGGATCCTTAGGCTTGGTAAATAAAGAAAGAAGATCGTCCATAAATAGACCTCGTTTAATGTTAAAAAAATGTCAAAAATCGCTGAACAGGCAGTTTCGAAACATCCCTGCAGGCCGTCTTTATTCCAGGAGATCGATATCCATGCAGAGCCCCTGGAGTTCCTTGACCAGTACATTGAAGGATTCAGGAAGGCCTGCCTCCAGAAAATTGTTGCCCTTTACGATCTTTTCATACATCCTTGAGCGCCCTGTAACGTCATCAGACTTTACGGTAAGAAATTCCTGGAGTGAATAAGCTGCACCATAGGCCTCCATGGCCCAGACTTCCATCTCTCCCAGCCGCTGGCCACCGAACTGGGCCTTTCCGCCAAGGGGCTGCTGGGTCACCAGGGAATACGGCCCGGTGGAGCGGGCATGGATCTTGTCAGAGACCAAATGGTGGAGCTTCAGCATGTACATAACGCCCACAGTGATCTTCTGGTTGAAGGGCTCGCCTGTAAGACCATTATAGAGGGTGACCTGGCCTATTTCCGGCTGGTCTGCAGCCTTGAGAAGCTTGCGGATGGTCTTTTCGTCTGCCCCGTCAAAGACAGGCGTTGCAACCGGCACCCCTTTCCCCAGGTGTTGGGCAAGCTCCCTGATCTCTTGGTCACTCAGGCCGGACAGAAGGTCCTTTAGCTCGGACTTGGAGTAGATCTTGGACATCTTGGCCTTGATCTTTTCAATGTCAGCCTTGCGGGCAAGTTCTGCAACCTGCTCACCAAGCTTTTTTGCACCCCAGCCGAGATGTATCTCAAGGATCTGGCCGACGTTCATACGAGAAGGCACACCCAGAGGGTTCAAAATGATATCAACGGGGGTGCCGTCTTCAAAATAGGGCATGTCCTCCACGGGCACGATCCTGGAAACAACACCCTTGTTGCCGTGGCGCCCAGCCATCTTGTCACCTACTTCCAGTTTTCTCTTCATGGCCACATACACCCTGACCATCTTGATGACGCCTGGCGGCAGGTCGTCCCCCTTTTTGAGACGCTCTATCTTCCCCTCGAAGTGTTTCTTGATCCTGTCTATTTCGGATTCATACCAGTCGAGTATATCGTTGACAAATGGGTCTGCAGAACTCCTGCCCTTAAGGATGAGATCCCGCAGTCTGTGAAGAGGTACCTTTTTAAGGGCCTCTTCTGTAATCTCCGTGTCTGCATCAAGGAGCAGCCTGTGTCTTGCATCCTTGATGACTACTGCAGGTTTTTTGCCTACAAGGTGCTGCTGGAGTTTTTTCAAAGTGGTGCGCCGAATGACGTTGATCTCGTCCTCCTGATCCTGCATTATGGCAGCTATCTCGAGATCTTCGATCTTCTTTGCCCTTTCGTCTTTGGCAATGCCCTTCCTGGAAAAGACCCTGGCATCTACCACAACACCCTGAACACCAGGCGGCACCTTGAGGGAGGTATCCTTCACGTCGCCGGCCTTTTCGCCGAAGATTGCCCTCAGGAGTTTTTCCTCTGGTGAAAGCTGGGTCTCCCCTTTGGGAGTCACCTTGCCCACCAGGATATCACCGGCCTTCACCTCGGCCCCGACCCTGATAATGCCGGACTCATCGAGATTTCGAAGGGCTTCTTCGCCCACGTTGGGAATGTCCCTTGTGATCTCTTCGCGGCCCAGCTTGGTGTCCCTGGCCTCTACTTCAAACTCCTCTATGTGCACCGAGGTGTAAACATCGTCCTGAATGAGGCGTTCGCTGACGATAATGGCATCTTCGAAGTTGTATCCGCGCCAAGGCATGAATGCCACCACCACGTTTTTCCCCAGTGCAAGCTCGCCCATGTGGGTAGAAGCACCATCCACCAGGACCTGTCCCTTTTTCACGCGGTCCCCTGGCTTTACAATGGGGATCTGGTTCATGGTGGTAGTCTGATTGGACTTTTGATACTTGATCAGCTTGAATATCTCCACCTCCACAGGCTTGCCGGATTCCTTGTCTTCCTCATAGGCAACGACCAGCCTGTTGGCATCCACATCTTCTATCCATCCGTCACGCTTTGCTATGATAGTGACGCCGGAATCCCTTGCAACTGGTTTTTCAATGCCTGTTCCCACCAGGGGGGCCTCGCATTTCAGAAGCGGCACTGCCTGACGCTGCATGTTGGAGCCCATAAGCGCCCTGTTGGCATCGTCGTTTTCCAGAAAGGGGATGAGACCTGAGGAGACGCTGACAAGCTGGTTGGGCGCCACGTCAATTGCCGTGACCTCCTCGGAGGGGACCACGACAAACTCGCCCTTTTTCCTGACGCCCACGAAATCATCCACTATGCGGCCATGTCTGTCCAGCTTGATGGTGGACTGCGAAATTACCTCACCCTCTTCCTGTGATGCCGTCATATATTTTATTTCATTGGTGACCTTCCTGTCCTTAACCAGCCTGAAAGGGGTTTCGATAAACCCGTATTCGTTGATACGCCCGAAGGTGGCAAGGGAGACAATAAGACCGATATTGGGACCTTCCGGTGTCTCAATGGGGCATATCCTCCCGTAATGGGTGGGGTGAACATCGCGAACCTCAAATCCTGCCCTTTCCCGTGAAAGCCCCCCTGGCCCCAGGGCAGAAAGCCTCCTCTTGTGGGTGATCTCAGACAAGGGATTGGTCTGGTCCATGAACTGGGAAAGCTGACTTGAGCCGAAAAATTCCTTGATCACAGAGGTGACCGGTTTTGGATTGACAAGGTCGTTGGGCATGAGGGCCTCTATCTCCTGAAGAGTCATCCTCTCCTTGATTGCCCTTTCCATCCTGACAAGGCCAATCCGGTACTGGTTTTCGATGAGCTCACCCACTGAGCGCACCCTTCGGTTGCCCAGGTGATCGATATCGTCCACAGGCCCTTGGGTATCCTTGAGGTGGATCAGCTCCTTTACGATGGAAACGATATCCGAAGGAATCAGCACCCTCTGGGACAAGGGCACATCCAGACCGAGCCTCTGGTTAAGTTTGTAGCGGCCCACCTCTGACAGGTCATAGGTATCCGGGTTGAAGAACAGGGAATGGAAAAACTTTTCAGCAACCTCTGCAATAAGGGGGCTGGAAGGCCTGAGTCTGCGGTATATTTCAAGCACCGCCTCCTCAGAATCTTCCACCTTGTCCACAAGGAGGGTATCCCTGATGGAGGAGCTGACCCTGATGCCGTCAATAAACAGTGTCTGGACCTCGGTTATGCCGTTTTCCCTGATGAGCTCCAGGTCTTCCTGGGAAAGCCTGGTGTTTTTTGGTATGAGGATCTCACCAGTTGCGGCGTCTACCAGGTCGGAAGCCGTAACCCTGCCCACGAGGTCGTCTTCTGCAACGGGAATCCGGTCTATTCCAAATTCCTCGAAACGCCTGAGCATGGTCTTGGAAAATTTCCTGTGCTGTTTGAGAAGTACCTCTCCTGTTTCTGGATGCAGCACGTTCATAGTTGCCCTCTGGCCCTTGAGGAGCTCAGGGATGACCTTCCTGTAGACCAGTTTGCCCTCCAGATAATAGGTGTCCCACTGGTAGAATTCCCTGAGGATGTCGTCTGTGGAAAGTCCTATGGCCTTAAGCAGGATGGTTGCAGGAAATTTTCTGCGCCTGTCTATACGGACGTGCAGTATGTCCTTGGGATCGAATTCAAAATCCAGCCAGGAACCCCTTACAGGTATCACCCTGCAGGAGTAAAGCAGCTTTCCGCTGGAATGGGTCTTGCCCTTGTCATGGTCGAAAAAGACACCGGGAGAACGCTGGAGCTGGCTGACCACCACCCTTTCCGTACCGTTTATTATGAATGTTCCGGTACGGGTCATAAGGGGAATAGTGCCGAAATAGATCTCCTGTTCCTTGATGTCCCTGATGCTTTGTACGCCTGTTTCCTTATCAACATCGTAAGACAAAAGCCTTATCACCACCTTGACAGGGGCCTCGTATGTGCTGCCCCTTGCCAGGCATTCCTCCTGCGAATACTTGGGCTCTCCTATGGTATATTGGACAAATTCCAGGGAGGATGCCCCGGTAAAATCGTTTATGGGAAAGACATTCTTGAATACTGCCTGAAGACCGAGGTTCTTCCTGGCCTCAGGAGCAATATCCCTTTGAAGAAATTTTTCGTACGGTTTCTGTTGAACTTCAATTAGATGCGGGATTTCAACCGCCCTTTTTACCTTGCCAAAACTTTTTCTCAAAGGAAAATTTTGAATACTTAACATAGATGTGCCTCAAGATGGCCTGGATGCTGATGCTGGTGACTGTGAAACTTAAAGAACAGGAGGCTCCAGGTGAAGGAACCTCCTGATATATTCAATACGACTGGTTTGTTTACTTGATTTCTACCTTGGCGCCTACTGCCTCTATCTGTTCCTTGATCTTTTCCGCCTCTTCCTTGGGTACGCCTTCCTTGATGGGCTTGGGAGCGCTTTCAACCAATTCCTTGGCTTCCTTGAGCCCAAGACCGGTAACGGCCCTTACTTCCTTGATGACCTTGATCTTCTGGCTGCCGAAATCGGTCAGAACCACGTCAAATTCTGTCTTTTCTTCCTGAGGAGCACCTGCATCTCCTGCCGGGGCAGCGCCTGCAGCAGCAACAGCAACAGGTGCGGCAGCTGAAACACCAAATTTCTCCTCGAGTTCCTTTATAAACTCGGAAAGTTCAAGAACGGTCATATTGGATATAAATTCAATTACTTCTTCTTTTGTAACAGCCATTTTCTGATCTTCCTCCTGAATATTCAAAACTATATGTTATTTGTGTACCAACTGAATTAGCCGTTCAGAACGTGTCTGAATGGGCATAAAAACCTACTGCTTCTGCTCCTCGATGGCCCTTAGTGCAAACAGCAGCTTCCTTGGTATGCCGGAAAGCACCTGTACAAGGTTGGTTGGTGCGGCAACAAGCACTGACAGCATCTGCGCAAGCAGCACTTCCCTGCTCGGAAGCTTGGACAGTGCCTCGATTCCAGAAGCATCCATGAGCTTTCCATTCAAAATGCCGCTCTTTATCTTAAGCACCTCGTTGTCCTTGGCGAAATCCACCAGGACCTTGGCTACCTGGACAGGGTCTTCATAGGCAAACACCGCGGCATTCGGGCCTTCAAATGCTTCGATCAAAGGCTCCGATTCCGTACCCTTGATTGCGATCCTGAAAAGCGTGTTCTTTGAAACCTTGAGTTCCCCCTGGACATCTCTCAACTTGGCCCTGAGCTCATTGGCCTGAGAAACTGTCAACCCGGGAAAATCCACAAGGGTAACCGATACTGCCCTGGAAAACTTTTCATTCAGCTGTTCTACCAGGGCTTCCTTCTGACTCTTGTTAAGTGGCAATTTTATCCCCCCTTTCTGCCATAGACAGTTTATTTACTGCCAAAGCAGAGGTCACTCCGGCCTCGGTAGGTGAGACACGCCGTGCGGGTGTCTCATTAAACACCAGGTACCTACTGTCTTTGACTTTTCGAGCGCCCTTAGAGGACGCATGCGTTCGGTTGATTTCCGTTTTATCCTTCTAGAAAGATATTAAAAAATATTCCTGTAATTTGATCAGGCAGCAGCTGCACTTTTGAGCTCGGCTGGATCGAGCTTTACACCTGGGCCCATTGTTGTGGAAAGGGCAGCACCCTTTACATAGGTACCCTTGGCCGAGGCGGGCTTCATTCTGAGCACAGTTTCTGCAACGGCTGCAAAATTTTCCTTGACCTTTTCGGGCCCGAAGGAGACCCTCCCGATGGGAAGATGAAGTACCCCTGCCCTGTCTACCCTGAAATCCACCTTGCCGCCCTTGATATCTTTGACTGCCTTGCCTACATCAAAGGTGACCGTGCCGGTCTTTGCATTGGGCATAAGCCCCCTGGGTCCAAGGATCCGTCCAAGCTTTCCCACAACGCCCATCATGTCAGGGGTAGCAACTACCTTATCAAAGTCCAGCCAGCCTTCTTTCTGGATCTTTTCTGCCAGTTCTTCCCCTCCAACATAATCGGCGCCTGCTTCCTCCGCCTCCTTGACCTTCTCCCCCTTTGCAAACACGAGCACCTTTGCCGTACGGCCGGTTCCGTGAGGAAGGACAACAGAGCCCCTTATATTCTGGTCTGCCTTTCTGGGATCTACACCCAGGTTAATGGCAAGATCTACACTCTCGTCAAAATTGGCAAAATGGGTCTCCAGTACCTTCTGGACAGCCTCTTCCAGTGTATATTTCTTGTTCGGGTCAACAAGCTCCCGTACCTTGCGATATTTCTTACCTCTTTTACCCATGGCTTTTCACCTTTTATAAATTAATCAACTACTTCTATTCCCATACTGCGGGCAGTGCCCTCAATGGTGCGGACTGCTGCTGCAAGATCTGCGGCAGTCAAATCCGGCATCTTGGTCTTGGCTATTTCTGCGCACTGTGCCCTGGTAACCGTGCCCACCTTTTCCCTGTTGGGAACTCCGGAGCCTTTTTCAATGCCTGCGGCCTTTTTCAGGAGCACAGATGCAGGAGGTGTCTTTAATATAAAACTGAAGGACCGGTCCGCGTAAACCGTGATCACCACAGGAATAATCATACCTGCCTGGTCAGCAGTCTTGGCGTTGAACGCCTTTACGAACTCCATGATATTGACGCCCTGCTGTCCCAGGGCCGGACCTACAGGCGGTGAAGGGCTTGCCTGCCCGGCGGGGATCTGTAATTTAATATAACCGGTTATCTTTTTAGCCATAGCGATTACTCCTTGATATGTAAAAACTTTTCAGCTCAGCTCACCTTTTGTATATGACCGAATTCCAGCTCTACAGGCGTTGACCTTCCGAATATGGATACCAGGACCCGGACCTTACCCTTTTCCGGCTTCACTTCTTCTACTACGCCGGTAAAATTGGCAAAGGGGCCTTCCGTAACGATGACCTTTTCCCCTGGCTCATAATCGTGTTTCGGCCTGGGATGAAGGGATCGTTCCTCCATCTGCTTGAGAATCTTTTCAGCCTCGTGGTCCGGAAGGGGGACCGGATTATGCTGTCCGCCGACAAATCCGGTAACCTTTGGCGTATCCTGGACCAGGTGCCATGTCTCCTTGTTGAACTCCATCTTCACCAGGATATAACCAGGATATACCTTCCTGGCCGAGGTGCGTCTTTCTCCCTTGACTACCTCCACCACCTTCTCAGTAGGCACAACTATGGCCGAAAACTTGTCCTCCATACCATGTTGTTTTATGCGCTCTTCCAGAGAGGCCTTGACCTTGTTTTCAAAACCTGAATAGGTATGAACAATATACCATTTATGTGCCATGAAATTGCCTTTTGAGTTCCGCTACTTGATCAGGATTCCAACGAGTTTGGAAAGGGCTATATCCACCAGCCCGAGATAGGCGGAAAAGAAGATGGTAATGGCAAGAACCGCAATGGTCAGTGAGGTGGTTTCCTTCCTGTTGGCCCAGGTGATCTTGTCCAATTCAGCTCTGACGTCTGCCAGAAACTGTTTTATGGCTGCAACCTTCCCCTGCGGCCTGGCTGCCTTTGCCTCAGGCTTCTTGACAGAAGCAGGCGATGATGCAGACTGCCCGGATTCCTGAGCAGTACTTTGGGGAGCCTTTGTACCTGCGGCCGGCCTGGCTGATTTTATCTTCCTAACCTTTTTCTTAGTCACTGTATCACCTGGAGCGAATCCTGTCCCAAAAAGAACTGGCAGGCCAGGAGGGACTCGAACCCCCAACACCCGGATTTGGAGTCCGGTGCTCTACCATTAGAGCTACTGGCCTGCAGATACCTTTTTATTTCATCTTTATTTCTTTATGTACCGTGTGCTTCCTGTCGAACGGGCAATACTTCTTCAACTGCAGTTTGTCTGGAGTAGTGCGTCTGTTCTTGGTGGTGGTATAATTCCGCCTTTTGCATTGGGTACACTGGAGAATTATCTTATCTCGCATAACCTGAGTGTCCTATTCTATAATCTTGCTTACGACTCCGGCGCCTACCGTGCGGCCGCCTTCCCTGATGGCAAACCTCAGCCCGTCTTCCATGGCTATGGGCTGTATCAGGTCTGCCTTTATCTTTACGTTGTCTCCAG
>JALVJO010000147.1 GCA_027028245.1 Deltaproteobacteria bacterium
TGGGACATGATAGGACGGCACAGGGGCATTACCATTCTCCCCCCGTTCAAGGGGCTTCACGCCGCTGACTGGTACCAGGGAACCGCTGATGCCGTCTACCAGAACCTGGATTTCATTTCGGCACACCAGCCAGACCACGTACTCATCGTATCCGGCGATCATGTCTACAATATGGACTACAACGAGCTGATCGAATTTCACCACGACATGAAGGCAGATGTCACCGCCGCCTTTGTAAACGTGCCCCTGCCGGGCTCATCCAGGTTCGGTCTCGGAAAAATTGCACATGATGACCCCAGGGGCGGAAGACTCATAGAATACGCTGAAAAGCCGGAAAGGCCCATATCCTCCTGGGCCTCCATGACCATTTATCTTTTCAACTTCAAAATCCTGAAAGATATCCTGGAAGAAAATGCCAGGACAGACTCACATGAATTCGGACGTGATATCTTCCCGGCACTCCTCAGGGGTTACAGGGTTTACGGATACAAATTCAAGGGCTACTGGGCATATTGCCGCACAATAGATGAATATTGGCAGGCCAACATGGACCTCATAGGAGAGCATCCCAGGATTGAACTTTCCAGGTGGTGCCTCAGGACAAACCTTGATCACGAGGCCATAAGAGACATGGGCCCTGCTATTATTGACAGCGGTGACCACGAGGCACCGGCCAACATCAAGGACTCAAGAATTTACCACGGAGTAAGGATAGACGGGCATGTAGAACGCTCCATATTGTTCCCAGGGGTTCATGTTGGTGCCGGCGCCGAGGTAAAGGATTCCATACTGTTTTTTGATACCCAGGTTGGCACTGGGGCAAGGTTGAACAGGGTGATAACCGACATAGGAGTAAGCATAGGGACAAACACCTCCCTGGGCAGGCCAGATGGCAAGATCAGCATGGTGGGAATGGAAACCCAGGTACCAAAGGATATCATCTTTGAAGACGGGGTAACCATTTACCCTCGCCTGAGCGGTGAACATTTCACTGAAAAACATTACCAAAGTGGAGATTCAATCAGGTCGGACGGAGAATGATGCAGTCCTTTCCAGCCTTCTTTGCCCTATAAAGCATCTGGTCTGCCATGGAGACAACAGTCTTCATGTCTTCCTTCCCCGTCCACTGGGCCACACCATAGGATGCAGAGATGCGTATCTTGACCTCTCCGTTCATGGCCACAAAAACCGCCTTCTTCAGCCTGTTTCTGAAGACTTCAAGCTTTTCCACAGCCTCTGGTCCGGAAAATCCAGGAAGTATTACCCCGAATTCCTCTCCTCCATACCTGTAGACCGAGCCGCTGCTGGCAAAGTGATCTTGCAGGAGGGCGGCAAACTGTTTGAGAACAGCATCTCCCACGGGATGTCCATAGATATCATTTACGTTTTTGAAATCGTCCAGATCCGCAATTACCACGGAAACAAGGGACGGCTGGCCGGATGAAGCCTTCCCGGAGCTGACCTCTCTAAGGTCTCTTTCCCAGGCCCTGCGGTTCAGAATACCTGTGAGCGGGTCCTCGTGGACCTTCTTGGCAAGTGAGGCCAGCAGATCTTCCTGTTTCCCAATCTGGTCGAGTACGCCTTCCAGGTTTTCCACAAAACCTGAACTTGTGGCCCTTATGGCATCCACACTGCCCTGGATATGTTTTTTTTGTTCCTCAGGCAGGTCGACCAGGTGAAGCTTCATGGTATCAATTCTGCTGTCGAGACGGGCTATGTTCTTTCTTGCCTCCTGCTCAAAATCTGAAAGAATCTTCCTGGCATCTGAAATCCTATCCTTGGCCCTTAGGATGACCCTCTGGAAAGACACTGCCTGGCGGTCTTCGTCGCTTCTGACCATTTCGAGAATCGCCTGTTTCTGCAGGACGTCCGCTGCCTGAACAAATTCCTGGTGATAGCACCTGGGAAGCGGAGGTGTACCCGATGAGACGAGATTATGGAGAGAATTTCGTGCTACTTCGCATATATCCTTCAGTGTGTCCTTCCACGATTCTTCTGCCGGACAGGTCTTTTCTGCCAGATTGCTCTTGGTCACTCTTTCCCCCTAAAGACGGACTAAAGATTTTTCCAGAACCTTTTCTGTACTTTATGTGCATGTTCGAGTTCTTTAAATTTTTTATCGGCATTCATGAAAATTTCACAAATTCCTGCCTCTTCATCCAGCAGATTCCCTGTAGAACTCCTTATGACTGCCGCCACCCCCTGGCTCAGACCGCTCAGGTTATATCCTCCCTCAAGACAGAAAAGAGGACCCCTTGCAGAACACTTTTCAGCTATTTTACAAATCTTTTCAGCCAGGTATGAAAAACCCCCTTCAGTGACCCTCATTCCCCCCAGGGGATCGTCCTTGTAAATATCAAAACCCGCAGACACCACGACCACGTCAGGGGCAAATTCCAGTGCTATCGGCTCCAGGAGCAGATTGAAGATCGAAGCATATTCCTGGTCTCCTGCACCGGCTGAAAGCGGCACATTCACCGTGTAACCAGTCCCCTTTCCCTCTCCACACTGCTCGGCAGAGCCGGTACCAGGATAATAGGGATACTGATGGGTGGAAAAATAGAGCACCCTGTCGTCGTCATAGAAGCTGTGCTGGGTACCGTTTCCGTGGTGCAGGTCCCAGTCTATGATCAGCACCCTTTCGGCGCCCTTTTTCCTAAGGGCATAACGGGCTGCAAGGGCCGCATTGTTGAAAAGACAGAAACCCATGGCGTGATCATACTCGGCGTGGTGTCCAGGGGGCCTGACCAAGGCAAAGGCCGTCTTGAATTCCCCGGAATACAGCTTGTCCAGGGCCTCAAAGCCTGCCCCTACTGCAAAGCATGCTGCATCCCAGGAATCTGCAGAAGTGGAAGTATCGGGATCAAGCTGAAAATGATCCACTCCGGCGGTCCGCTCAATACGGTCCACATAGGCCGGCGAATGGTTCCAGGAAATCTCCTCCTTTGAAGCACGCCTTGGTGAATGTTCAGCCACCATTGCCTGCATATCCGGCTGCGCGAGGCGCTTATATATGGCTCTCAGCCTTTCCTGGGATTCCGGGTGACCGAAACCGGGATCGTGCTTTAAAAATATTTCGTCCTTGATAATCAGGGCTTGCATCTTCTGCATGGGCAATATCCTTTCAAGAATGCCTCTTTTCTGGTCTTTAGTATCACCCTGTTCCTGCTGGACGTACTCTTTCCCAGCTTGCACCAGGGCCTGTGAAACTTCCGTGACCTGTTGTTGCCGATATAATATTTCTCCGTATCTTCATGCCTGATGCTCCATATCCCCTTTTTGCCAAGGATGGCAGATTTTTGTGCTGCAAGAAGACGCCGGGCATAAGTATCAGGCTTCTGATAAAAACAGCAATGGGCAAGGCCTTTTCTCAGGAGGACCTCGCTTACAAGCTTTCCGTTTGGAAGAAACACGTGTGCCAGGAGCCTGCCGTACTGGTCACGGGGCTCAGATGGCGATACCAGAATATCTATGTGTTTTCCTTCAACGAGCCTCTTGTTCAGGTAGGCTGCTTCTCTTCCGAAAGGTTCGCCTGGCTTGTCCTTGTGCGGAATTTCCGGTGCGTTTATCTCCAGATACCTTAACTTGTCGCCGTCAGCCAGGACAATTGTATCTCCGTCTATAACATGCCTGCACACCACCCTCTTTCTTCGGGCACCGTCTGCCTGGCGGGTACTGCACGATACAAGCCATACTGCCAGGACGCAGAAGGCAGCAGCTGCAGCCATGACTCGTCTTTTGCAACATAAATCAGGAATCATCAAGAACACATTCGGCCTCGATTTTCAGGGATCAGCCTTCCAGCTCCCTGCCGGTTATCCTCCTGTAGGCATCCAGGTATCTCTGTCTGGTTTTGGTCTTTATTTCTTCGGGCAGGCTGGGGGCTGGAGGCTTCTTGTCCCATTTAATGGATTCCAGGTAGTTTCTAACAAACTGCTTGTCAAAGCTTTCCTGGGGTCTTCCCGGCTCATAGGAATCAAGGGGCCAGAACCTCGAAGAATCGGGAGTGAGCACCTCGTCGATAAGGCACAGCGTGCCGTCTATAAAACCAAACTCGAACTTGGTATCAGCAATTATTATACCTCTTTTGAGTGCATACTCAGAGGCAGCCTCATAGATCTTGAGACTCAGTTCCTCTACCTGGTCAAGGGTTTGTCTGCCCACAATCTCGGCGGCCTTGTCAAGGGTAATATTCTCATCATGGAGTCCGACATCCGCCTTTGTGGAAGGCGTAAAAATCGGCTCAGGAAGCCTGTCTGATTCCCTGAGGCCCTGGGGCAGGGAAATACCGCACACTTTGCCTGTCTTGAGGTAATCCTTCCATCCGGAACCTGTGATATAACCCCTTACTATGCATTCAATGGCAAGGGGTTCTGCCCTTTTCACCAGCATGCTCCTGTCCTTAAGGAGTTCTGTGTATTTTTTCAGCGAATCTGGAAATTTCTGGACATCGGTTTCCACGATATGATTTGGCACAAGCTCATGGAGCATCTCGAACCAGAACATGGAAAGCCTGGTCAGGATTCTCCCCTTGTCCGGGATGGGGTCGGGGAATACCACGTCAAATGCAGACAGCCGGTCTGTAGCCACCATGAGGATAAGGTCATCCAGGGCGTAGAGGTCCCTGACCTTTCCCCTGTGTATGAGCTCCAGCTCCGGTATCGATGTTTCATACACTTCCATAAAGAAACTCCTTCCAAGTTTATTCAAGTATTCAGCATAAAGAAGAGATAGGTCCCGCCTGTGATGAAAATGAGCCCGGAAACAGACAGGGTACGCCACCAGGGAACAAGCCCTTCGAATTCGTCGTGTACAAAGCGGTAAAGCAGGTAACAGCAGGCAGCCACGGCACTTGCCATCATAAATACATTCAAGGCCGTAAAGATCCATGGCGGAAGCTCAAAGGTCCACTGCTTCAAAGAGTCTATACCAAACTGCCTGCTTACTACCGGAAAAAATTCCGGTGCGCCGGCCACGGCGTAGTCCAGCCGGTAGGCCAACTCTCCGCTGAAGGCCATGGGGATAAAGATGGGCACCATTGGCGAAAATTTTCCAAAGAGCTCATCTTCAGTGTAGCCGAAAAACCAGGCACCGACCTTGATTATAAAATGGATGTAAAAAAAGGCGATGAGCAGCAGCCCGGAATAGGTGACCATTGTATCAAGGCTGGCCAGGTCCCGCTGCAGCACCACTGAAAGACTGCTGCTTTCCAGGAAGCGCACGAGCTGTGAACCCATCAGGAACGGGATGATAAAGGAACAGGTTACAAACCTGCCCTTGTTCAGAAGCAGTTCCTTAAAGGGGCTTCTAAGGTTCAGCTTGGGAGAATCCTTGTCGCACAGGCTGAGGCAGTGGCCGCAGATAAGACAGTCCAGGTTGTTCTTCACGTTGAAGGCACCAAGGTATACCGGGCAGCCGCCCCTGCCGTCTTTTCCCTTCTTGCAGGCAAATGTCCTGCAGGTCTGACATTTTTCAAAATCAGGGCGAAACTCCATCAGTGAAAGGGTTGAGCCCACGCCCAGAAGCCTGCCCATTGGACAGAGGTAGCGGCACCAGGCCTGTTTTGGAAAAAGTGCAGCCATGATGGTGGCGCCGGCCATGATAGACAGGATGAGCAGGGCGGTTCCCCTGGGAGATTCCTTGATGCCCGTGGATTCTTCCAGCCAGATGATAAGGGCAAGGAGGATTACGGAAAGATAAGGCGCGTTTTTCTTTACGAAGCCGGGGACCGGACGCTCAAGACTGAGCCCAAGTCTTTGTACAATACGGCCCACACCAGGGAATGGGCAGAAGCCGCACCACATCCTTCCCACAAAGAACCAGCTCATTACAATGGTAGGCCACCAAAGGCCCCATGACAGGTAAAGGGTGCAGTTTCTTGAGGGGTCCTGGGGGCCGAAAAGCCCCTCAAGGATAATAAAGGTAAAGATGATGTCCCCGAGGGTGCGGATAAATGCATGCAGCCGCCTCCTCTCAAAAAAGCGCCTGAGCCCCGGAAAGGCCTTGAAAAGGTCAATTGTGTCATCCGGGGTCCTGTCAAAGACTATTCTAAGGGCTCTTGAAAGGGACAAAATCCTCCTCTACAAGGTGGCCTCTTTGAGAGACCCTATGAATTCTCCTATTTCAGCAACTGCCCTGTCCTCTTCACCAGGGGAGACATTGGATAGTTTTTCCTCCATCAGCCTTACGATGGCACTTCCCACAATAATGCCGTCAGCGCTGCTGGAAAGGGCCTTGACCTGCTCGGGCCTGGATATCCCAAAGCCCACTGCAACGGGCTTTTGCGTAAAGGATTTGACCCTTTCCAGCCCGCCGGAGACCTCAGGAGGAAGGCTGGTCCTGGCACCTGTTATGCCCAGAACGGATACGTAATAGATAAAACCCCTTGAGGCCCTGACAATTCTTTTTATGCGCTCTTCAGGGGTATTTGGAGCAACAAGCAGTATATTGGCCAGACCGTTTTCCCTGCAGGCCTTCATCCAGGGGCCCGCCTCTTCCAGGGGCAGATCCGGGATGATTGTCCCGTCAATGCCTGCAGCTGCCGCATCCCTTGCAAATTCCTCCAACCCGTATCTCAGTATTGGATTGTAGTAACCCATGAGAACCAGCGGGATATCCGCCGTCTTCCTGATATGGGCCACGAGCTCAAAATATTTCTTGGTGTTCATGCCGCCCTGCAGGGCACGAAAGCTGGCCGCCTGGATAGTGGGACCATCTGCCAGGGGATCCGAAAAGGCAAGCCCCAGTTCCACGATATCTGCTCCCCTTCTATCCATCTCCAGCACCAGGTCCCTGGTGGCCTGGATGGAAGGATCTCCTGCTGTAACAAAGGGAATAAGGGCTGTTTCATCCCTTTTGCGAAGCCTTTTGAATACTCTTTCTATGCGGTTCATTCCGTGGCTCCTCCCCTGAATATGTTTCTCACTGTTTCAACATCCTTGTCTCCCCGGCCGGACAGATTGACAAGTACAGTGCTGCCTGCCGGAAGCTCATCCTTGAGCTTCTTCAGAAAGGCAATGGCATGGGCGCTTTCAAGGGCAGGGATAATGCCTTCGGTTTCTGAAAGGAGTCTGAACCCTTCCAGGGCCTCCTGGTCATCGATGACATAATATTCTGCCCGTCCGGAATCCTTGAACCAGCTGTGTTCAGGCCCCACACCTGGATAATCAAGGCCTGGTGCCACGGAGTGGGCACCCTTTATCTGGCCCCACCTGTCCTGGAGAAGATAGCTCATTGTGCCGTGCAGGACGCCTGGTTCCCCGCAGGTAAGGGTGGCTGAATGATAATCAGTATCAGTACCCTTGCCTGCAGCCTCCACCCCGATGAGCCGAACAGATGGCTCCCTGGAAAAGGGATAAAATATCCCCATGGCATTGCTGCCCCCGCCCACGCAGGCCACCACCACGTCCGGAAGCCCGCCGGTCTTTTTCCTTATCTGGCTCCTTGCCTCCCTCCCTATGACGCTCTGAAAATCCCTCACCATTACAGGATAGGGATGGGGTCCGACTACGGAGCCGATGATGTAGTGGGTATCGGATACGTTTGCAACCCAGTCCCTGATGGCCTCGTTTATGGCGTCCTTCAAGGTCTTGGTGCCGGAATCCACTGGAATCACCCTGGCACCTGTAAGCTCCATGCGAAAGACGTTCATGGCCTGGCGGACCGTGTCCTTCCGCCCCATGTAGACCTCGCACTCAAGTCCCATGAGAGCGGCGGCAGTAGCAGTGGCCACACCATGCTGCCCAGCACCTGTTTCCGCGATTATGCGGCGCTTTCCCATCCTTTTTGCAAGAAGGATCTGGCCTATGGTGTTGTTGATCTTGTGTGCGCCGGTATGTGTGAGGTCCTCCCGCTTGAGAAAAACCCTGAAGGCCCCGCCAAGGGCCTCAGACAGCCTTTTTGCCTCGTAGAGCGCCGTTGGCCGGCCGACATAATCCTTCAATATGTGCTGAAATTCCCTGCGGAAGGTGCTGTCCCTCCTGATTCGGCCATAGGCTTCCTGGAGCTCCAGGATGGCTGGCATCAATGTCTCCGGGACGTATCTTCCTCCAAACAGGCCGAAATGACCCCGCCTGTCAGGGTTGCTGGGTTTTAAACCCTTTGTGTCTTTTTTCAATTACATCCTCCATTGTCTTGTATCTAAAAATAAATCCCGTACTTGCTGCATCCCTTGATACAGGGCCTCGATTACTGGGCCCCAGACATGATTCAACCATCAGGCCCAGACGACGAAAAGGGTGCTGATTTTGCCTGAAAGATAAACTGCTTCACCTTTTCCATGTCCTTTACACCAGGGCTTATCTCCACCCGTGAACTGACATCAAGGCCCCAGGGATGCACCCTTGAGACCGCCTCCCTGACATTGCCGCAGTCAAGACCCCCTGCAAGGATCACAGGAAGGCTGAAGGAAGAAACCACCCTTCTTGCTATCTCCCAGTCAAATCTCTTTCCGGTTCCGCCCTGTGACTTTCCTGACCATGAATCAAGAAGGATACCTCTGACCTTTCCCTGGTAGTTTTCTATTTCTTTTAATACGCCCTGGTCCTTCACCCTGAAGGCCTTGATAACCCTGGGAGCAAGAAGCTTGCAGAATCCAGGTGCCTCATTTCCGTGAAGCTGTACAAGATCCAGCCCGCAGAAATTGACCATATCCCTTATGACCTCCAGGGATTCATCCACAAAGACCCCGACCGTCTGCACAAAGGGAGGAAGTTTTTTTATCATCTGCCTGGCATCTTCCCTTGAGACAAAACGGGGGCTCTTGGGAGCAAATACCAGGCCTACGGCATCGGCCCCGGCCTCGCAGACTGAACGCGCCTGAA
>JALVJO010000148.1 GCA_027028245.1 Deltaproteobacteria bacterium
GCCCTGGTCCGCACCATGCAGATGATCAGGGAAGAAAGATTCAGGCCGGATCTCATAATCGGGGTGCCGGTGGGTTTTGTAAACGCAGAAGAGTCAAAGCAGATGCTTTCAGAAAGCGGGTATCCGCACATAACCACAAGTGGCAGAAAGGGCGGCACGCCCATAGCAGTAGCAGCGGTAAACGCCCTGCTGCGGCTCTGCCTGGAACGAAAGGCGGCATGACTGCACCAGGGCAGGGAAGAAAAGGACTCAGGTCCGGCTTTACCACCGGTGCCTGTGCAGCTGCTGCTGCCAAGGCGGCCCTTTTGAAATTACTTAGTCCTCAAATTGGAATAAACAGGGTATCCATTCCCTTTCCTGACGGCTCCCGCCACGAATTTGACATCCTGTCCCAGGGATCCAATGGCTCCTGCGCCTGGGCCTCGGTCATCAAGGATGCCGGCGATGACCCGGACGTGACAAACGGAGCACAGATTCGTACCAGTATTCGGTTTCTTTCACCTCCTGGAGAAAACCGTGATGGAACAGGACATTACAGCATGGTATTCAAGGCTGGACCTGGCGTGGGAACAGTCACCAGGAAAGGGCTTGCCGTGGACAAAGGAGAGCCTGCCATCAATCCCGGCCCGAGAAGGATGATAAGAGCTGCAGTGGAGGAGGCATTCCAGGAGGCAGCAGGGCCATTAGAGCGGAGGGCGGTAGAGGTCACCATTTCCATAAGAAACGGTCGGCAGCTTGCCCGAAACACCCTGAATCCGCGCCTTGGAATAAGAGGGGGCCTTTCCATCCTTGGCACCACAGGTATCGTGCGGCCGGTTTCTGCAAAGGCCTGGACTGATACCATTGAAGTATGCATGAATGTCGCGCAGAAGGCGGGACTCCGGGAAATTATACTTTCAACAGGCCGCAGCTCTGAACGGGCCGTACAGGAACTTCTTGGCCTTCCCGACGAGGCCCTTGTCATGATGGGCGACTACCTGGAATACGCAATGAAGGCAGCAGGAAGGCGCAACTTCCGGCAGATACACTTTGCCGGCATGTGGGCAAAGATCATAAAGGCAGCGCTTAAAATCCCCCAGACACATGTGCGGCATGGGGCCTTGAACATGGAACAGGCAGCAGGGCTGCTTTCAGAGCTTGGACTGCCGGAAAACCTTAAAAGACAGGTGCTTGAGGCAAATACCGCAAGACAGGTGCTTGAGATGCTCCTTTCAAGCGGCCAGGAAGACATAATACAGGATGTCTGCAAAAGGGCCCGAAGGTATGCTGAGAATCTTTCCGGACTCTCAGTCAGGGTGTATCTGGTCAGCCCTGACAAAAGCATCCTTGTCTCAGTATGAACTGAAAATGAATGCCGATGAAAGATACAGGATATAAAATAAGGGTGATAGGCATGCAGGGCTGCCTTGTCCGCAGGGACCTTGAAGATCTGCTGTCTGGCTGCTCTGCAGTCTGCTCGTCCAGCCGGCTCCTGGATGTTTCATCAAAGGTGATAGAAGGACTTTTTCCCGCCCCGGACATCATTCCCATCACGCCCCTTTCTGAAATGGTCCAGGGGCTTCAGGGACACCTTGAAAAAGGAAACTGTGCAGTACTTGCAAGCGGGGACCCTCTTTTCTTCGGTATAGGCAGGAGACTTCTTACCCTGTTTAACAGTGAGAAAATTGAATTTTATCCTTCCCTTTCAGCCGTCCAGCTTGCATGCGCAAGATTCAAGATTCCATGGGATGACGCCAGGATCATAAGCCTTCACGGCAGAAAAGACGATCTGGTGTTCAGCCGCATTCTTTCCAAAAGAAAAAGTATAATATTTACCGACGGGTTTAATATGCCTGACTCTGTGGCAGCACGTCTCCTGGAGCTTATGAAAAACGCCGGGGCCAGGGAACTTCTTGGACACGTAAGAATTCATGTTGCAGAAGAGCTTGATTGCCCGGCAGAGCAGCTCAACAGCCTCGGGCTGGAAGAGGCAGCCTCAAGAAAATTTTCCCCGCTTAACATAATGATAGTGGAAATCCATGATGACTTGCTGCCTTCCCGGGGCACAGGCCTTATGGAAAAGGAGATCAGCCACTTGAGGGGGCTTATCACAAAGGATGAAATACGGGCAGCAACCCTTCACAGGCTCAGGCTCAAGCCCGGCACCATCCTCTGGGATATAGGTGCAGGCTCAGGCTCCGTCAGCCTTGAGGCTACAAGACTGTATCCGGACATTACATCTTTCGCTGTAGAAAGAAATCCTGAGCAGCAGAGGATAATCAGGGAAAACATAAAAAGATTCAGGCTTTTTAACGTGATTCCCATAGACGGCGCTGCCCCTGAAGTACTTCATACGCTGCCGCCGCCGCAGCGGGTATTCATAGGAGGTTCCGGGGGCAGGTTGAAGGAAATCATAAAAGACTGTGCCGAGCGCATGGCGCCAGGCGGGATCATGGTGGCCAATGCCATCCTGGAACAGACCTGCCGGGATGCACCCGTGTTAATGGCAAAAGAGGGGCTCACGGTGGATACCGCACGCATTTCGGTTGCCAGGGGAAGTGGGGGCGAAACACCGCCTGTTGAGCTGAATACCATCACCATAATAAGAGGGATCAAAGAAGGAGCACATAGTTGATTCAGGAAAATATCATCGCACAAGGCAGGCTCAGCCTTGTAGGAACAGGCCCTGGTGACCCTGATCTTCTGACCGTCAGGGCAGTCAGGACTATAGAGGCAGCAGATGCAGTGATAGCCCCCAAGGGGTCTGCCCATGGGGCCAGCAGCGCCCTGGCAATCATCAAAAATGCAGTTGATATCTCGAAAAAGGAAGTGATCGAGATCCACTTTCCCATGAGAAAGGTTCACCTTTCCAGGGCAAAGGAGCCTTCAGTTACAAAGAGCTGGGACAAGGCCGCCTCGGAGGTACTCAAAAGGACAGACATGGGGAAAAGGGTTGTCTTCCCCACCCTTGGAGATCCATCCCTCTATTCCACTGCGTACTACCTGCTGGCAACCGTAATGGAAAGATCCCCCGGTCTTGCAACAGAGGTTGTGCCCGGGATCAA
>JALVJO010000149.1 GCA_027028245.1 Deltaproteobacteria bacterium
TATGAAAGAGAACTAAGGCCTTCACTCATCCGCATGTACGTGCTTCTCCTGGACGAAGATCTCATTGAAAGGTTTCTCCGGGAACTTGGCTGGCAGGACAGGCCCTTTTGGGAGGAATACACAGACTTTTCCCCTGATGAACGAAAAGAACTGGTGAGGGGCATTAAATCCCACGGGTGGCTTAAAAGCACCAGGTACACAAACCTTGTGCTGGAAAGTTACGCTGAACTCTATCAAAGGTATCTGGACTTTGATGATCTAAGGGAAGAAATCCTGGATGAACTAGCCATAGTAAAGGAAGAAATCCAGCAGTTTGAAAGAAATTATTCCCTTGACGAGATCATGTCCTTTTTGCGGAACCTCAACTTCGAGGATGAATCCACGGTAAAGGCCCTTGGGAAAAATATTGATTCTTCCAAGATGGGAGAGCTGGAGAAGAAACTGGCCTTTCCTGATATTTCAAAGATTCAGGAACAGATGCCGCCTGTGCCCAAGCTGCCAAAACCGGATGAATTCCAGGAGAGGCTGAAAGACCTGGCCCATGAGGCCTATGACAGGCACAGGGACGAGGCAGTAGAACTTCTGGAGGAAGCCGAAAGCGCCAGTTGACATGAAAGACGTGCACTCGCAGAGAAACGGACGTCCCGTTAAAAAGTCCCTGGCGGAAAAGATCCATGTCTTTCTGGAAATGATAAAATTCCAGCATACCATCTTTGCCCTTCCATTTGCCTTTGTCGGTGCATTTCTGGCCGCCGGCGGAATGCCTTCGGCTGCAACATGCTTCTGGATCCTCCTGGCAATGGCAGGGGCCAGGACCGTGGCCATGGGTGTAAACAGGATAGTGGATCTTCGCTTTGATTCTGAGAATCCCAGGACCAAGGACAGGCCCCTTGTTACAGGCCTGATCAAAAAGACAGAGGCCTGGATCATGGTGGCGGCTGCAGCCGTAACATATTTCATTGCCTCCTATAATCTGACGCCCCTGGCCTTCAAGCTTTCTCCCGTGATACTGGCCATTCTGGTTTTTTATTCATACACCAAGCGTTTTACCTTTCTTTGTCACCTGTTCCTTGGTCTCGGCATAGGTATAGCCCCCACGGCAGGCTGGATAGCCGTCAGAGATTCCATAGGCATTGTGCCCATTCTCATGAGTCTCGGTGTGATGTTCTGGATAGCCGGTTTTGATGTTCTTTACGCGTGCCAGGATGCTGAATTCGATTCAAGAAGGGGACTGCATTCCATCCCCGCAAGCGTGGGCGTGCCCAGGGCTTTTTTTATCTCCGGTGTATTTCACCTGATCGCATTTTCTGCATTCATGGCTGCAGGTTTTGCTGCCGGCCTCAACTGGATTTATTTCCTGGGCATGGCAGCAACCTTCGTGCTCTTGATCCTCCAGAGAAGGATTGTCACGCCGCATGATCTAAGCAGAATGAATATTGCCTTTTTCAGGCTTAATGCCGCCATAAGTATAATTCTTTTTGTCTCTACCTCCTGTTCCATCTTCCTGGGCAGATAGATGCCGGGCAGATTTGACATAAGTTCAAGGATTGTCTCCCAGAAAGAGATTGCACCTGACACCTTTCTTCTCAGGCTCTACGCCCCTGAGATTGCAGAAAATGCAGTGCCTGGACAGTTCGTCATGGTAAGGCCCGGATTGGAAGAAGAACGTGATCCACTTCTCAGGAGACCTTTTTCTGTCCACAGGGCAGACCCAGATGCACAACAGATAGAGATTTTATACAGGGTAGTGGGAAGGGGCACCAGGATGATTGCCAGGAAGCAGGCAGGCTCGCACCTGCAGGTGCTTGGCCCCCTGGGAAGGGGTTTCAGCTTGCCAAAGGGAAAGATCCCCATACTGGTCGGCGGAGGTCTTGGAACCGCACCTCTTCTTTTTCTGGCAGATGTACTGGAAGAAAAAAGGGCAGTGGTGGTACTAGGGGCGGTTACAAGGAGCCAGCTGCTGAGACTACAGGACTTTTCCAGTACGGGTCTGGAGGTCCTGGTTGCCACAGAAGACGGGAGCCTTGGCAACAGGGGCCTTGTTACAGAGGTCCTGGACAGGCTTCTTGGAAGGCTGGAAAAGGACGCCAGGAAAAACGTGGTGGTATTTTCCTGTGGGCCCATGCCAATGATGCGGGCAGTTGCAGGTCTTTGCGGTAATTATTCCGTGGAATGTCAGGTATCTCTTGAGACTGCTATGGCATGCGGCCTTGGTCTTTGCCTAGGGTGTGCGGTGTGTTCTGATACAGGAGCCTTTCTCCATGTCTGCAGGCAAGGCCCGGTTTTTCCTGCAGGCCAAGTGGACTGGAGCAAGATCTAAGATGAGCCGTCAGCAGCAGACATTTCTGGGCAATGGCCCCGAGATGAAGGTCAGCATAGGGAAGTTGGAGCTGAAAAATCCTGTGATGCTTGCATCAGGCACATGCGGTTACGGTCCGGAGCTTGCAGATGTCCTCGACCTTACCAATATTGGCGCCATAGTAGTAAAGGGTATATCCATGGAGCCCCGGGCCGGGAACCCGCCGCCGCGCATTGCAGAAACCCCATGTGGTCTTCTTAATGCCATAGGGCTTGAAAACGTGGGGGTGGAGGCCTTTATATCCAGCAAACTTCCCTGGCTGCACGAGAGAAATATCACTACGATAGTCAACATACTGGGAAACAGCGTTGGTGAATACCAGGCCCTTGCTGCCAGGCTGAATAAATGCCCAGGCATTCATGCCCTTGAAGTCAACATCTCCTGTCCCAATGTAAAGGAGGGCGGAGTTGCCTTCGGAACAGATCCTGAACAGGCCGCCAAGGTTGCCGGAGCAGTCGTACAGGCCTGTGACCTGCCTGTGATTGTCAAGCTCTCGCCGAATGTTTCCGATATATGCAGCATAGCCCGGGCAGTGGAAGATGCAGGGGCATCGGCCGTCTCCCTCATCAATACCATCCTGGGCATGGCCATTGATATTCAGAAAAAGACCCCTGTCCTGGGCAATGTGTTCGGCGGACTTTCCGGCCCTGCCATAAAGCCCGTGGCACTCCGCATGGTCTGGCAGGCAGCACGCTGCGTGGATATCCCCGTGATAGGCGTTGGTGGCATAACTTCTGCTTCGGATGCCCTGGAATTTTTCATGGCAGGGGCCTGCGCCGTGCAGGTCGGCACTGCCACGCTGGTTGATCCAGGTGCAGCCGGGAGGGTTTTGCAGGGGATAGTTGACTTTATGCAGGAAAATCACTATCAGTCTCTAAAGGAACTGAGAATAGGTCCCTGATTGAAGGTTTATTTTCCAAAAGGCTTCCGGCTTAGGAGATGGAGAATTGTGCTTGACAAAAGGGGCCTTAGAAGTTAGATAGGCAAACCTCTAAACGCTTCAAAACGCAAAAATTCTTTAAATCAGTTATTTCTGCGCAAAATTCACGGGTTTTTTACATAGCTTTAGAGGATGCGGTCTTCTCATGGAGACCTATTGCAATAAATTGTTTTGTTCAGAGGTAGGAAAAAAGATGAAAAAGGATCCCGCAAAGGTCAGAAACATCGGCATCAGCGCCCATATTGATGCCGGCAAGACAACTCTTACAGAGAGAATACTCTATTATACCAACAAGATACATGCCATTCACGATGTCAAGGGCAAGGATGGAGTGGGCGCCACCATGGATTTCATGGAACTCGAGAAGGAAAGAGGAATAACCATTACCTCTGCGGCCACTTACTGTGAATGGGATGGCCACGAGATAAATATAATTGATACCCCAGGCCACGTTGATTTTACAATAGAAGTCGAAAGGGCCCTGAGGGTGCTGGACGGCGGCGTGCTGGTTCTTTGTTCAGTAGGCGGCGTGCAGTCTCAGTCCATCACCGTAGACAGGCAGATGGCCAGGTACAAGGTTCCCTGTATTGCCTTTATAAACAAGTGCGACAGGAGCGGGGCCAATCCTTACCGGGTAATTGACCAGCTAAAGGAAAAACTCCATCATAATGCAGTTGCCCTCCAGGTCCCCATAGGCCTTGAGAACAATTTCCAGGGAGTTGTGGATCTGGTCAGCATGAAGGCCGTATATTTTGAAGGCCAGCAGGGTGAAAAGATACGTGAAGACGAGATTCCGGCAGAACTCATGGCAGAAGTAGAAGAAAGGCGCGAGGAGCTGATTGATGCTGCCTCCATGTATTCGGAAGAACTCATGGAAGCGGCCCTGGAAGGAGATGTGCCCGAAGCTCTGCTTATTGAGGCCATAAGGGAGGGAACCCTTAAGAGGGAAATCACCCCGGTATTCGTGGGCTCTGCTTACAAGAACAAGGGTGTTCAGCCCCTTTTAGATGCAGTCACCAGGTACCTTCCCGAGCCCAGCCAGGTAGAAAACAGGGCGCTGGATCTGGAAAATGACGAAGAGGAAGTAGTTCTGTCTGCTGACCCTGACGCCCCTCTGGTAGCCCTGGCCTTTAAGCTGGAAGAAGGCAGGTACGGTCAGCTCACCTATATCCGTGTCTACCAGGGTACCCTGAGAAAGGGTGACTTCATTGTAAATTCCAGGACGGGTAAGAAGGTCAAGGTGGGCAGGGTTGTAAGGATGCATGCCGACCAGATGGAAGATATCGAGGAGATACCTGCAGGCTATATAGGAGCCCTTTTCGGTATAGATTGTGCGTCTGGTGATACCTTTACTTCTCCAGGCATTCGTTACAGTATGACTTCCATGCACGTGCCCGAGCCTGTTATTTCCCTGGCAATCGTCCCTGAAGACAACAAGAGCCAGCAGAACATGTCAAAGGCCTTGTCGCGTTTTACCAAGGAAGATCCCACCTTCACCGTCAGGGTGGACCACGAGACAGGGGATACCATTATATCTGGAATGGGAGAACTCCACCTTGAAGTCTACATAGAGAGAATGAAAAGGGAATATGATGCCATAGTGCATACGGGTGCTCCCCAGGTGGCATACCGCGAGACCATATCCCGCAGGGCGGATTTCAATTACACCCACAAGAAACAGACAGGAGGTGCAGGCCAGTACGGCCGCGTTGCCGGTTATATGGAACCCTGCGAGGAAGAGTTCGAGTTCGTGAACAAGATTGTGGGAGGCGCTATCCCCACTGAATTCATTTCCTCTGTGGAAAAGGGATTTAGAAGTGCCCTGGACAAGGGAATTCTCCTGGGTTTTCCAGTTACAGGAATAAGGGTGGTCATAAATGACGGCCAGGCACATTCTGTGGATTCGTCTGATACTGCCTTCCAGGCAGCTGCAAGGGGAGCATTCAAGGAAGGCTTTAAGAAGGCCAAGCCCATTATACTGGAGCCTATAATGAAGGTTGCAGTGGAGACACCTTCAGAGTTTCAGGGAGCTGTTATGGGCTCGCTGAACCAGAGGCGCGGCATGATACTTGGTACCCAGGACGAGGGCGAAATGTGCGTAATCGAAGCAGAAGTGCCACTGTCGGAGATGTTTGGTTATTCAACAGATCTAAGGTCGTCTACCCAGGGCAAGGCACAGTTTACCATGGAGTTTTCCACTTACCGGCAGGTACCCAAGTCATTGGCAGAGGAACTGGTGAAAAAGGCCCAGGAAAAGAAAAAGGCTGCATGATGGGAACCCATGGTTTTGAAGCATAGCAGGCCGCTTCATGTACAGGAAGCAGTCTCCAAAGCAGGACAAAGTCAAGTCGTATATTTGAGGGAAAGATCCATGGCAATGCTTAAACAGGACCTAATTCTTAGAAATCCCCTTAGAATACTGGGGAACCAGGAGAATGAACCCCTTAAGGAAGGGGCATTCGGTGCAGTTTTGGCCAAGGCAGGCGTGGGCAAGACCGCCTTCCTTGTCCAGCTTGCGCTGGATAACCTGCTGAAGGGAAGAAACGTGCTTCATATCAGCCTCACACAGCCTGTTAGAAAGGTCTGCCTGTGGTATGAAGAAGTATTTCACAATATTGCAGATGAATACAGGCTGACGAATACATCGGAACTGTGGGAAACCATCCTGCCGCACAGGTTTATTATGACCTTCAGGGCCGATGATTTCTCTGTGGCCAAGCTGGAAGAGCGGCTCAATGACCTTACGGAGCAGGGGATCTTTTTCCCCCAGCTGGTCATCATAGACGGGCTGCCCTTTGGAGAAGGGGTGCGTGATGCCCTGGCAGAGCTGAAATTGGTTGCCCGTGAGCAGGGCTTTCCGGTTTGGTTTGCCATCAAGGTCCCCCCGGATGAGGACCTTTCTCCTGACAGGCTGCCTGAAACCGTGGGGGACGTTTCAGATCTTTTTCAGTTTTTGATAGGCCTCAAGCCTTCCAAGAAGGAGATAAACATAATGGTGATCAGGGGAGACATGGACAAAGATGCTCCCCCCATGTTTCTGGATCCCGCTACCCTTCTTATCAAGAACCGTGAATGACCTCCCAGGGCAGCTTCTTGACATCCGGGACCTGAACGTCCTGATAAAAAATAAACCCCGCCCCTTGCATCCTGTAAGGGGCGTTTCCTTTTCTGTGGGTACCTCCGAAAGGGTCTGTCTGGTTGGGGAGTCTGGATGCGGCAAGAGTATCACGGCCTTCAGCATTCTGCGCCTTCTGCCCTGGGACAAATTTATGGTGCCCGAGGGTCAGATATTGTTCAAGGGGCAGGATCTGCTGGGTTTATCCTCGGAGGAAATCAGGAAGATCAGGGGCAGCAGGATCGGCATGGTCTTCCAGGAGCCCATGACGGCCCTGAATCCTGTCCTTTCAGTGGGCTTTCAGATCGCTGAGGCAATTTATGTGCATAGAAAGGAGCCGGAAGTCGCTGTAAGAAAACGGGTGCTGAACCTGATGAAGGATGTTGGAATTCCTGATCCTGAACTTACCTATCTGCAGTATCCCCACCAGCTTTCAGGCGGGCTCAGGCAGAGGGCCATGATAGCCATGGCGCTTTCATGCGGGCCGGACCTGCTCATTGCTGATGAGCCTACCACAGCCCTTGACGTGACCATACAGGCACAGATACTGGATCTTTTGGCAGATTTGACTTCGAAAATGACGCTTGGGCTCCTTCTCATAACCCATAATCTTGGAGTGGTGGCGCGAATTGCCCAGAAGGTGCTGGTGATGTATGCAGGTAAAATAGTTGAAGAAAGCCCAGTGGATATGATCTTTGACGAGCCTCTTCATCCCTACACCAGAGGGCTCCTGGAATCTGTTCCTTACGGGGAGAAGGTGGCGGCCAGAAGGCTGGCATCTATCCCCGGATCTGTTCCGCCGCTTACAAGTATTCCCTCGGGATGCGCCTTCAGGGACCGCTGTCCGTCAGCCAAGGAGATCTGCACCCGGATACAGCCGGAACTGCGCACCATAACCGGTGCAAGGAAGGCAGCATGTCATCTGCTTTGAAAAACCATATTTTTATGATTTTTTAAAAAAAATTCACGGGCTGAACTGTTCGTTGTTTCTGGTGTCGTCCGGCAACAATTTCCTGTTTTTCAAAGAAAATTCAAAAATTCACAATATGGATTATGAGGCAGACCGCAGGTTGGTCAAGCCCAGGAGTAAACAAACCAATAAGTGAATAATTATTCATTATACTTGACTTTTCGAGCATGTGGTGATAATTTTCTCAATTAGATTAGCGGCTGACCTCGTAGTAATTTGGGTCTTGCTATGGTTCTGGGATTGTGGTAGTTTTGAATCATCATTCATTTTAGCCACTGGCTAAGAGAGGAGGCCTGACATGATGAGCGGTTTTGAAACCATCGTCATGTATCTTGGGATGTCATTGCTGGTTGTGCTGGCAATGCTGGGAGCATCGGCGCTACTTGGTCCTTATCGGCCGCGGCCACAAAAGGCCACCACCTTTGAGTGTGGTGTGCCTCTTCTTGAACCGGGACACAAGCGATACTCGGTCAAGTATTATCTTGTCGCGGTTCTCTTTCTCGTTTTTGATCTTGAAACAGTCCTTCTTTATCCCCTTGCAGTAAAATACAGGGCTCTGGCTCAACTGGGCTGGGGCATCTTCTTCGAGGTCTTTATCTTTGTTTTCATTTTATTGGTCGGTCTGATTTACGCTATTAAGAAGGGCGCTATAGAATGGTGATGGTGGAGACAGGAGTATGAATTTTCAGGCTATTCAGGGAGAAGGCTGGCTGCTTTGCAAGGCCGAACAGTTGATAAATTGGGGCAGGAGCAGGTCGCCGTGGCCGTTTCCGTACGGTACAGCATGCTGCGGCATCGAGCTCATGTGCGCCCTGGCATCAGGCTATGACATGGCGCGCTTCGGCGCCGAACGCGTGGCCTTTACCCCCAGGCAGTGCGATGTGCTGATTGAGGCAGGTACCATTACCAAGAAAATGGTTCCCGTACTTAAACGGATATACGATCAGATGGCAGAACCCAAGTGGGTCATTGCCGTTGGAGCCTGTGCGTGTACGGGTGGTGTTTTCAGGACCTATTCCACCCAGCAGGGCATTGGTTCCATTATACCGGTGGATATTTACATCCCAGGGTGTCCGCCCAGGCCAGAGGGCATCCTGTATGCCCTTTTAAAGCTCATTGACAAGATAGAGGCCGATCACCCGCTTTATAAGAAACGTCAACAGGTGGTAGAAGCATTGGAGGCCGGAAAATGAGCCTCATGGACAGAATCAAAGATTGTCTTGGTACAGACCTTATTGAAATCTCGGAATTCAGGGGAGATGTCTGCGTTGAAATCCCAAAGAACAGAGTGATCGAGGCCATGACATCACTAAAGGAAAAGGGAGGCTTCGATTTCCTGAGCGATGTGTTCGGCGTAGACAACATAGATCTCTATGCTGCCAAGGCAAAGAAGGCCAAGAAGAAAAAGAAGGGAGAGGAAGAAGAGGAGGAACCCAAAAAGCAAGGGCCGCCTCCGCCGAGGTTCGAGGTGATATACCTGCTTCTTTCTCTCAAGACCAACGAAAGGCTTCAGGTCAGGGTCAGGGTGCCTGAGGATAGTATGGATGTGCCCAGCGTTACAGGTATCTGGAAGGCAGCAACATGGCCTGAAAGGGAGGCCTTTGACATGTACGGCTTTAAATTCAAGGGCCATCCGAATCTCCGCCGCCTTCTTATGTGGGACGAGTTCAAGGATCACCCGCTCCGCAAGGATTACCCCTTGGAAGGCAAGGGCGAGGAAAGGCACCTCAATTACGATACCGTTTAGATCTGCTCAATTTATTCAGGAACGGGCGGCAGCCCTGCACTGAAGTCGAGTGCTTGGCACCATGACTGTAGGGGAGGACAAGAGTGGCAAAGGAAATTGAAACTGTATGCGTTACTACCGGCCCGGCCGAAGTAGGGGATTACGTTGCTCTTAATATTGGTCCGATACACCCGGCCATGCATGGTACCCTGAGGGTCATTACCAGGACCGACGGGGAAACCATAATCAGTGCCGAGCCCGAAATCGGCTATCTCCACAGGGGGGTTGAAAAGCTTGGCGAGAATCTTACCTACAGGCAGTTTTTGCCCCTGACAGACAGGCTCAACTACTGTTCCGCAATCTGCAACAATGTTGCTTATGAGCTGGCTGTGGAAAAGGCCCTGGGGATCGAGGTGCCCGAAAAGGCCCAGCTGCTCCGCATCATCATGATGGAACTTGCCCGTATCGCTGATCATCAGGTGCTGGTCGGCATATTGGGTGTTGACCTGGGCGCTCTCACCCCGTTTTTCTATCTTATTATTCAGCGTGAAGAAATATACGAGATCTTTGAATGGCACCATGGCGCACGCCTGACCAATTCCATGGGCACCATTGGCGGCGTGGAGGCAGAACTGCCTGATAGATTTCACGAAAAATGGCCCAAGATGAGGGACAGCATCAGGAAGGCCAATGATGAAACCGACCGGCTGCTTACCCATAACCGTATCTGGATGGATCGTACAATAGGCGTGAATGCCTTCTGTGCAGATGATGCGCTGAACTGGGGATTTACAGGGCCAATGCTCAGGGCCTGCGGTGTGAAAAGGGATCTCAGGAAAGACGAACCATACCTCATGTATGACAAATTCGACTTTGAGGTGCCCACCGGCAAGCACGGCGATGTATTCGACCGCTATATGATTCGCATGCTGGAAATGGAAGAGTCCATCAAGATCATAGATCAGGCCTATGCCATGTATCAGGATATGCCTGATGATGCACCGCTCATGAAAAAGGTGCCGAAGATTATCAAGCCGCCTGAGGGGCAGATCTATCACGCCATAGAGTCTCCAAACGGTGAACTTGGATTTTTTATCAAGAGCGACGGGACGGACAAGCCTTACAGAATAAAGATTCGTCCACCATGCTACATGGTTTATCAGGCCTTCGGGGAACTGGTTCAGGGCGAGATGATTTCAGATCTCATAGCCTGTCTCAGCAGCATCAACGTAATCGCTGGTGAGCTGGACAGGTAGGGGGGACCATATCAATGGCAGACTGGCAGATTGATTTAATAAAGGTCGTATTCATCTGGGTTTGGGCGCTTCTCATAGCAGTTGTGATGACCTGGGTTGAACGAAGGGCTTCGGCCATGATGCAGGACAGGCTCGGGCCGAACAGGGCAGGCCCCTTCGGACTGTTTCAGCCCCTTGCAGACGGCATAAAGCTTTTTACCAAGGAAGACATTATCCCGGAAAAGGCAAGAAAGATACTATTTGTACTTGGCCCGCCTCTGTTCGCCCTTCCGGCCTTTTCCGCATACGCGGTGGTACCCTTTGGAGACAAGATAGTACTGGGCGGAAAAGAGATAATTCTCCAGGTGTCAGACGTCAATATCGGGTTCCTGTACGTTCTGGCTCTTGGGGCCATAGGCGTCTACGGCATGGTAATCGGCGGCTGGGCCTCCAACAGCAAGTATTCCATTCTGGGTGGCCTCAGGGCAACTGCACAGCTTATATCTTATGAGGTCCCCATGGGCCTGGCCCTTCTAACCATCGTTTTGCTCTACGGGACATTCAGCCTCAGGGAAATGGTCCTTCTTCAGCAGGGCACCTTTCTGGGATTCCTTCCCAATTGGGGAATATTCAAGCAGCCCCTGGGATTTATCATCTTTTTGGTTGCAGCATATGCTGAAGCAAACAGGGTACCCTTTGATCTTCCTGAGTGCGAGAGCGAGCTGGTCACTGGATACCATACAGAATACGGGTCCATGAGGCTCGGCCTGTATCTCTTTGGTGAGTATGTCAACCTGGGTACTCTGGCTGCCATAACTGTAAGCCTGTTTTTCGGCGGCTGGGCCCTGCCCTACGTGGACATGAGCAAGTTTCTCGGGCCGGTGGCCTATGGAATCGCCTCCTTTACCGTATTTTTCCTGAAGCAGGCCTTTTTCCTCTTCCTGTTCGTCTGGGTCCGCTGGACTGTGCCAAGATTCAGATATGACCAGCTGATGGGCCTGGGCTGGAAGGCGCTTATTCCGCTGGGCCTGGTAAATCTTTTTGTGACAGCCTTATTAGTACAGTTAACAATTTAGTCGGAGCGGAAGAATATGCCCAGACGACCTGTTGTAAAAAAAGAATATACCTTGGGAGAAAGAGTCTACCTGGTTGAGATAACCAAGGGACTTGGTCTGACCTGGAAGCACTTTGTCTTCAACATCAAGGCCTCCTTCAGAAAGGGGCCGCATACTGTACCAACCTGCTGGCAGTATCCGGAAGACCGCAGGGAAATAGCCCCTATCTTCCGTGGTGCTCACATGCTTATGTTGAACGAAAAAGGCCAGGAGCTCTGTGTGGGGTGCGGAATGTGCGCCAAGGCATGCCCGGCCAAGTGCATCACTGTCAAGCGGGGCAAGCGGCAAGAGGGCGAAGAGGACAAATACGCGGGAAAGACCTATTGTTCAACCTTTGAAATAGACATGCTTCGCTGCATCTTCTGCGGCAACTGCGAAAGTGCATGCCCCAAGGGGGCCCTTGTTCTCGGACCGGGTTACGAACTGGCCGAATACGACATGGAGTCATGTATTTACAACAAGGAAAGATTGCTGGCCAATTATAATGAGGCCAAGGCGGAAGGAAAGCTGAAGCCTCCCCAGAAGCCGGTGCCGGTAGATGCGCCTCCAGCCCCCAAGAAAAAGCCGGCGGCAAAAAAGGGTGCAGGGGCATCTGCCCAAAAGGCCAAGGCCCCACCCAAGGCGGAAGGCAAAAAGGGCGAGGATGATGCAGCCAAGGGAAAGACAGAAGAAAAGCCGGCTGAATAGGCCGGAGGGGAGAGGATAAGGCATTACCTCAAAATAACCAGGAGAAGAGCAGGTGATATAATGGACCTTTATTTCATTGTATTTGCAATCATGGCCGTGGGAGCAGCACTTTTTACCATCACGGCGAGGGACGCTCTACCCAGTGCCCTCGGTCTTCTTACAGTTTTCATTGCACTTGCAGCCCTGTACCTGCATTTGCATGCGCCGTTGATTGCCATTTTTCAAGTGTCTATTTATGCAGGGGCAATCTTAGTCCTGGTGGTTTTTGTCATCATGCTGCTCATTACCCCGGATGAAGAACTGGAGAACGTGCAGAAAAACATGTCCTACCGGATATTGGGTGCTTTTCTCGGGGCTTATCTCATCGCTCTTCTGGCCGTAGGCACAAAGGGAGTTCAGGATCTTGTAAAATCCCAGGCCCTGCCTGAAGGGTTCGGACACCCGTCACTCATAGGTTCCATGTTCTTTAAGGAGTATCTGCTGCACTTTGAGGTGGCCTCGGTGCTTCTCCTTGTTGCCTTGGTGGCAGCCATCTATCTGGCGAAGAAGAAGAATATTTGAGGGGAATAGATAATGGCCGGTATCAATGAATACATAATATTGTCCTGCATACTTTTCGGCCTGGGAACCATTGGTTTTCTCACCCGCCGGAACGCACTTATTCTGTTCATGTCCGTGGAACTGATGCTTAATTCCATCAACCTCATGCTGGTGGCCTTTTCCCAGACCAGGGCTGACATGGGAGGTCAGGTCATGGTGCTGTTTATATTTGCAGTGGCTGCAGCTGAAGTTGCCGTGGGACTGGCCATTCTTATCTGTCTCTTCAAGCATGCACGGTCGGTGGATATAAACAAGTTCAACGTGCTCAAATGGTGAGCAGAGGTTCATGATTAGCTACGGGAGATATAAAGGAGAATAAAAGGGAATCGTTATGGAGAAATATATATTCTTAATACCACTGTTCCCCTTGTTAGGATTTCTTATTAACGGACTTTTCGGGAAAAAGTTTGGCAAGGGGCTTATCTCCTTCATAGCCTGTACCACCATCGGCTTCTCTTTTCTTGTGGCCCTTTTTATCTGGAAAGACCTGCTCGCCATGGAACCCGAACACAGGATAATGGTCCAGACCCTGTGGGAGTGGATGGCAGTGGGCAGTTTCAAGGTGGATCTGGCATTTATGATAGACCCGCTTTCCATGGTTATGTGTCTGATAGTTACGGGTATCAGCTTCCTGATTCATATCTACAGCACCGGGTACATGTGGGATGATGAATCATACTGGAGATACATGGCCTATCTGAACATGTTTGTGTTCTTCATGTGCATGCTGATACTGGGCGCGAACTACGTGGTCATGTTCGTGGGCTGGGAAGGAGTCGGACTGGCATCCTACCTGCTCATCGGGTTCTGGTATCAAGGCTATGACAATGCCATTGCCGGCAAGAAGGCCTTTGTGGTGAACAGGATCGGGGACTTCGGCTTTGTCCTGGGAATGTTTCTCATGTTCTGGACCTTCGGCTCTCTGTCATATCTGGATGTTTTCCCCAAGGCTGCGGAAATGTATGAACACGGCGCCCTTGCCATCAACTCTCCTGTTATGATAGCAATATGCGTCCTCCTCTTTATAGGTGCTACGGGTAAATCTGCGCAGATTCCGCTCTATGTCTGGCTGCCCGATGCCATGGCTGGTCCTACACCAGTTTCGGCATTGATTCACGCCGCTACCATGGTAACGGCCGGCGTGTATATGGTAGCAAGAACCAACGTCCTTTACACCCTTGCTCCAACGGCTCTGCTGGTGGTCTCGCTCATAGCTGCTGCTACTGCCCTCTTTGCCGCCACCATGGGTATTCTCCAGAATGACATCAAAAAGGTGCTGGCCTATTCCACTGTCAGTCAGCTTGGATACATGTTTATCGGCGTTGGTGTTACTGCCTACTGGGCTGGAATCTTTCATCTTATGACCCACGCCTTCTTCAAGGCCTGCCTCTTCTTGTGTTCAGGCTCAGTTATCCATGCCATGAGCGGCGACCAGGATATGCGCCACATGGGCGGCCTGGCCAAAAAGATGCCCATCACCTACATCACCATGCTCTTTGCAACCATAGCCATAGCAGGGCTTCCTCCCTTTGCCGGCTTCTTTTCAAAGGACGAGATCCTAGGCAAGGCCTTTGCCTTTCCATACTATCCCATGGCAGGCAAATTCATATGGTTCCTGGGGACGGTAGGCGCAGGCGTGACTGCATTTTACATGTTCCGCCTGATCTTCATGACTTTTCACGGGGAATTTCGAGGCACTGAGGAACAGGCGCACCATGTTCACGAGTCACCTCTGAACATGACCCTGCCTCTTATGATTCTTGCCACCTTTTCACTCATCGGAGGGTGGTTTGGCGTACCTGCAATCATAGGCGAAAAACTGGGAGATGTGCCGAACCTGCTGGAGCACTTCCTGGAACCGGTGTTTGAACACTCGAATCACATCGTGGCAGCTGTAGCACACCCTCATCACGTTCCAGAGCCGCTGGAATGGAGCCTCATGACGCTTTCCGTAGTGGTGGCAATAATCGGCATCTGCCTCGCCTACTACATATACATGGTCAGGGGCAAGGAACTTCCGGAGAAGCTGGCAAAGCAGTACTCCTGGCATTACCAGCTCATATACAACAAGTACTACGTGGATGAGATATACGAATTGATGATCGTATGGCCTATCTACCACCTTTCTGTGCTGCTGTGGAAGGTAGTAGATGCCTTTATGATCGATGGAATCGGTGTAAACGGGCCTGGCTGGCTGGTGAAGAGGCTGTCAGCAGGGGCTAGGCTGGCACAAAATGGATACGTTCAGACCTACGGCGCCTTCATGCTCATGGGCCTGGTGGCCATGGTCTGCTTTTACCTTTATAGATGACAAAAGATGGCAATTACAGTAACTGGGACCGTCTGGGAACATCGGGCGGCGCAACTGGGCAGAAGATAGTGAATAACTAGAGGAGATAGGGGATTCCATGAATGCACCCATTTTGACATACGTAACCTTTTTGCCCCTTTTCGGGGTGCCCTTCATACTGGCTATGTCGCAAAAGAGTGACTCAGGAAAGAACATCATACGTGGAATAGCACTATTTGCCAGCCTGATCACTTTTATTGCCTCTTTAAGGATCTATTTTGCCTTCGACCCCTCTATCGCAGGATTTCAGTTTATTGAGGACCATCCATGGATCAACAGTTACGGAATCCACTATCACATGGGCATGGATGGTTTGTCGTTCTGGCTGGTACTCCTCACCACGTTTCTGACACCGCTCACGATACTTTCCACTTGGCGGGCCATAGACAGCAGGGTGAAGGAATTTCAGATCTCAATGCTGGTCCTGGAAACTGCCATGCTCGGGACCTTCGTCGCCCTGGACCTCTTCCTGTTCTATGTCTTCTGGGAAATAATGCTGATCCCCATGTACCTGATAATTGGCGTTTGGGGTGGAGAGAGAAGGATCTACGCGGCAATCAAGTTCTTCCTGTATACAGCCGTAGGCTCACTCCTTATGCTGGTGTGTATAATCGGGCTTGTCTATTTCCACCATCAGCAGACAGGTGAGATGACCTTCAATCTTCTGTCGCTTTATGGAACCAGCATTCCCAGGTTCTACGAGATAATGTTCTTTGCAGCCTTTGCCCTGGCCTTTGCCATCAAGGTTCCCATGTTTCCGCTGCATACATGGCTTCCCGATGCCCACGTTGAGGCACCTACTGCAGGCTCAGTGATCCTTGCCGGTATCCTGCTCAAGATGGGAACCTACGGCTTTTTCAGGTTTGCCATGCCACTTTTCCCTGCTGGATCTGCCTATTTCACACCGCTCATAATTACTCTTTCGATAATAGGCATCATTTACGGTGCACTGGTAGCAATGGTTCAGCCAGATATAAAGAAGCTGGTGGCCTACTCTTCTGTCTCCCACCTGGGATACTGCATGCTAGGCCTTTACGTCCTTACAAGACAGGGTGTAGAAGGGTCTGTTTTACAGATGATAAATCACGGAATATCAACGGGTGCCTTGTTCCTTCTGGTGGGCGTGGTGTATGAAAGGCGGCATACCAGGCTGATCAAGGAATACGGAGGGATAGCCAGGATAATGCCCGTTTATTCAACCATATTCATGATTGTGACCCTGTCTTCCATCGGGCTCCCTACCACCAACGGTTTTATCGGGGAATTTCTCATACTATTGGGTACCTTTAAGGTAAACAAACTGGCAGCAGTGCTGGCAGCATCGGGTGTAATACTCGGGGCCGTCTACATGCTTTGGATGGTCCAACGGGTCTTTTTCGGCGAGGTTACAAACCCGAAAAATGAAAATATACCCGATCTCAATCTCAGGGAGCTGGCCTATCTGGCCCCGCTGGTGGTACTGATATTCTGGATAGGATTGTTTCCGAATTTCTTCCTGAAAAAGATGCATGTGTCTGTCGATCACTTTATCAGTCAGGTAAAGGTTGAGGCAGCCGCACCGTCTCCACAGGTTCACCAGGCTGCTGCAATCGAACTGCCTGGTGTTACAGTTGCTATGGCCAAGGAGTAATTAGGTATGAACGATCTAAACTTTTCATTCGACTTGTTTCACCTGTGGCAGGTGACCGGGGGTCAGCTAATACTTATCGTTTCAGGCCTTATCCTGATCTGCGCAGATATGGCCATGCTGAAGACGGATGATGCAGTCCGCAGCAAAAGACTAGGCTGGCTGACAGTGATCATATTTGCCTTGACGGCTTCTCACATGATGTCTCGGGAATGGGGTATACATAATACCGTATTCATGGGCATCTTCTCTGCCGACAAGTTCAGCATATTTGTCTCCATAGTAATGGTAATTTCCGGACTCCTGGCAGCTCTCATGAGCATAGGCTACCTGGAAAATAACAAGGTGATGAAGGGTGAATACTACGTCCTATTGGTATATGCAGTAGCCGGGGCCGTGGGACTGGTTCAATCCGTTGACCTGCTCATGATGTTCATCACCCTTGAGGTCATGTCACTTGCAATTTATGCACTTGCCGCCTTCCTTAAGGACAGTCAGCCATCTCAGGAAGGGGCGCTGAAATACTTCCTCCTGGGAAGTTTTGGGTCAGCAATATTCCTGTTTGGCGTCGCTCTTATTTACGGAGTGACCGGTTCCATAAATCTTACACATATAGCCCAGACCATATCAGGGGGGCTGTACGAAAATCCTGCTATCTTGCTGGCCTTCGTCATGCTGATGGCCGGTTTGTTCTTTAAAATGGCCATGGTGCCCTTTCACATGTGGACTCCAGATGTGTATGAGGGCGCACCCTCTGTGGTGACAGGCTTTATGGCCACAGCTGTCAAGGCCGCAGCCTTCGGCGTGTTCATCAAACTGCTTTTTGTTGCGTTTTCCCCAATGCTCAGTCACAGCGGGCAGCCCGATTTCAGCAGCACGGTCAACCTGGCAGCCCTTGGGGCATACTGGAAGCCGGTGATCTGGTGGATGGCCTTACTCACCATGTTTTTCGGCAACCTTCTTGCGGTCTCACAGCAGAACGTTAAGAGGATGCTTGCCTATTCCTCCATTGCGCATGCCGGTTACATGGCCCTGGGCATATTGGCTGCCAATGGTGACGGAAGGATGGGAGTACTTTTTTACCTGTTCGCTTATACCCTCATGAATATAGGAGCCTTTGGGGTAATATATGTCATTGACGGGAAGGAAAGAGATGCCCAGACCCTGGATGATTACCGGGGCCTCGGCTACAAGTACCCGGCACTGGGGTTTTTGATGGGCTTGTTTCTCGTGGCCATGGCCGGGCTTCCGCCCACCGCAGGGTTTATCGCGAAGTTTTATGTGTTTTCTGCAGCCATCAAGGAAGGCTACTTTTTGCTTGCCGCCCTGGGCATACTGACCAGTGTTATAGGCGCCTACTATTATCTCCGCGTCATTTACATGATGTATATGAAGGAGGAAATAAGGGACGTTGTAAGAGGGCCGGTTGCCGCGCCTACTGTTATAGCCCTGGTAATTACTGCCCTTGGCGTGCTTTATTTGGGCATCCTGCCTGAAAGGCTGGCGGATATCGCAAATGTCGCACAGCAGAGCCTTTCAATGATATTTTAATTAGGCGATAGAATAATATCATGCAGGGCACCATTTTATAATGGTGCCTTTTTTATTTGCACGGATGTCTTGTAAATTGTTTATATAGAGCGTCATAGCCTCGTACCAGGCCCATGAGCATGGTGCGGCATCTGGGGTTCCTGCTTTGATAAGCCATGACGATTATGCCGCTCATGAGATGAAGGGGATTTGTGTAATGGGCTATGAGGTTTCTGATGTTGCCGTGTCTGCTCATTTCTAAACCTGGTACCATATAGTACTTTAACTGCTCCTTATTTGTCTTTTCGGATTAAAAAGATCCCAGCTCAAGGAAAGCAGGCTTGCGTTAATATCGGGTTCTTCTTAATTTCCTTTAAAAATGATGGCAGGCCTTAGAAGAACTACCCGGTAATGCTTTTTGAAAGAAAACTGTCGAGTGGATACGCGATTTATACATATTAAAGGAGCCAGAGAACATAACCTCAAGAATATTTCTGTAAAAATACCGATTGGGAAGATCACCGTTGTTACAGGAGATTCCGGCTCGGGGAAATCGAGCCTTGTATTTGATGTCCTTTATGCAGAGGTAAGAAGAAAATATCTTGCAGCTGTCTCACCTGCGGGCCAGCTTCTTGGGGCACCCAATGTAGACCAGGTGGAGCCGGCGTTGGCAGCGGCAGCTCTTACCCAGAACTGGTTTAACAGGAACCCGCATTCTTCGGTATCTACTGTTACTGGAATATCGAAAATCCTGCGATCCATTTTTCACCTGGCCGGCGAGGTTTATTGTCCTTCATGCGGCTCAAAAATCCATCAGAAGACCAGTAATCAATTAAAAGAAGAGCTAAAGTATCTTGAATCAGGCACTAAGATCATTGTTAAGTCCTTTGTAGGCAGGGCATCACTTACCGAGCCGTCAGAGATATATGAGAAACTTATGCAATATGAACGGCAGGGATTCCTGCGCTGCGAGATAGACGGAAACGTCAGGTACTTGGAAGAATTGACCCCCAAAAAAGAGGATATCAGGGGTGACGTATTTATTGTCGTAGACCGATTGATCAAAAAAAGAGGAGTGGAAACTCGTCTTTCAGATTCCCTTCGCCAGGCAAGTGAACTTGGGGACGGCTTTGTGTGGGTGGAGGTTATGGGGTCGCGGAAGGGAGCAGGCGGGCCAGGAGAAAAAAGGATTATAAGGTATTCAGAATCTCCAGCCTGCTTTAACTGCGGCCTAGGCCTTTTCCAGAGCAGACTGCCTGATGAAACCCTAGGGGTTACTGAAGCTTTGGTAAAAAAGGTTTCAGGGCTTAGCTTCAAAGAGGCCAGTGCCGTGGCCATTGATGAACTGGTCTCGTACGTGGAGGATTGGCTCAAGGCCTGGAAGGGCGAAACAAGGCCTGAGTTCAAGGCTGCTTTGCTGGCCGGCCTGGAAGTTATTGATAGGCTAAAAATGTTTCAGGAAATGGGACTTGGGTATCTAAGGCTCGATTCAAAAATTCCCTTTCTTTCTTCTGGGGAGCGGCGAAAGCTTCAGACTGCAGCGCTTCTTTTCCAGAAAATGGCAGGTATCTTATTCGTACTGGATGAACCCCTGGCTGGTCTTTTAGAGACTGAGCGAAGGATTATTCGAGAAAGGATTAAGGAGCTTAAAGAGCAGGGAAACACTGTAGTCGTTGTGGAACATGACAAGGCGCTCCTTGAAGACTATGCAGACTGGCATATCAAGATAGGTCCTGGCGCAGGTGAAACCGGGGGCAGGCTTTTATACCAGGGAGAACCAGGTGGTGCAGATTTTGCCAGGACGGATTCTGTGAACACCACGCTTGTCTTCGACCATAAAATCCATGGCGACCTTGAACATGTCAATGTCAGTTCCTGGACTGGAGGTGTTTCCAGGGTCAAGGTGCCCCTGGAGAGGATACGCAATCTCAAGGAAGAAACCATTAGGCTGCCGCTTAGGGGAATTACAACTATCTTCGGGCCTTCAGGCTCTGGCAAATCTGCCCTGGCCCTTTCAATTTACAAAAGCCTTAAAATGAGAATCCATGGGGAAAAATCCCTTGGTGTGATGGACGAGAAGCATTGCGGCGGCAAAGAAAAGGCACCTCTGATTACAGGAATTCGTTTCATGGACGAGATACTCCCGCAGGGGTCAGTGAGTTCCCTTATTGCAACTTATATGGGAATATATGGACAAATAGCAGGATTGCTGTCCAGGACCCCTGAAGCCAGGGCAAGGGGAATAACCAGGACTTATGTATCTCTTTCAAGGAAAGGCGGCAGGTGCGAGAAGTGCAAGGGCACCGGAAGGCTGGTCTTGGAACCTGAGTTTCTGCAGCCGGTGGAATACCGATGTGATGCCTGCAATGGCAAAAGGTTTTCGGAGGATGTCTTGTCGGTGAAATACCGCGGGGCAAGCCTGAGTGATATGCTGGAAAAGACAGTTAGTCAGGCCGCAACCTTTTTTAGGAATATTCAGAAAGTGAGACAGCCGCTTGAAGCACTGGAACGCATCGGCCTTGGTTACCTGAGGCTGGGCCAGGCAGTTTGCAGCCTTTCCGGCGGAGAAAGACAGCGCCTGAAGCTTGCATCTATTCTCACCAAGCGCAGCACTGGAAGGGAATTAATCATCCTTGATAATGTGAGCAGGGGCCTTAGTGAAAGGGACATGATAAAACTTCTGCGGCTTTTCAAGGAGCTGGTAGACGCAGGCCATTGTCTGATTCTTGTGGATAATCACAAAATACTGCTTGAAAATTGTTCCTGGCTGATAAAAATGGGGCCTGGCAGCGGCCCGAACGGGGGCAGGATTGTAAGCCAAAAGCCCCTCCTGGGGACCACCTGATTCGACTGGTGCCAGGTGAAAAAGGGCAGAGCGAACAGCTGTGGGGCAGAATCAGCTTTTCTGCTCTTTTTGGGCTTCTATGCGTTTTCTTGTAAGCAGTGTCTGGAAGACCATGAGAAAAAAGGCTATGGGCACCACGGAAATGCCTATGAAGATGCCGAGTATGGAAAAAGAGCCGGGAAATTTCTTGAGAAATGTTACAATGATTACACCGGCCAGAATCAGCCTGGTTAGCACGCCGATGTAATAAACCACGGCCGTTTTGAACTTGACTATCCGGTGGGTATCCCGAAAGGTGCCAATGATGTTTATATTGGCGATAATACCTCCCAGCAGGATGCCCTTTACGCCCTGAGGAGTCCACCATATGTTGGCTGCAGCAACCTCAAGTGCAAGCATGGCCCAGCATGCCAGCATGAACCGTTTGCCGAGGCTCTTATCTATGTCTCCCTGCCATATAAGCATTTAGGTGTTTTTTTCTTCCCTGGATTTTTCTGTTTCAGAACGCCGGTCTTCTTCCTTTTTCATCCTGCCGCCGAGTACATACAGGTTTCTGATCCCTCCGGCAAGACCGAACAGGAAAAAAATTATGGTCATCCAGGGATGAGTCTTACCGTGAAACACGTCCTTGTCTAGCCAGTACCCGAACCAAACGCCTGCAAAGGTAGAAAATACCATGGCAGATGCCATGTATGAGACCCGGCTTAACTGCCTGAGCATGTGGTGCAGATGTTTTTTGGTTTCAGGTTCCATAATAGCTGTAAATAAAAAAGCGGTGATTTAATCTCACCGCTGTACAGTTTGATCTATCAACAGCTGCCTGACAAGGCCAGGCAGCTGCCTTTTTTCTTTTTTTATCCAAGAAATGGATTTGCGTAAAGTGCGATCAGGCCGATAACCAGAGCGTAAATGGTAAATGTTTCAATAAGAGCAAAGGTAATGAACATGGAGACTGTCAGTTTACCAGCAAGCTCAGGGTTCCTGGCAGTACTTTCCAGCAGACCGCGCGCACACTGTCCCATTCCAGCACCGCAGCCACCGCCTGCGCCGCCCACTGCCAGACCAGCGGCAACGAGTGCTGCAGCCATGATCATTGATGTGTCAGCACCGGCTCCTCCTTCTCCCGCGGCAAGAGCAACTGCGCTCATTGCCAGCACAAACAGCAGACTAAGTCCAGAAATAATTAGGCTTTTCCTTTTCATCAAACTCCTCCTTTTTATAATTTAACTAAAATTTAATGTGCTTCGCCCATTGCCTCTGCACAATATGTTACAGGCAGAACTACAAAGATGAAAGCCTGCAGCAAACAAACAAGAACGCCAAGCAGCATAATCGGCAGTGGTGCCAGATATGGACCTGCCATGGTAAACAACAGCCCCAACAGCATCTCCTTGGACATCATGTTGCCAAAAAGACGAATAGACAGCGATGCGATACGCCCAGCATGGCTGAATGTTTCAACTATCAAAAAGAAAGGTGCCATGACCTTGATGGGCCCCATGAAATGCTTGATGTATCTCCAGCCATGAAACCGGATGCCCAGAGCGTGATATGTCACTATGGCGATGAGGGTACAGCCGAGGGTAACATTAAGATTGGCAGTAGGGGACATGAAACCGGGAATAAGTCCCATGTAGTTGGATATGAAAATGACAAATCCAAATGTGGCGACCATGGGATATATGATCATGGCCTTGTCCCTGCTCCCCACTTGTTCGGTGATGAAATCTTCCAGGCCCTCCACATACATTTCCATGACGTTCTGCATGCCCTTTGGCACCATCTGAATATTGCTGGTAGCCGCCCTGGCAATCAGTAGACATATGATCATTGCCAGATAACTGTACTGCATGTGTGGCGCCAGGATCTGTGACAAGGCACTTCCCTCGCCAGGCGTACCATAAGCCGGCAGGCCCAGTGCGCTTAATATAATAGGTAGAAAGAGTAACGGATGTTCCATGGCTGCAATGCCTCCTCCATTAAATAGGTTATAAACTCATGGATTAATTTTATACTGATTTCCAGGCAGCTGATTTCCCCGTATCGTTTCAGTATCCCTATCCCTTTAAAGCTGTTTTTCAGTCTGCACCTTCCCTTGCCGTGAACGGTTTTGACTGAATCAATCCTCATTTTATGGTGAAAAGACACCTCACCGAGGACCTATACTTGAGAACCAGTTTTTATCACAAGGCTTCTGAGGTGTCAATAGCAAATAGTCAGCTGACCTTTAATTGACTGAATGCTAATTCAGCTGCCTCCAGGGTGAAATCAATAGCATCCCAGTTATGTGCAAGAGAAAGAAATGCTGCCTCGAACTGTGAAGGGGCCAGCCAGATTCCCTCCTCCAGCATGGCTCGGAAAAATTTTCCGTAGAGTTCCGTGTCCGATTTCATTGCGTCCTGAAAATTCTTAACCGGCTTGGACTGACCGAAGAATGTGGTCATCATAGAACCAATCCGCTGGTTTACACAGGGAATCCCTTGGGCCTTGGCCAGTTCGACCATGCCTTCAGCAAGGTATTCGGTCTTCTGCCTTAGATTTTCATAGAAGCCGGGCCTCTCCAGGACTTCAAGAGTGGCTATTCCTGCAGCAGTGGCAAGGGGATTTCCGGAAAGTGTTCCTGCCTGATATACAGGCCCTGAAGGGGCAATATTTTCCATGATGTCCTTCCTGCCCCCGTAGGCTCCCACTGGGAGTCCCCCGCCGATGATCTTGCCGAGACAGGTGAGATCAGGCATTATCCCGAAAAATTCCTGGGCTCCTCCAGGGGCCAGTCTGAAGCCAGTGATGACTTCGTCAAATATGAGAAGAATTCCATGCTCTATGGTCTTCTCCCTCACGAATTCCAGGAAGCCGTCTTCCGGCAGGACTACGCCCATGTTTGCAGGCACAGGCTCCATGATTACTGCGGCCAGCTGATGGCCATCCTGTTCCAGGGCTGCCTGCAAGACATCCCTATCATTAAAGGGTACGGAAATAGTGTTGGCAACGATTTCTTCAGGGACACCTGGACTGCCGGGGATTCCAAGAGTGGCCACCCCGGAGCCTGCCTTGACCAGGAAGGAGTCCGCGTGCCCGTGGTAGCACCCGTCAAATTTGAGTATCTTTTTTCTTCCAGTAAAGCCGCGGGCCAGCCGGATAGCGCTCATGGTCGCCTCTGTGCCTGAGTTGACCAGCCTCACCTTCTCAATGGACGGAACAAGATCAACTATTTTTCGGGCCAGTTCCACTTCGCGCCACGTGGGCGCGCCGAAACTGGTGCCAAGGGAAAGCGCCTCGGAAACTGCCCCTGTTACATGCGGATGGCAGTGGCCGAGGATCATGGGCCCCCATGAACACACATAATCCACGTACGAATTGCCATCTGCATCGTAAATATAGCATTCTTCGCCCTTTTCAATAAAAACAGGATCGCAGCCCACGGATTTGCATGCCCTGACAGGGCTGTTTACGCCTCCTGGTATAAGGTCTTTTGCCTTCTCAAAAAATCTGTTAGAAAGAGTGTGATGGTGCATTGCCTGAGTTTCCTTTTATTTAATTGGATTTTTGCTCTTTTCCAAAAACGGACCTGATACCATATTAATAAGCACACATAAATTGTCTGCC
>JALVJO010000150.1 GCA_027028245.1 Deltaproteobacteria bacterium
GAATAGAGGCTTAGCGGAACGAGACCGGCAGAAGACTACTTTGGACTGAAGGAAGTCTATTTAATTATTTCCTATTACATCTTGACTTTATTAAGTCTTATGTCGGGAATGTTTGTTTTTGTATGCTTCTGAGCCAATATCCTTGAGAAAGCTGAAACTTTAGAAACAAAAAGAGATATGAAAATCATGTATCTAATAACAACTTCAGGGCATGGTAGAGGAGGGCACTTTTATTCGTTAAGAACAATCTCTGAAGCAATAAAGGCATATACCGATATCATAATAGTGAATATCGGGGTTAGAATGTCACCTGTAATAGAGGATGCTGGTTTAAAATCATTTCACCTTAATTTTAATGGGAAGAACATATTTCAAGTGGTAAAAAAAATTCAGAGGATAATTAATTCTGAAAATCCTACTATACTTCATCCCTTCGATATAAAAGCTCTAGCGATAGCAAGAATAGCGAGTTATTGGAATAAAATTCCTTTAGTCTTCACGAAATGTGGTGGGCCCAATCCACAAAAATATTTTCCTTTTGTTGATAATCTTATTCTCTTTAGCAAAGAAAATTTTGATTATTTTAAAAAAGATTTAAAATTTAAAAAATCAACGTTATATTATTTGCCTAATCGTATAAAGCATATAGAAGATGATAATGAAAATATAAAAGAAATAAAAAATCTTACAAAAGACCGAGTTGTTTTCATGCAAATTGCTAGAATAGGGTTGGCTTATGAAGGTAGCATCTTACAGTCATTAACATTAATTGAAAAATTAGTTAAAGATGGGTTTAAGGTGGTATTAGTATTAATTGGGACAATAGAGTCGTTTGAGGTACTTAACAGGCTAAAATCCGTCAACGGATTCGAAAGTACGATTTTTTTTAATGATGATAGATTTACAATTAACGCATCGAAAAATTTAAATGCCGCTGACTTTGTAATCGGTACAGGAAGAGGTTTGATGGAGGCAGCTTCTAAGGGAAAAGTATTATTAACACCCATGAAAAGAGCTGTTTTTCCAGTTTTAGTAGATAAAAAGACAGCTGATAGTTTTTTATATACTAATTTCTCTCCAAGAAATTATATTAAAGACTTTAATGAAAATGAGAATTATAATCAGATACAATGTCTAATAAAAGACAAAAAAGAATATCTTATGTACCAAAGATTTGTAAAAAAAATGTTTAGAGAACATTTTGACTTAAAGGCCATTGAGTCCAGATACATGAATTTATATGCTACAATTGAGTATAATCCATCTTACCATTTTTTTGATTTTTTCAGAAATATTGCTTCTGTAGTATATCACCAATATCTTGCAGCAAGAGAAAATACCTTTTCATTCCGGAAATAGTATTTAGTAGTATTTTTTTATATTGAAACAAGACAGGGTAAGACTAGGTCATTTGTTCCATACAGACATCAAACCGGTGGTTTCAGCAATATCTATTTCAATACCCCCAACACGTCAGACGATCCAAAAAATCTATACTAATGCTTAATGTAAAAAAACTGAAAACAAGCTCGTTAAACGATGAAAATAGTTCATATAACAAGCTAAGGATATTAGTTACGGGTGATTTTTGTCCGACAGGAGGCATTGAAAGACTTTGTCTGGAACAAAGATTTGATCAGGTTTATGGCAATGTTCTGCCAATTTTAAAGAATAAAGACCTGTCCATCACCAATTTAGAGTGTCCACTCACCGATACGTTGGCTCCAATTAATAAGACCGGTCCAAATCTTGTAGCGGATCCAAAGTGTGCTCAGGCAATCAAATACGGTGGTTTTGATATTGTGTCCCTGGCCAATAATCATATTTTGGATCAGGGTGAAAAGGGATTGCAGGATACTTTGCAGGCTTGTGAGAAATACGGTCTTAGGACAGTTGGTGCGGGTGAAAATCTGACATCAGCCCTGCAGCCATTATTTATAACGGTAAAGAATAAAAAAATTGCTGTTCTTAATTTCGCTGAACATGAGTTTTCCATAGCTGCCATAAATAAGGCCGGGGCTGCTCCGCTTAATCCTGTCAGAAATTATTATCAAATATTGGAGGCAAAAAGGACCGCAGATATCGTCATTGTTATCATTCATGGTGGTAGCGAACTTTATCCGCTGCCCAGCCCAAGGATGGTGGAAACGTACCGTTTCTTCGCCGACTTGGGTGCAACTGCTGTAATCGGACATCATACACACTGCTCCAGTGGGTTTGAGATATTTAATGGAGTGCCTATATTTTACAGTCTGGGAAATTTCCTCTTTGATTGGAAAAATATGAATTATACACCATGGTACGAAGGCTATTTTATCAAATTAACCGTAACCGGTAATAAGGTTACGGATATTGCTCTAACTCCATATTTTCAATGCAAGGGCAGTCCTGGTCTGGAATTAATGGATGCGGACAACTCAGCCCGGTTTCTGGGGGAAATAGAGGAATATTCAAGCATAATACACGATTCTGATATGCTTGAAGCAAAATGGCATTCTTTCTGTAAGTCTCGGAGGCTTTATTACTTATCCACGGTATTATCTTTAAATCTGTTTCAGCGGCAATTGCTGAAAAAGAACCTTTTAACACGGTTTTACCTCAAGAAGGCAAAACTGATTAATATTCTGAATATTTTTCGATGTCAGGCCCATAGAAATGTTGCTACGGATGTTATTAAGCAGGAATTGGGGGATGAAATTCAAGAATAATCTGCCTGGAAGGTTTGTGGGACTGGATTACTTCTCCAGATATAACAGAACATTTTGGGAATAAGAGAAATATGACTGCAAAAAATGTAAAACTTGCGATTCACAACAGGCCGGGCAGTTTTTCAGACCGCTGGATCAAATACTGCTCGAAACATGACATAGAATATAGGATTGTAAATTGCTACGATACCGGCATAGTGAATCAACTTAAAGATGTCACAGGGCTCCTTTGGCATTGGGCGCATTACGAACATGCGGCTCAACTTGCAGCTAGGCAGATAATCTCATCTGTCGAGAAAATGGGGATCAAGGTTTTCCCTGATATATCTACGTGTTGGCATTTTGATGATAAGGTGGGGCAGAAATATTTGCTTGAATCCATCGGGGCTCCGCTTGTTCCGGCTCACGTGTTTTTTGATAAAGACGAAGCAATGAAGTGGATTGGCAATGCAGAATTTCCCAAAGTGTTCAAATTACGATCCGGTGCAGGTTCTTATAATGTAAGGTTGGTTCAGACAGAGGGAGAGGCAAAAAAACTTTGTCATGCCGCTTTTGGCAAAGGTTTTGTGTCTGTAAGCGGTTATTTCTCAGATACAAGGACCAAGGTTGGAAAAATAAAAAACCTATCCGATTTTTTGGCAAAATTAAAACGGTTTCCAGAAGCCATTGCCGGTGTCCTGAGATCAAGGCGTCTTTTTCCGAAGGAAAGAGGCTATATTTATTTCCAAGATTTTCTACCTGATAATAAGTTTGATACAAGGATTACAATAATAGGAGATAGGGCATTTGGTTTTCTACGGTATAACAGACCAAATGATTTTCGTGCATCTGGAAGTGGCGCAATTGTTTATAACATGAATAAAGTTGATGAAATGTGTATTAAAATAGCGTTTCAGGTAGCTGAAGATATAAATGCACAAAGTTTGGCATTTGATTTTATATTTGATGAAAATCGCAATCCGAGGATTGTAGAGGTGAGTTACTGTTATCAAAACAAGGCTGTTCGCGATTGCCCAGGCTATTGGGATCGTAAGTTAAACTGGCATGAAGGGCATATATGGCCGGAAGATGCAATAATAGAGGATTTAATACGTAAATTGTAATATCTGGAACAGCCACGCTATTTTTGATCTGGACTAAACTTGATGCTTATATTTCTCAATTTAATTACTTTTCTATTCGTTTTATCAATTCCTACGATTTCATTTATGCCAATGTTGAATAATGTCGTCATATTGCTGGGATTCTTGCTTGGCCTAGTCTTTTTAGTGACAACATGTTTATCTCGCTATACTATTAGTGTTCCCCGAGAATTTATTATATATATTATCTGGCTTTTTATTTGTCTTGCTTCTTCTATAATGGCCAATGATTTAAATTTGACATTAAGCAAGTTGTTGACATTGCTCCAGATTGGTTTAATGTTTTTGATACTGTTCAATGTCTGCCTTTGGAATAAAAATATTAGCGTGCCATTATATGCATTTTTGTTAGCTGCCATCCTAAATATACCTGTTGCTTTATATCAGTACTATACACTCGGCATAGAAAGGCCAGCGGGCCTCGTAAAAAATGCCAATATATTAGGACTTGTGATGGTCCTGGGATTATTTTCAATTTCAATTTTTTATCTTACTGATATTTTACGAAAAAAAGGCATTAAAATTTTTAAATATGTTTTATGGCCTTCGTTATTTTTTTGCTCTTATACGGCCTTCCTGTCTGGATCTAAAAAAGCGATAGTCGGAGTGGGTTTTGGTGCATTAGGGTTTCTTTATGCATATTTCCAGGAAGTTCAAAGCAGATATTTTAAAATTATTCTCACATCAATTTTGGGAACATTTTTTTTGTTTCTTTTTGTCAGTGCTTTAAATCATAGTTTAGTGGAGCATAGGTTTGAGGAATCATTGGATTTTTTCAAAACCAGGGGTTACAAAAGTTCGGTGGCATATGATAGTACTTCTTTAAGGTACGCATACGCCATTGCTGGTTTAAAGATGTTTCGGGAAAATCCGATATTAGGAGTAGGACTGAATAATTTTAGTAAAAACGTGAAAAAATTCAGTCCAATGCGTGGAATTCACAAAACATATGCTCATAATAATTATATTGAGATACTGGCCTGTACCGGTCTAATGGGCTTTTTGACATATTTTGGCATATATCTGAGTATCATATTTAGGATCAAGAGGGGCCTTCGGAATCAAATTGACAAGAAAGCCGCCAAGCTTCAGGTGCTCTTAATGTTGGCATTTTTTTTCTTGTTATTTTTTGATATGGTTGCAGTAACATACTACGAGAAAATACCATGGATATGGTTTTCAATGATAACTGCCTCGTATTATCAGAGCTCTGCGATTAACGGGCAGCAAAATTAAGAAAAGGTTATGCGTATTATTGAAGAACTTGAAAAGACATTGCTTGTTTTATTATTTGGTTTTCTATTAATTGTTTTTGTGCATTTCTCCGCAGTAGCAGCCACTTTTTACGTAAGTCCTCACGGCAATGACCTGATAAATAATGGTACTGCTGAACAGCCGTTCAAGACAATTCATAAGGCATTAAAGAAAATTGAATCCGGAGATACGGTCGTTTTATTGAGCGGTGTATATGAAGAGGAACTGTTAAATGTAATTCCAAGTGGGGTTTCTGAATCACAGGTTACACTGATAACTGCACCTGAAGGAGAACAAGTAATAATCAGGCCTAAGAGTGGTTACAGAGTAATAACCTTCGACAAAAAGAAATATATCACAGTAAGCAACCTAACCCTCGATGGTAGATATGTCAGCAATGATGTAGTCAAAATGGATGCCTCAAGCTTTATCACGTTAAAAAATTGTAAAATAGGAAATATTCCTGGTGGCAAGGGTAATTTTGTGCAGGGAATACTGATTAATGGAAAGAGTTCTCATTGCAGGATAATTGATTCTGAGATTTACAACAATGGTAGCGGTCCACACGATCATGGTATTTATATAATAGGGGATTTTAATTTAGTCGAACACTGTGAAATCTATGGGAATTCCGGCTGTGGAGTTCACATATATAATGGTTATTCAAACGATGAACTGGATCCTGTTGATAATGTTATCACGAGATGCTATATTCATGATAATGGCAGAAAGGATCTCGGCAGAGGAGCAGGCGCATTACTAACCACAGGGATAGGAAATAAGATAACAAGCTGTATAATAACACATAATGTGCATGGCATATTTGTCAATTACGACTCACGAGATGCTGAAATTTATTTTAATACTGTCTATGGCAATTATAATAATGGCATTTTCCTGGGTCCAAAGGTTTATGGAGCTGTTATAAAAAACAATATATTCTTTAACAACAATGGTGGCAAATCCGATTTTACGATAGATAGGTCTCATGATTTAGTCCGTTCTAATAATTCAATTGGAAGTAATCCCATGTTTGTAGACCCACAAAATGGCAACTTCTCACTAAGAAAAGAGAGCCCTTGCAGGTCCAAAGGTGTGTTTGTAGGTAATACATCCGATTATCATGGCTATTCTATAACATCACAAAATCCTGATTTGGGAGCATTGCAATATTTATCAAGTGATTCCCAAATAGCCGTCCCGCAAAATATACATATAGTTGAAATAAACCTGAATGAATAGCAGGATTGATAGGCTAACGATGGTTGTAACACTTCCCAAACATAGAGTGACTATGAGTATTTTTTCGTGAAGCTCGGTGCCCTATCTTTTCAAAAACAGGGTCAATCCGGAAGGCAAATATCTGCAGAGCTGTACCCAGTACCCATCACGCCTGCATTTTTCAGTTCCAAGAATAGTCATGTAATCGGGGATATCGAGTCTATCGAAAAAACCTTCGTACCAAGCCAGCCCCTCCAAACCTGGTGAGATTTCTCCCAGTTAAGCTTTCTATCTGGTACTTATTGCCCTTTCCTGCTATATTATGTTTCACGTTTTAGGTGCCTTTTTTCCATTGGTTTTAGACAATAACATTATACAGGAAAGGAGGCTTTTTAGATTAAAAACAACTGTATTCCAGAACTATCATTCCTAGCTTACTTGCCATATCAAGGGAACTGCATTATTTGGGATAATAAATGAAAAATGAAAGTTCTACATGTAATTAACCAGCTGGGAAGAGGCGGCGCAGAACGGCAATTGATGTTGCTTCAACAGGGCTTGGAAAAATCTGGTATTATCAATACCATATTATCAATTTACCCAGATATAGATATTCTTGCGGATTTTTCAACACCAAGAATGCATTATGTTATTGGCAAAACGCATAAATTTGACTTTTCTACGCTTTTTCGGATGGCACAAAGAATTAGGAAAGAGGAGCCTGATATAGTTCATACTTGGTTGCCTGCTTCAAACTTGATTGGAACAATAGCAGCAAAAATAGCTTGCAAAGGTGTTATTATTAATTCTGTGCGTAGTATTGATGACTTTAAAGCGCCCTTGCGGTTGGCAATTGAACGTATGCTCCATAAATATGTTACCACAGTAACAGTTAATTCCTGCAGGATCAGAGATTACCTTATCGAAAATGAAGGGCTGGAGCCGTCAAAGATCAAGGTAATCTATAATGGATTGGCAAAGCGTTATTTTGAACCAGTTGACCAACACGTACAAGATGCTCTTTTTGAAGAGTTAGGCATTGATAATAGTGTGGAAGTGATAACTATAATCGCTAATCTCAATGAGTTGAACAAATGTCATGATGTTTTCTTAAAGGCTGCATCAATAATAAATAAACAAAAAACCGACACTATTTTTTTGATAGTAGGGGCGGGGCGTTTAGAATATCATTATAAGAAATTATGTCATCAACTATCTATTGACGATGTGGTCAAATTTCTCGGGAGTCGTAGGGATGTCCGGGAGATTCTATCCATTACTTCTTTGAAAATGTTGACATCCAGGATCGAGGGATTGCCAAATGTCCTTATTGAAGCCATGGCAGCAGGTGTTCCTGTTGTAACAACAGATGCAGGTGGCTGCAGAGAAGCGATAGGCAGTAACGGATTGTGTGGTGCGGTTGTACCTGTTGGAGACTACGAGGCAATAGCAGACGCGGCATTAAAAATTTTAAACGATTCCTCAAAAAGAAAGGCTATGAAAATCCAGTGTATTAATAGAGCTGCTTCTCTTTTTTCGGCTGATAAAATGGTTCAGAATTATTTAATGCTTTATGAAGAGTTAATAGGTCCGCATCGATGAATAACAAGCCTTATGTCGATATCCTTAAAAGGCGCGTTCGGCATTTTTTCTCTTCTCGTTCAAAATATTGGCACGTCAGACTTCCGTTAAATGCTAATTTTTCTGAGCAATCAGACAATTTGCATTATCCTCTTGATTTATCTCCAAAGGCATTGTATCCAGGGCCATTTGATAGGGACGGAATTCCTTTGCTTACTTCGACTGAATCAGATTATCCCTACAATAGTGTCACTATAGCCCAATATGCTTTAGGACTATATGAAGAATATTTGGTTTCAGGAGATTTAAAGTATTTGGAGAAATTCAGACGTCAAGCATTATGGTTGCTAAATACATGTTGTGAAAACAAGGATGTTATATTTTGGAAAGAAGGTTCCAGCGTATTCGATTATGACCTCCATCCACCATGGGTCAGTGGAATGGCGCAAGGTGAAATCCTATCAGTTCTTTGTCGATTTTATATTCTAGAACCTGATCAAAAATTGCATATTCTTATTGAAAAGGTAGTTAATGGTTATTCAACACCTGTACAAAAAGGAGGATTTCAGGTAAGGTTGAATGAAGGGATATTTTTTGAGGAAATGCCATCCCGCATACCATCATTGATTCTTAACGGTTTTATATTTTCATTATTTGGTTTATACGAAGCATTCATTATTTTAAATAATGAGCTGGCTTATTCATTTTTTGCTGAGGGTGTGAGCACACTTGTCAAGTTGCTTCCTAAATATGATTTAAATTTCTGGTCTCTATATGATCTTTATTCACCAGAGTCCACTATAAGCAGTTTCTACTATCATCAACTTCATATAGAATTATTGAGAGCAATGAATATTATTACTAATGAATCAATATTTTCTGAATTTAGTAGCAAATGGAAAAAATATTATAATAATCCATATTTCAAAGGTCGAGCTGGACTAATAAAGATAAAACAGAGATTAGACGTCTGATCCGTGAACCTCAATATTTTCTGATTAATCAAAATATATATCCTATATTATAGAACTCATTTGCGAATATATTGTAAGCAAATGATAGAAATCTCCTTTCGAGACAGAGCCATGATAGATATGTCTTTGTCCAAAGGACATGATAATCCAGCAAAAATAAAAGTTCTCTTCCTCACCAATACCTATCCCTCCCCAGATCGTCCCTGGGCAGGATCTGCTGTCAAATTGCAGGAAGAAGCATTGAGAAAGGCCGGCATTCATGTTGATGTACTGCATCTTGATAGGACAGGTTCAGGCCAGCGCATTTATCTCACAGCTTATCCTAAGATAAAAAAGACGTTACTTACAGGTAAATATGATCTACTTCACGTCCAGTTTGGAGGAGTTCAGGCTTTTTTAGGTGCTTTAGCTGCAGAAAAGCGATGTATTGTAACCTATCATGGAACCGATCTACACGGGGGATCACCCCAAACCATTTGGGAATCACTCTCATATTTTTTAGGTGTTATCTGCTCCAGATATGCCGCCAGGCGTTCCGGGGCATCCATAGTGGTAGCAGAACACCTTCTAAGGTATCTTGGAAGTAATGTGGAATATTCCTGTGTTATACCTACCGGTGTGGATTATGATCGTTTTTTTCCAACGGACAAAAAGAAGGCTAGAAATCTTATAGGATTGAAAACTGAGAAACGGTATGTATTATTCAATATCAATAATATGGACCCAGTTAAAAGACGAGATTTGGCAGAGAAAACCATGGCATTGCTGGAAAAAGAAATACCCGAAGCGCATTTATTAACATTGTCTCAAGTGCCCTTTGAAAAGGTTCCTCTTTTTATTAATGCGTCAGACGTGCTGCTGGTAACCTCTGATAAGGAAGGCTCTCCTAACATAGTCAAAGAAGCCCTTGCATGTAACCTACCGGTTGTTTCGGTGGACGTAGGTGATGTGCCAGACATGATCGCTGATGTAAAAAATTGCAGTATTGTTTCGAGAGAACCAGAGATTATTGCAAATGCCTTAGCTAATATCATTAATAGTGGTGCTGATTCTGACGGAAGGGAAAAAAGGCGAGAAATCATTGACAACGTTAAAGTCTGTCAACGTATTATTGAAGTTTACAAAACAGTGATGCGGAAGTGCGGACCTGTTCACATGCACGGAGGGTGAAAAATATAGGTATTTATAAGAAAGGGAGCTTTTCAGAAAGCGGTAAAAAGTGCTTAAAAGTAGCAAATCTGTTTTATTATTAACACATGAAAATTTTACTTATCAATCATTATGCTGGCTCCGTCCACTACGGCATGGAATACAGGCCCTATTATCTGGCCCGCGAATGGGTGGAACAGGGGGCTAAAGTCCACATCTTTGCTGGATCCTATTCGCATTTGCGAAGGACAAATATCGAAATGGACGGCGGTTTTAAAAATGAGAAAATCGATGGTATCAACTATACTTGGTTGAAGACACCCCGGTATCAAGGTAATGGATTGGGCAGAGCCTTCAGCATGTTCTGTTTTGTCCAAAAACTTTACGGTCATGGTAGGTCAATAGCAAGTGAAATCGACCCAGATGTGGTGATCGCTTCATCTACCTATCCCCTAGATATATTTCCTGCACGGCATATTGCCCGGTCGCATGGTGCACGACTCGTTTTTGAAGTGCATGATCTCTGGCCGCTTTCCCCCATGGAACTTGGGAATATGTCCCGGCGGCATCCCTTTATTATGGCGATGCAGTTTGCCGAGGATTATGCCTGCCGTCATGCTGACCGGATTGTATCCATACTGCCTCAAGCTGATCTGCACCTGCGGACACGTGGCATGCGGCAGAACAAATTTTATTATGTGCCCAATGGGATTAAGACAGACCTGTGGAATGAAAATGAGATAAGTGGCGCGGGGGAACATCACCGTTTTCTTGATAATTTGAAGAAAAACAATATTTTTCTTGTAGGTTATGCTGGTGGACATGGTGTTTCCAATGCCTTGTCAGATTTTGTTAAGGCGGCGGGACTACTCAAGCAGAAAAATATAGCTTTTGTTCTTATTGGTGCCGGTCCTGAAAAAAAAGAGTTGATAAGGCTAGCACAGCGACAACGGTCAGACAATGTTTTTTTTCTGGAGCCAGTTGAAAAAAAGACAATCGCAGGATTATTGAGTAGGTTTGACGCTTTATATATCGGCTGGCAAAGGCAGCCACTCTATCGCTTCGGTATAAGTCCCAACAAACTTTTTGATTACATGATGGCGGCCAAACCTGTGATTCATGCCATTGAAGCCGCTAATGATCATGTCGCTGAAAGTGGTTGCGGCATCTCCTGTGAACCTGAAAACCCGCGGGCCATCGCAGATGCTGTGCTCAAACTTCGGGCCGTTCCTGAGGAGGAACGGAAAACTATGGGATTGCGAGGGCGGGAATACGTGCTCAGAAATCACGATTACAGGATCCTCGCACAAAAATTTCTGGACGCAGTGCAATGAAGAAAATCAGCAGAAACAGAAAATCAAGCTATTCATCCCGAACCTGCCTGTCGAGAATTTATTGATCCCGGTCGTGCCGTTATATTTTATCATTTCGGTCACTGACCTTTCACGGTAACAGAAACAATTTGATGGAACCCAAGTCAAAAACACAATACCTGATTTTATATTCCATTATTGTCTTGTCAGGTCTCTTCATGCTGTATTTTACAGTGTTCAAGGGACTGTTCAAGACATGGATGAGCCAGGGGCAGTATTCTTTTGCTCCCCTGATCCCGTTCATATTTCTTTATATCATATACACGTCAAGAAAACAGATTCTGAATACACCTGTAAGACCAAACTATTTCGGTCTGGTAATCGTTTTTTTTGCATATTGCCTTTACTTGCTGGGTGTATTCAGCGTTCATGGATTTACTGCACGATTTTCGTTCTTAGTAATGCTGGCTGGTTTTTCCCTGTTTGCGCTGGGCACCCAGATGATGCGGCGATTAGCGTTTCCTTTTTTCATCCTTCTTTTCATGATTCCATTCCCGGAAATGCTGGACCGATTGTTCTCCTTAAAATTGCGCATCCTTTCCAGCATGATAACCGAAGATATCCTTCATGTTATTGGCATATCAGTCTTCAGGCAGGGCAATATCATTGATATCGGTTCCATGCAGTTCAATGTTGCCAATGCATGCAGTGGAATGAACTACCTTCTGCCGTTGTTGGCCCTGGCGGCACTCATCGGTTATTTTTCTACAAAGTCCATGATTATTCGCTTTATTCTTTTCATCTCGGCAGTTCCAGTCACCCTTGTGGCCAATGTCCTCAGGATAACAGGCACTGCCTTGATAGCCAAATACTGGACAAAGGAAATAGCAAGCGGCTTCATGCACGACTTTTCCGGATGGGCAGTATTCATGTTCGCCTTTTTCTCCCTGTTCATTGAACTGAAAGTCCTGAAAAGAGTGGTGGGTAAGAGAAGGGATGCTCTCGGATCAGAAAGAGGATTTGGAAAAAACGGAGATGAAACACACAAACGGGTACCAGATGACCTGAAGATTATGCCACTTATCGCAACTATAGGCATCATGGCCATCTTCTGGTGTGGTTTTGAGGCTGTTGCAGCCAAAAAGAAAGACAGGCCGCTGCCCGTTATGGAAAACCTGCCTCTGACGATAGATGGTTACGTTGGAAAAACCATCCCGGAAGATCCGAAAATAAAGGAGTTTTCATCTGTAACGGATTCCATTACCCGTGTTTATGCCAAGGAGGGGCAATACCCAATACTGGTCTATGTAGGTTATTACAGGACTTCACCTGAACTCAAAGGCTTCATACACACCCCGGAGGTCTGCCTTGGAAGCAGCGGGTGGCGGATCAGGAAAATTGATTATCTAAATATGGCTGTTCAGCCGGACGGTAAGATGCTCAAGACGCGTGAAGTAATTGCAGAAAGGGGCGGAGTTCGACAGCTGCTGATCTACTGGTACCAAATAGGGAATTTTACCACGGGCAATGAACAGTTGGCACACTATTATACCGGTTATGACGCCGTGCTTGGTGATTACAGCGACGCAGTCAAGGTGATGATTTCTGTTGATTATATAAACCAGTCAGACAAATCCACGTGTCAAGAACAATTGTGGGAATTCATAACAGCATTTTATCCCTGTTTGAAACAACTATTTTGCCAGTCTTGATGGTTGCGAAGAGACCTTCTTATCCATGTGGAAAATACAACTCTTTAAACTCAATTACGATGATCGAGAGGTCGATGCTGTTGCAGAAACAGTACGCAGTGGCTGGATCACCATGGGGGAAAAGACCGCAGAGTTTGAAAAAAAATTTGGCGGCTTCCTGGAAACCGATCCCATTTTCTGTACAGCAGTCTCAAGCGGAACCGCGGCCCTGCACATGGCGCTGCTGGCCTCAGGGGCCGGCCCTGGAGATGAGGTTATCATCCCGGCCCTGACTTTCGTGGCTGACATCAACGTAGTGAGAATATGCGGAGCCCGGCCGGTGCTTGCTGATTGCACGTCATACCATGACTGGAATATCAGCCCCATCGACATTGAAAGAAAGATCACTGACAGGACAAGGGCGGTAATCATTGTCCATTACGCCGGATGGCCGTGCGATATGGACAGGATTAAGGACATTCTCAACAAGGTGAACAGGCAGCGCCAGGGCCTCGGTCTTCCCAAGATAATGCTCATAGAAGATGCCGCCCATGCACCAGGAGCAGCATACAGTGGCAGAAAGTGCGGGACCATGGGCGATATCGGATGTTTCAGCTTTTTTACCAACAAAAATCTTTCCCTTGGTGAAGGGGGAATGTTTGTCACAAGAGATGAAAATGTCGACCGGCAGGCCCGTTATCTTCGTTCCCACGGCATGACCTCCCTGACTCTTGACCGCCACAAGGGCAGGGCCATAAGCTATGATGTAATTTGTCCGGGCCTGAACTACAGGCTGGATGAGATGAGGGCAGCACTTGGCCTGGTTCAGCTTCAAAAACTGCCTGAAGGCAACCTGGCAAGGGAAAGATTGGTGTTGGATTACCGTCACCAGCTGCAGGATGTCGAGGAAATTCAGCTGCCATTTTTGGACCTGCCGGGAAGATCCTCAGCGTATCATATTTTTCCCATATTGCTGGAAAATGACATTGACAGAAACACCCTGGTACTCTCTCTCAAAGAGAACGGCATTCAGGCCAGCATTCACTATCCAGCCTTTCATGATTTCACTGCCTACAAGGAGCTGAAAATTGATGAAACTCCAATTGCCTCGGATATTGCCAACCGGGAACTCACTCTCCCCCTTTATCCGACTATGACATCATCTGATGTGGAAATAGTATGTGAGGCGCTGAAAAAAGCCCTCCGAAAAGGTTAACATATGGACATTCTGAAACTTATCGGCAGGAGAGAAAAACTTTTTCAAGAAGACCTCAGGGCTCACGAACAGGAACTTTCCGGCATGGTTCAGGCTGGTCGTTTTCTGGTTATAGGAGGGGCAGGATCTATAGGCCAGGCGGTGGTTAAGGAATTGTTCAAAAGGGAACCCCTGGCGCTTCATGTGGTTGACCTGAGCGAAAACAACCTGGTTGAGCTTGTAAGGGACATAAGGAGCTCCCTCGGGTATATTCCCGGAGATTTTCGGACCCTGCCCTTAGACTGCGGCTCTGTGGTATTTGATGCCTTCATGAGAGACGAAAGGTACGATTACGTGCTCAATTTTTCTGCGCTTAAACACGTGAGAAGTGAAAAAGATCCTTATACCCTTATGAGGATGATAGATGTCAATATCCTGAACACCGACAAAACCATACAGCAGAGTATCAGGAGCGGTGCAGGAAAATATTTCTGTGTCTCTACTGACAAGGCTACCAATCCCGTAAACATGATGGGGGCATCCAAAAGCATAATGGAGATGTTTCTCATGAAGAGGAGTCTTGAAATCCCCATTTCTACCGCGCGTTTTGCCAATGTCGCCTTTTCAGATGGCAGCCTGCTCCATGGCTTCAACATGAGAATTCAGAAGAATCAGCCGTTGTCGGCACCAAGGGATGTCAGACGGTATTTTGTAACACCTGAAGAATCCGGTGAACTGTGTCTGATGTCGTGCCTGCTGGGTCAAAACAGGGATATCTTCTTCCCCAAGCTCAGTGAAAAACTGCATCTGATCACCTTTTCAGAGATAGCCGTCCGGTATCTTGAGATGTTGGGGTATGAAGCTGAAGTGTGTGCCACTGAAGACGAGGCAAGAGCATCTGTCGAGGAGCTTGCCGCAAACGGCAAATGGCCATGCTACTTTTTTGACAGCGACACCACTGGTGAGAAAGACTTTGAAGAGTTCTTTACCAAGAACGAAACACTGGATATGGATCGTTTTAGCAGTATAGGAGTGATTAAGAAGGAATCTGTCGTGGACAAGGAACGGCTCGAAAGGTTCAGGGAAACCATTACCCGACTGAAAGGGCGGGGTTCATGGACAAAACAGGAACTCGTGGACCTTTTCCGTTACATGCTCCCTGAATTTGTCCACAAGGAAACGGGGAAATATCTTGACAGCAGAATGTAGCTGCCGCGCGTGACTTTCACAGCCTGGTATCTTTCAGTTTAAATCATGTATGCGTTCGCTAAGAGACTTCTGGATATCGTCACAGCCTCAGTGGCCCTATTGGTCCTTCTTCCTTTCTTCATCCCCATCATCATAGCCCTTAAGTTCACGGCAGAAGGTGAGATATTCTACCTCCAGGACAGAGTGGGTTTTAAGAACCAGCCCTTCAAGATCTGGAAATTCGCCACCATGCTCAAGGCAAGCCCCAATATGCTGACCGGCAGCCTGACCGTGAGAAACGACCCCAGGGTGACGCCCGTGGGGAAATACCTGCGTATCACCAAGATAAACGAGCTTCCCCAGCTCATAAACGTGCTGCTCGGCAACATGAGCCTCGTAGGCCCGAGGCCCCAGATGAAGGTGGATTTTGATGTATATCCCGGGCATGTCAGGGAGAGGATTTATGATATCAAGCCAGGGGTGACCGGCATCGGCTCAATTATCTTCAGGGACGAAGAAAAGATGATGTCGGAAAGCGGCATGCCGGTCAAGGAATTCTATGCAAGGCACATTGCGCCCTACAAGGGCGAACTGGAGCTGTGGTACCAGGAAAACATGTCCTTTTTTACAGACCTGATGCTGATTTTTCTCACCGTGTGGGTGATATTTTTCCCCGAAAGCGGTCTGATCTTTAAAGTATTCAAAGACCTGCCTGCTCCTCCGGAAGAACTCAGGAAGTTCATACCTGGAAAAGATGCGGGGAAACCGTAAAGCCCAGATTATGCACTTCAGATACCCGAAAAAGACCTTTTGTTAGAATAATTCAATGGTTACATGCGACTTGTTGAAACAATCCGTTCACTCAAAAGCTGAATCATTTTCTATTAATATCTTTCAGGCATTTGAAGTGCATAATCCGGGATGGACTGCCGCAAAGATGCTTTTTCCACGGACCCTCACGAACAAAACTCCAGTCTTATGCCAACAGCTTAAAAAACCGTGCCGCGTCTATTATAAACACTCCGTGCCGGGATTGTTTCAGAAAATTTTCTTCCAGGAAGGAGACCTGAAAAGAATATCCGGGCTTCAGACGTTCATGAAAATACAACAGGGCCGGAGATAATTCCTTTTCCGAATATTTTGTTTCCACCAGGATAAAGGGTTCGAGATCCCTGGCAATAAGAAAATCCACCTCTCGGCCATCACGTGTTCTTACAAAAAACAGCGCAAATCTGCCAAGGCCCCATTCGTTCCATGCTGATATGGTTCTGAGCAGATTTACCGCAACAAAGTTTTCAAATCTCTTGCCGGGATCGTTCAGGACGCCCCAGTCATAGAAGTACAGTTTTTGTTCTTTTTTTAATGTCCTGGAAAGCTTCAGGGAATATGGCGGGATTCTGAAGACCATGTAGACCTTTTCCAGGGCATCAAGCCAGAGCTTTACAGAGTTATATGAACAGGAAATAATCTGGGCCAGTTTATTTAAACTCAGAGGCGCACCAACCCTTTCAGGTAATAGAAAAACAAGATGCTGCAATCGATGGATATTCTCCACCCTGGTAAGGTCTCTTACTTCTTCAGTCGTCAGGAGTGAAAAATGGGCGTCCTGCCACCGGTTGTAAAATGTCTTCTCACCTTTCAAAAAAGGTTCCGGGAAACCGGTCAGATTGTATAGTTCCCAAACAGCTTCTCTGAAGGCTGCACCCGCGGCAGGCAGTTCCACGTTTTCATCGCCGGCCAGGATGCTGGTTCCATATTTGAATTTCCGGCCGTACAGAATGTCATTCGGCCCTAACGGAAACATGCGAAATAGAAAATAACGGCCCAGAAGGCTCTCTCCGCTTCTGGAAAAAAAATCGAGCCTTGCGCTGCCGCAGACCAGAAAACGTATGAAATGTCCTAATTCATCGTAATACCCCTTGAGCAGGATCTTCCAGTTCTTGTATTTGTGAAACTCATCGAACACGACCCAATACTTCGGCTGGGACATATGCTCCGCGGCAGGCTCTGGAATCGGCTCTATAAAAAAATATGGATTTTCTGCAAACGATCTTTTGACCGTAATGGTGTCCCAGTTATAGTAATTGTCCTCCTGGAAGATCTCATTTAAATGCATCTTTACTAATGTGGTCTTTCCTATTTGCCTTGGTCCTGCAAGAAAACACATCCTGCGTCCAAGGATATCCTCTGAAAAGGCCCATGTACCTGTTATCTGATATGGAAGCATAAATGACAAAATTGCACCGGGATGAAAAGATGTCAAGACCTTTTTTCATAAACATGAAATTTTGTCAAAGAGCATTTTTTGCCATGGACACACATGGACTTACATGGACAAATACCTTTAGTCATGCCCGACTTGGCATGACCAAAATTCCAAGAAGGCAACTATTGCCTGGGATATTTGGCGGCCCTTGTCAGGGCTGCCAAATTGTCTATGTGGGTCCTTGTGTGTCCATGGCTAATCTAATGTTTTTAAACTAAATTATACAATTCCGGCAGAATATATAAATAATTTCAATATATTGACCTTAAAAACCTACGCAAGATTTACTCCGAAAGTTGAGTGACAAAATCTTAAGGCGCAGGCCGTTTCATATGCCTGATCCCGCGGCATTGCGGGACAGATTCAGTAAAATTGCGAGCGCCTTGCGGCTTTATTGTTACATTGTTATGCTTTTTACATTTAAGGTATAACGGGAAGGAGGCCGCATGGGTGCTTCAAGGGAAATGACCGCCAGAGTCTCTGCCAAGGGCTGGATCGTTATTCCGGCTCCATTACGGCGCCGATACGGAATAAAGCCGGGTTCGGTGGTCAAGATCCGGGAAATGGACAACAGGATCGTACTCGTGCCGGAAGTCACTGATCCTGTGCAGGAATGCTTCGGCAAGTATTCTGGGAAGGAATCCTTAACCAGGGCCCTGCTTGAGGAACGGGAGAAAGAAAAGAGGCGTGAAGAGAAAAAAGGGGTTCGTGCTTGACAGCTTTGCCCTGCTGTCTTTTTTCCAGGCAGAAAAAGGGGCAGCTGAAGTCATGAGAATTCTGGAGCAGGCAGGGGCGGGCAGGGCGGTAGCCTGCCTGAGCGCAATAAACCTGGGAGAAATATTCTATATCACTTGGAGAAGGCTTGGCAAGGAAATTGCTCAAGAAATGCTCGATGATATTAAAAGACTGCCTGTGAGGGTGGAAGAGGCTTCGCTGGAGAGAATTCTGGCTGCCGCTGAGATCAGGGCCGAATTTCCCCTTTCTTATGCAGATACTTTCGCAGTTGCTCTCGGGATGGAACTTGGGACGCCGGTGGTCACAGGGGACAGGGAATTCATGGCTGTGGAATCCCTGATCAGAATCATCTGGCTGGATAAATGAATGTCAAATAGCAGGCCCGTCAGTGCGGGTCCGTGGCTGAAATCACTTTTTTAATTTTAGCGGGTTACACCAATATAAAAAGGCTTTTTTGCCACGGACGCACACGGACACATATGGACAACAATGATTCTTTCACATGCCCGACCGGGCATGGAAAATTTCTTATGCTTGACGGTCCGGTCTACAGCCCTTCAGGGTCTTCTCTGCGGTCTCTTCGTCTCTAACGAGTCCTACGAGTGGGCGAGAGAACAAAAAATTTATGAATTTGGATCTTCTTGATTCATTGTTGCAGGTCGGCTGATCCATGTGCGATCTGAAGTTTTCGGCTCATAGGCCTCCGCATCCGGACCGGGAAGAATAATGTCCCTTTTCATGACCAGCCTGTTTTTCTCTGTCTTTTTAACCATTGCCCTGGTACCCCTCCTGGCAAAAGTTGCTGAGCGGCTGCATGTCGTGGACATTCCAGAGCCGCGCAAGGTCCACAAAAGGCCCATACCCAGGGTAGGCGGCGCTGCCATGGCCCTGGGTCTTTTTGTATGTGCCCTTGCCTTTCTGCCAAAAGACAGTTTTTCAAATGCCTTCCTGCTTGGTTTGGGGATAATCGTCCTGTTCGGCCTTGCCGACGACCTAAAGGGCCTGGGGTACAAGAGCAAGTTCGCCGGCCAGCTGGCAGCAGCAGCGGTTGTGATCTTTTACGGCAACCTGAGGATAATAACCCTCGGGAACCTCATACCCTCCAGTCTCTGTCTTACTGACTGGGCATCTGTTTGTCTGACCTTTCTCGTAATTGTGGGGGTGACAAATGCCATCAATCTTTCAGACGGCCTGGACGGCCTGGCCGCAGGTGTATGCCTCATGGCATTCTGCTGTATTGCCTACCTGGCCTACAAGGCAGGGATGTCAACCATACTGTTCCTGTCGGTTTCAATTGCAGGCGTCATTTTCGGTTTCCTGAGGTTCAACACCTATCCGGCCACCATCTTCATGGGAGACGCTGGCAGCCAGCTCCTGGGGTTTTCTGGGATAGTCCTTGCCCTCAGACTTACCCAGGAGAGCCTTTCCCTTAGTCCTGTTCTCCCCCTTTTCATGTTCGGTCTTCCCATACTCGATACCATGACGGTCATGTCCCAGCGTATTATGGAAGGCAGGTCGCCCTTTATCGCAGACAGCAATCATGTACATCACAAGCTTATGCGTCTTGGACTGTCTCATACCGAGGCTGTCTTTGCAATATACCTGGTTCAGTCCCTGCTCATCATCTTTGCCCTGTTTTTCAGGTCTTCATCTGATTGGCTGCTGATTGCCGGCTTTCTGTCTTTTTGTGCATTGATAGTCGGCGGCTTTTCTTATGCAGAAAGAAATGGTTTTCGGTTCAAGCGGTATGATTTTATAGACGAAGGGCTGAAGCGCAGGCTTATAAGGCTTAAGGAACAGGGAATTTTGATCAAGTCCTGTTTTCTCATGTTGAAGCTGTTTTTGCCGGCACTTGTCGTCTTCTCAGTATTTCTTCCAGAAACCATCCCCATGAACCTGGTGCGCAGTGCAGGTGCAGCAGCCATTCTGGCAGCCCTGTCTCTGGCGTCCAAGAGGATGCGGCCTGAAATTCTGGTCAGGCTGGGGCTATATCTGCTGGGGCCTTTTGTCCTCTATCTCGGTGAGGTCCATGCCGGCGCATGGATGACGCATCAATATGATCTCATATATGATTTTTCCTTTCTGGTCCTCGCATTTCTCGCCATAGCCACACTTAAATTCACAAGGCGCAGGAAAGGATTCAAATTCACCACCATGGATTTTCTCATACTGGTTATTTTATTCGTGGTGCTGATCCTCCCGGACAAACAGGTTCACGGCCATCACCTGGGCATATTGGCCTCCAAGACAGTCATATTGTTCTTCAGCTTTGAAATCCTGGCAGGGGAACTCAGGGGAAAATGGACAGGCCCGGGTCTTGCTGTGTTGACAATCTGTTCCATGATAATCTTGAGAGGAGTCTTTTTGTTTTAGCTTTTCTTTCCGTCTTTTTAAACAGGGAGCATTCCCAGTTTGTCCCCCCTTCGTGCCACCGGCAAGGAAGGGGTGTTTCTTGAAAGGTTTCACCACAAGGAAGCCAACTTCAGCCGCAGTCAGGCTGCTGAGATTGGCCATGTCTGTATCCGGGAAGGATTTGAAATCTGCACAGCGGCTTGGTGAACCTTGAAAGAAATGCACCAATCCTTGCCATTCCTCGTCCAGGGACAAAATGGGAATGCTCCCTTTTAAATACAGACTGTGATATTGTATGATAATTCCCGAATTATACAGTATTAATCAATCATACAATAAATAAGTTGTCTTCTTGTTGATTTGACCTGCATAATTCTGGATGATTACAGGAGGTGCCAGAACCATGAAATTGAATGCTGCAGCCCTTATAACCGTTTTTCTTTTATCTCTTTCTTTGAGTTTTCCACTGGAAGGCAAATGTTGTGCCGCTGACTATACCATAGCACCGGCAGACGTCCTTGAGATCTCCATCTGGGGGGAACAGGAGCTAACCAGGCAGCTTGTCGTGCGCCCTGACGGAAAGGTCTCCTTTCCATTGATCGGAGATCTAACGGTTGCCGGAAAGACAACAGCCCAGGTGAAATCGCTTGTGGAAAAGAAGATCCGCTCCTTTATCCCTGAAGCAAGCGCTACGGTCATCGTATCTCAGCTCGGCAGCCTCCAGTATTATGTCATAGGAAAGGTGGCAAAGCCCGGAATGTTCAATGTTTCCAGGAGCCTAAGCGTGTTGCAGGCCCTTGCCCTGGCAGGAGGCCTTACGACCTTTGCCGATGAAGACAGCATCTCGGTTATCCGGTATAAAGACGGGAAGGTGCTCCATCTGCCCTTTGACTACAGCGAGGTGAAACATGGAAAGAATCTGCAGCAGGATATCATGTTAGAGAGGGGTGATGTTGTTCTGGTGCCGTGAATCCGGATTTCATGTCTTCTTGAAGGGGTTGGGGTACCTGATCTGCCTGCTTTCGGTTGCTTCCTGGGGCTGGTACGCCTCACTGCCCAGGGCTGCTGTGGCTGCAGACTGGTCTCTTAATCCCGATATTGAAGCCATGACAGAATATAATGACAACGTGCTCTTTTCCCACGTAAAGAAGATAGATGACTTTATTGCCCGCATAACACCGGGCATACACATACAGGGAAGGACGGAGAAGACACTCTTTTCAGTGAACAGTCTTGTCACAGGGGAGAAATATCTCGACAACAGCCAGCTTGACACCATTAATACCCATAATAATGTCCTGCTTGAGCATTACTGGAATCCAAGATTCATGACAAGTATCAAGGGCATGTTTGTGAAGGACGAGACCCTTGAAGAAGAACTGGAAGCTGCCGGAAGGCCGGGTCTCAGAAGGCCCCGCTACCGTTACGGTTTCGATGCGTCAGGGAAATACAGCCTTAGCGACACGCTTTCTCTGACCCTTGGCGGAGGGCCGCAGTATAATAATTATCCGGACGGCCCCTATGCTGATCTCACCTCATGGCAGGTTTATCTGGATCCTGCTGTGGCCCTTGACCCTATGGACACAGTCGGTCTTTTCATCAACTATGACCACGCGGATTACAAGGATTCTTCCACGGTCAAGACTGTTTCGGCAAGCCTTTACTACAGGAGGGATCTTAGTGAAACCGCCTATTTTGTCCTCGGAGGCGGTTACCGCTATACCTGGACCGAATACAGCACGTTGAATTTTACATACTATGTTGATCCGGATTCTGGTCTTGTCTTCATCGTCCCGGCAAAGAAAGACCAGTCCAGCGGGGACGGAGGGTTCATATTCAACTTTGAGCTCGAAAATGACTGGACAGAGCGTTTCTCCACGATTGCTGCAGCAGGCAGGGAACACTACAATTCAGTGGAGGCCACCAGCACTGACTTGACATATGCCAGGGCAACATTCAGGTACAGATGGACAGATACGATTTCCAGCAGCCTCCGCCTGAGCTACGATACCACCGATGAAGTCGGCCCCGGCAGCCGGGACAACAACAATATAAGGGTTGAGCCATATCTGAGCTGGGCCCTCAGCCCGACTGTTACCGTGAAGATGGGCGGATCTTATCGGTATGACAGGGAAGATGCCAGGCCGAAAAGCTACAATATCCAGAGGTTCAGGGGCTGGCTGAATCTTTCGTACAACTGGCCGCGCCTGGCGGCAAATCACTAATCTTGGAGGTCCTTTTACATGGAACAAGGCCAGGAACTGATTAATATCAAAAAGATTGTCAGAAGACGGAAATGGTCCCTGATAGTGCCGTTTATATCTGTTGTAATCCTTGCAGCTATTGTCTGCCTTGTCTTGCCCGACAAGTACAAGTCCACTGCGACCATCCTTATCCAGAGTCAGCAGATACCCTCAAGCCTTGTCCCCTCTACAATTACAAGCTATGCCGAGCAGAGGATTCAGACCATCACCCAGGAGGTGACAGCCCGTTCCATGATCCTGGAGCTGGTAAAGAAGTATGATCTGCTGCCTGACAAACGCGACAAGCTGACCACAGAAGAGATAGTAGAAAAGATCCGCGACAGTATTACCCTTGAGCCCATCAATGCGGAAATAAACAAGGAAACCAGCAGCAGGCCTGTGGTCCTTACAATCGCCTTTACTCTGTCTTATGAAGATAAGGACCCAAAGAAGGCGCAGCTGGTCACCAATGAGATTGCCTCCTATTATCTGGAAAAAAATCTTGAGTCCAGGGAAAAATACGCACGCCGCACCACCAAGTTCCTGGAGGAACAGCTCAAAAGGGTCCAGTCCAGAATCAGCGATCTGGAGACCAGAATTGCCCGGTTCAGAAAGGAACACCTTGAGGAGCTGCCGGAGTATACCAACCTGAATATGCAGAAACTTGAGAAACTGAATTCAGATATCAGCAGCATTGATATGCAGATCCGGTCCCTTTTGGAACAAAAGGCGTCTGTCAGGAACAAGCTTGCATCCCTTGATCCCTATGCGGGGTCAAACGAAAGGGTCTTGAGCCCGGATGAAAGGCTTCAGCAGGCAAGGCTTGAAAGGGCGCAGCTTCTTGCAAAATATTCAGCCAAACATCCCCTGGTCCTTGCAAAAAACAGGGAAATCGCCCTGCTTGAAAAACAGGCATCCGGAGATAGCAGCCTGGAGCAGCTGCAGTCCCGTTTGCACGAACTTGAACTTAAGCTGGCAGACCTTAAATCGAAATATTCAGATAAGTATCCCCAGGTAAAGGCAACCGAGAGGGAGATAAGAGAGGTGAAAAAGGAGATCGCATCAGTTGAGTCCAGCAGTGGATCCGGTTCCGGGATCAACATCAAACATGCCACCAATCCGGCTTATCTGGCACTAAAGAGTGATTTTGACAAGATAAGTGTTTCCATTGCCTCTCTAAAGGCAGAAAGGGCAAGGCTTGAAGCCCAGCTGAAAGATGTCTACAGAAAACTTCACGCCATGCCAGAGGTGGCCAAGCAATACAACCAAATGGAAACTGACAACGAGAATGCCAAGATACATTACCGGGAACTGCAGCAGAAGCTGCTTACGGCCCGTGTATCCCAGGGGATGGAGGAAGATAAGCTTGGAGAGACATTCAAGATCGTGGAACCGGCTTTTCTCCCGGAGAAGCCTTATAAGCCCAACAGGCTTGCCATCATGCTGATCGGTATTGTCCTGGGTGCCGGTTGCGCTGTCGGGTTTGCAGCCCTGAGGGAATTCAGCGACACCACCGTAAGGGATGCGGATACCCTGGAGAAGATTACAGGGGCTCCCGTGCTTTCTGTCATTTCCAGGGTGGAGACGCTTGAAGAAAAACAGAGGCGGAAGAGGCGGAAGATGGTCATGGCAGCGGCAG
>JALVJO010000151.1:0-19489 GCA_027028245.1 Deltaproteobacteria bacterium
CAGTTTGCCATGAGCCCTTACGAGGACTGGCAGCACCTGGCCTGGGCCGGAGCCCTCCTGATCACGGTGAGTGTTCTCGTCCTGAACATACTGGTTCGAACATTTCTCAGAACCGGCAGATAATATCATAAGGCGGAAAGACTGTACAAATGGACAATAAAAACAACAGTTCTGGTAAAAATCTCCTGGAAAGGGGACTCAGACCCATACAGGACAGGAGGGATGCTGCTTTCAGAGAAGCCGATCTTTCAGCCCTTCCCGTCAGTATAAGCATTAAAAATCTCGATTTTTATTACGGCAGCTTCCATGCTCTTCATTCGATTACCATGGATATCCCTGAAAAGCAGGTTACTGCCATGATAGGCCCTTCAGGATGTGGTAAGTCCACCCTGGTCCGCTGTTTCAACAGGATCTATGAACTGTATCCCAAGCAGTATGCCACGGGCGAGATAATAATGGACGGCAGGAATATATTATCCCCGGGGGAAGACCTTAACCTTTTGAGGTCCCAGGTCGGCATGGTATTTCAGAAGCCTACCCCTTTTCCCATGTCCGTATATGACAACATTGCATTCGGGGTGAAGCTGTACGAAAACCTGTCCAGGTCGGAAATGGATGAGAGGGTGGAGTGGGCCCTGAAAAAATCCGCCCTCTGGAAGGAAGTAAAGGATAAGCTCAACCAGATAGGCACCGCGCTTTCAGGAGGCCAGCAGCAGAGGCTCTGCATAGCAAGGGCCATTGCTGTCAAACCGGAGATAGTGCTGCTGGATGAGCCGTGCTCTGCCCTGGATCCTATTTCAACGGCAAAGGTTGAAGAACTGATCGATGAACTGGTAGATGATTATACGATAATAATAGTTACACACAACATGCAGCAGGCCGCAAGGGTCTCTGATTTTACGGCGTTCATGTACCTGGGAAAGCTGATAGAATTTGATACCACCGACAGGATGTTCACCAACCCGATAAGGAAGGAAACCGAAGACTACATTACCGGGCGGTTTGGTTAACTGCCGTATTGCCCCGAGGCAATATTATGAGAAAGGTGCTCCCTTGACCCGTACGGCTTGTGACTCTCACCCTGCCGCCATGGGCCTGAACTATGTGTTTTACTATGGCAAGCCCGAGGCCGGTGCCTCCGAGCTTTCTGCTTCTTGCCTTGTCAGCCCGGTAAAATCTTTCAAATATCCTTGCCTGGTCCTCAATCGCTATACCCGGGCCGGAGTCCTGGATGCTTATAACGATTTCAGGCCCTGCACTGCGCCTGTTTATCTCTTCTGCTTTTATGATAACCTTGCCCCCATGATGACTGTACTTGACGGCATTCATCACCAGGTTGGAAACTGCCTGTTCCATCAGCCTTTCGTCCACCGAAACCTGGAATCTGTCTGGTTCGCAGATCAACTCGATCCCGATGGCTTTATTTTCAGCACTTATATTGCACGCCTGAACTGCGGAATGGAGTATATGGCAGACGTCGAGGCTGACTCGTTTTATTTCCCGGCGATAGGGCTCGCTCTCAATCCTTGAAAGAAGAAGCAGATCCTCTACAAGTGCTTCCAGCCTGATTGACTGCCTTTCTATGATCTCTAAAAAGCGGCGGGCCGTGTCATTCTCGTCAGCTGCCTCATCCAGAAGTGTCTCCACGTAGCCCTTAATGGCAGTAACAGGGGTCTTTAATTCATGGGACACGTTTGCAACAAAGTCCTTTCTCATGTCTTCCAGGCGTTTAAGCCTTGTGCGGTCATCCATGACCACGAGCACCCCCGAAGGTTTTCCTCCAGGGTCATGTATAATGACAGACCTGACAAAAAAACAGCGTCTCTTGACCTCTTCCCTGCCTGTATGAAGGATAAGTTCTTCTTCTCTTTCCCTTAAGTCCGAGTATATCTTGTCTACGTGCCTGGCAAGGTTTATGTCGCGAAAAATGGTAATGAGAGGCCTTCCCCTGGCCTCTTTTTCTGAAGCGGAAACTAGTGCCTCGGCCGCCTTGTTCATGGTTTTTACACAACCCCGGGCATCCAGGAGAAATACAGCCTCCTTCATGCTGAAAAAGACAAGCTCGAGGCGGTCCTTTTCTTTTTTCACCCGGTTGAACCTTTTTCTTAAATCGGGCAGTAAGTCGTTGAGAGCAGAATAGAGGCTTACTGCCTCTTCATAGTTTAAAACCCCGTCAGGCAGCCTGAGCTTGCGCCCGAACTCCTGCCCGTTTCCTTCCCGGCCAGATCCCCTGACTGCCCTGACGAGTTCCCTTAGAGGGCCAGTAAGAATTTTTGAAACTGCCACAGAAAGAGGCATACACAGAATTACCACAGCTGCGCCAAGGAAAAGATAAAGGGTGACAAACCGGGGAAATTCCTCTTCTTTAATTGTTGCTGAAAACAGGATGAAAATCGCCAATAGGCAGCACAGGCTCAAAACAACATTCCACCAGAACAGGTACCTCGAAAGGGGTCTCTGCTTCACCCTGTCTCTCCCCTGAACCTGTATCCCACGCCCCTTACAGTTTCTATTAGTTTCCCAGCGGACTTGAGCTTTTTCCTCAGGCCGTGTATCTGTACGTCCACCGCCCTCGGTGTCACCTCGTATCCGTAACCCCGGATATTATCTATGATCTGTTGCCTCGTGAAGACCATGTCCGGTTTAGAGGCAAGCAGGCCTAATATGTTGAATTCGCTTATGGTAAGATCTATCGGCTCTGCTCCAATGGCCACCTCGTGTTTTTCAAAATTGACATGGAGACCTCCCGGAAGAGAAAGGCAGGTTGAAGAGGGACTGAAACGGGCTCTCAGCTTATGGTCTCTCCTGAGATGGGCCTTAATCCTCGCGACAAGAACCTTCGGGCTGAAAGGCTTGGCGACGTAGTCATCTGCGCCTGCTTCCAGTCCCTGGACCATATCATCCTCTTCTCCCTTTGCAGTCAGCATTATTACAGGGACAATGGATTGTGCCCTGGACTGCTTCATCTGCCTGCAGACCTCCACGCCGTCCATTCCCGGCAGCATGAGATCAAGTATTACAAGGTCTACCTTTTCTGTTTCAAAGATCTTCAGTCCTTCTTCACCGTTTTCTGCGCAAAGGACATGGAAACCTGCCTTTACTAGGTGGTAGCTGACTAACTGTTGTATATCCTCTTCGTCTTCTATTATCAGGATAGAATGGTTGTGCATATTGGTTTTTCCCCTTTCATCGTATTATAAAACAGAAAAAAATGGAAAGGGCTTGAATCCATTTTTCCCCATACGGGAAAATCTGGTAGATTTACGCCATTCTTACAATACCGGAATGGTGTGTTTTATGATAATCTAACAAAAGCCTTACAATACCCTAACAATAACCCCTTAAGCTGGTCTCACAAAAACCTCGGAGGAAAACATGCCCACACGCCATTACACGTTTCACAGACAACTCGACAAGCTGTTTGAAAAATTTCTGAAGCTGGGAAGTCTTGTAGAAGACAGGATAAGAAAGGCATGTGAATGTATAAAGACCAGGGATCCCAAACTGATAAAATTTGTCGCTACCTCCGACTATGAAATAGACGAGATGGAAATAGACATAGAAGAAGAGTGCCTGAAGATTCTTGCCCTTTACCAGCCTGTGGCAAAGGATTTGAGGGTAATCATTGCAATTATCAAGATAAACAATGAACTTGAGCGCATAGGGGATTATGCAGTAAGCATTGCCAGAAGAGTCGGTGATTTTTCAAAGGATGGGACCACGACCCTGGATTACCAGCCTGATTATGACGAGATGGCCAGGAAGGTCATAACCATGTTCAAGCTTGCCCTTGATGCCTGTGCCTACCAGGATGCAGATATAGCCCATAAGATATTCATCCTGGACGACGACGTGGATGACCTTAGGAGCAGGCACTATGCTGAGGTAATAGAAGAGATAAAGAAACATCCTGAGGCTGCAAGACGCCTCATAGACTGCTATATTCTGGCAAGGCACCTTGAGCGCATTGCGGACAGGGCCACGAACATTGCAGAAGAGGTCATATATCTCGTGGAAGGAGAGATCGTAAGGGGAGAATTCACCTGAAATTTCAGATCATGGAGCCGGCCGAAAATTGAATATATCAGCCGAAATTATCATCCAGTCATGGAACATGCTCCTGGCTGCAGGAATATACATCCTGCTGGGCATCCTTGCTGCCGGACTCTTAAAGGCCTTTTTAAGTCCTGCAGCAGTAGCCAGGCACCTTGGGAAGGGGCGTTTTTCATCCGTGGCCAAGGCTGCCCTTTTCGGCATTCCCCTGCCCCTTTGATCGTGCGGTACGCTGCCGGCGGCAGCTTCTCTCAAGAAACAGGGGGCAGGTAGGGGTGCTACCGCGGCATTTCTAATCTCCACGCCGGAATCCGGGGTGGATTCCATGGCTGTAACCTGGGCACTTATAGACCCGGTCATGACTATTGCAAGGCCTGTGGCAGCCTTTTTTTCAGCGTTTTTCACCGGGATCATGGAAAATATCTTTGGGCAGGGGGAAGAGCAGGTCCTGGAAGCCAACTCCTCCATGCCCGACCAGTCCTGTCCGGTTGATTCCTGCTGTGACGGGAAGAATTGTCCGCCTGAAGAGCATTCAGCCCATCATTCCTTTTTCGAAAAACTCGCAGCAGGGCTCAGGTTTGCCGTAACGGATGTATGGTCTGATCTGGCGGTATGGTTCCTGGCAGGGGTCCTCATCGCCGGCATCATAGCAGTTGCCCTGCCGGGCGACCTGCTGACATCCCATCTAGGGGGCGGAATCGGCTCCATGCTGCTGATGCTGCTTGTTGGAATCCCCATATATATATGTGCAACTGCCTCTACGCCGGTGGCAGCGGCCCTTATCATGAAGGGGGCAAGCCCGGGGACTGCCCTTGTCTTTCTGCTTGCCGGTCCTGCCACCAATGTCACATCCCTTTCCGTCATCACGGGTATTCTGGGTAAAAGGGGCACTGTGATATATCTCCTTTCTCTTTCGGTGTGCGCGGTAATATCAGGCCTGGTACTGGATATTGTCTACATGTCTTTCGGCATATCAGCCACGGCGGCCATAGGCCAGGCCTCTGAAATGATGCCTTACTGGCTTAAGACAGCAGGTGCTGTGACACTGCTGGCCCTTTCTGTAAAACCAGTGGCCTCAAGGCTGAAAAAGATCTTTTTCAGCCGCAAGAAACCACCAGAAAATAGACAGTCAGTAAGCTGCTGTTCAGGTGGAACAGGGCCCGGAGATGACAAAGGCGGGGGGAATACATCTTCTTGCTGAGCCGGCACCAGCGGGCCTGGAAGGCCCGTGTAAGATTTCAAGCAGGGCATCAAGGCAAAGATAAACGGGAAATCTTTACGGTCAGGGGCTTTTGACAGTTTTTATCAGGGGTTAGAACACCCCGGTAATCCTGTGATGTATAATTTCTGCTATGTCCTGGCTGATTTTTTGAAGGGCTGTATCCTTGTGGTCTTCCGTGGTCATTATGTCTTTGGCCACGTAAAATCCTTCTTCACGGTAGATGGTGGTGCTTTTCCAGATCTCGTTTCCAGTCTTTGCCTCGGTAAGGGTTACCACACATTCCACTCCGATACGTCTTTCAACGGCAACATCATAGCGTACATATGAAAGGCCGCTGGTATAAGCGCTGAGCACCCGGCCTTCCAGGATTACATCTGCCTCTTCTCTGGGCACCAGTTTCAACCCGCTGTCCCTGAGAAATTCCTCCCTGAGCTCGTCTGTGATCCATGTGCCCAGGCGAAGCTCATTGCTGTTGTTCTTCAGGGGGGCAATGTAGATGGTCCTGACCCAGTCAGGCAGCTGCACGGTGGTTTCCTGCCTGTGGTATCCGCAGGAACTGCACATCAGCCATAAAATAAGGGGCAGCAGAAACCGCCCGGTTCTTTTTATCAGTACGGTGTTAGACCACAATGTTCAGCAACCTGTCCTTTACATAGATGACCTTTCTTATTTCCTTGCCTTCCAGGTGACGCTTCACATTGGTCTCTTCCATAGCAGCAGCTTCCACTTCTTCCTGACTGGCACCTGCCGGCACCTGGACTTTCCCCCTTACCTTGCCCTTGATCTGGACGACTATGGTAACATTATCAATCTTTGCAGCGTCTTTGTCTGCTTCAGGCCAGGGCTCAAGGCTTATTATCCTTTCATGGCCCAGAAGAGTCCAGAGTTCTGCGGTAATATGCGGAACAACAGGACTGAGAAGCAGAAGTATTGTTTCCAGGGCCTCGAGCACCACGGGCCACAGGGCATCTTCAGGTATCGAATCTCCTGAAGCAGATTCTCTCCTGAGGACCGAGGCCGTCTCGTTGGCAAGTTCCATGACCGCACTGATAGCCGTATTGAAATGATATCTTTCCTCGATGTCCTGGGTGACCTTGCCTATGGTCTGGTGGGTCTTCTGCCTGAGTTTCTTTAACGCCTGATGCCGGGATGCCGCCTGGGCCGGGCTGGAATACTCCTTGCCCCGGACATTTTTCAAATCTTCCAGGTTGTCTGTCACCAGGCGCCAGATCCTCTGCAGAAACCTGTGGGCGCCTTCCACGCCTCTGTCGCTCCATTCCAGGTCCCTTTCAGGAGGCGCGGCAAAAAGTATGAACAGGCGCACAGTGTCGGCTCCAAAGCGTTCTATCATGGTATTCGGGTCTACAACGTTGCCCTTGGACTTGGACATTTTGGCCCCGTCCTTGAGTACCATGCCCTGGGTCAGCAGCCGGTCAAAGGGCTCACTGGCTGAAAGGTAACCCAGGTCTCTGAGCACCCTGGTGAAAAAACGCGAGTAAAGAAGGTGGAGAATGGCGTGTTCTATGCCGCCGATATACTGGTCAACAGGCAGCCAACGGTCAACCCTGTCCTTGTCCAGGGGCCTGTTTTTGTCATCTGGGCATATGTAGCGGGCAAAGTACCAGGACGATTCCACAAAGGTGTCCATGGTATCTGTTTCCCGCCTTGCGTCTGCCCCGCACCTGGGACAGGTTGTTTCGTAAAAACTCTTGAGATAAGGCAGGGGCGAACGTCCTTTTGGATCAAATTCCACGTCGAAGGGAAGTTTTACCGGCAGGTCCTCTTTTTTGACAGGCACTGCCCCGCAGTTGGGACAGTGTACGATTGGTATGGGTGCGCCCCAGTAGCGCTGTCTGGATATGCCCCAATCCCTGAGCCGGTAGGTCACCTTGGGGGTACCCTTTCCCTCTTTTTCAAGGAAATCAACTATGGCCTTTTTTGCCTCCTGGTTGTCCATGCCGTCAAAGTGCCCTGAATTTACCAGTATGCCCGGGCCTTCCCATGCCTCCGACATGTTTTCCGGGTCTATTTCGCTGTCCCGGGGCAGTATTACAAGGCGTATGGGCAGGTGGTATCTCTTGGCAAATTCAAAATCTCTCTGGTCGTGTGCAGGAACTGCCATGACGGCTCCTGTGCCGTACTCCATCAAGACGAAGTTTGCTATGAAGATGGGGATTTCTTTTCCTGTCACCGGGTGGAGGGCAAAACTGCCTGTAAAGACACCTTCTTTTTCTGTTTCCCCGTATCTTTCAGACTTGAGACTCCTTTTCCATTTTTCTATAAACGTCCTGACATTGTCCTCCTGGTCCGTGCCCATGGCCAGTTCCATGGCCATGGGATGTTCAGGCGAAAGGCTCATGAAGGTCACTCCAAAGAGCGTGTCAGGCCTGGTGGTAAATACCTTTATTGGCTGGTCTTTCCCCTTGACCGGGAAGGTGATCTCGGCACCGATACTTTTGCCTATCCAGTTTTTCTGCATTATCAGGACCTTTTCGGGCCAGCCCTTCAAATGGTCGCATCCTTCCAGGAGCTCCTCGGCATATGCCGTGATCCTGAAAAACCAGCCGTCCAGCTCCCTTTCTTCCACCTCCGTATCGCATCGCCAGCACCTGCCTTCTTCCACCTGTTCGTTGGCAAGGACGGTCTGGCACTGCTCGCACCAGTTGACCTTGGATTTCTTGGTGTAAACCAGTCCCTTTTCCAGCATCTCGATGAAAAAGAGCTGCTCCCACCGGTAATATTCCGGGTCGCAGGTGGCAAGCTCCCTGGACCAATCGTAGGAAAGACCCATGCGTTTGAGCTGGCGGCGCATGTAATCTATGTTTTCGTAGGTCCATTTGGCCGGGTGTATCCCGTGCTTTATGGCCGCATTTTCTGCCGGCAGTCCAAAGGCGTCCCAGCCCATGGGATGCAGGACATCAAAACCCCGCATCTTTCTGAATCTGGCGATTACATCCCCTATGGAATAGTTTCTGACATGCCCCATGTGAATTCTGCCCGAAGGGTATGGGAACATCTCCAGGCAGTAATAAGGCTTGGAAGCAGACCGGTCGTCCAGCCTGAAAATTTCCTTTTCTTCCCAGAGTTTCTGCTGCCGTTTCTCTATGTCGGTGAAGTTGTATTTCATTGGTCAATTCTTGATATGGTCGTATTTATCAGCTGCCGCCGCTTACGTCATGATTTGCCGGTCTTTCCTGTACATGCTTCCTGAAACACAGCATCCAGGATGCCGTTTATGAACCCGGAGGAATTTGCATCCCCGAACCTCTTTGCCAGTTCCACTGCCTCGTTTATGGCCACCCTTGGGGGAACTTCTTCAAGGTAGCATAGTTCAAAGATCCCAAGGCGGAGGATGTTTCTGTCCACTGCTGCCATCCTCTCCAGTTTCCACTTTCTGGAAAAGCGGCTGATTATCGTATCAATCTCACGGCGCCTGGTGAGTACACCGGAAACCAGCATGACTATGAAGCGGGCAAGTTCCTGGTCATTGGGCCTGCCTCCGGGGGCAAGTTCCTTTTCATATTCCTCCAGGCTTTTTAGTGCAAATTCCGAGGCATCCTCGGGCTTCATGTCTTCGGCCCAGTCTGCCTGGTAAAGTATCTGGAGTGCAATGGAGCGTCCCTTGCGCCTGCCCGCCATCAGACCTCGATCGCTTTCAGGAGGTTGGCCATTTCCACGGCGGCAAGAGCAGCATCCCATCCCTTGTTGCCGGCCTTTGTGCCTGCACGCTCAATGGCCTGCTCAATGGTCTCGGTTGTAAGCACCCCGAAGGCCACGGGACAGTCTGCCTTCATTGCAACCTGGGCAATCCCCTTGGAAGATTCTGCTGCAACATAGTCAAAATGCGGGGTGGCTCCCCTTATGATGCAGCCGAGGCAGATGATACAGTCGTATTTTCCCGAGGCGGCCATGCGTTTTGCCGTAAGGGGGATTTCAAAGGCACCAGGCACCCAGGCAACTTCTATGTCCTGGTCTTTGGCGCCGTGGCGGATGAGGGCATCGAGGCTGCCCCCCAGGAGCTTGCTGGATATGAATTCATTGAAACGGGCCACTATGATGCCGATCCTGAGCCCTTCTGCATTTAGGTTTCCTTCAAAGTTTCTCGGCATTTACTAACCTCCGTCGTAGCTTCTCAATAAGTCCGTGCAAATTTTCATGAATCTGCTTGCAGGGTGCTGCAGATACAAGGCGGAAGACGCGCAGACGTACAATCTGTACTTCAAGCGTCTGATCCCGCGAGATGCGGTACCCTGTGAGCAGATAACCTCCCTCTCCTTAATCTATGTGAAGAAGATGCCCCATCTTCTCTGCCTTGCATTTCAGGTAATTGATGTTTTCATCCTGGGGCGGAATTTCAATGGGCACACGTTCCACCACTTCCAGGCCGTAGCCTTCCAGGCCCACAATCTTTTTGGGATTGTTGGTCATAAGGCGCATCTTTTTTATGCCGAGATCCCTGAGTATCTGGGCTCCTACTCCGTAGTCCCTGAGATCTGCCTTGAACCCCAGCTCCTTGTTGGCCTCCACGGTGTCCTTGCCGTGATCCTGCAGCTTGTAGGCCTTGAGCTTGTTGATAAGACCTATTCCCCTTCCTTCCTGGCGCATATAAAGAAGCACTCCTCTTCCCTCCCGGGCAATCTGCATCATGGCCCTTTGCAGCTGGGGGCCGCAGTCGCACCTCAGGGAGCCGAAGACGTCTCCTGTGAGGCATTCGGAATGGACTCTTACCAGTATCTTCTCGTCGGGCTTGATTACAGGGTCTCCAAGGATAAGCGCCAAGTGCTCATGGGTATCCAGCACTGAGGTATAGGCTATGAGCTTCCACTCGCCGCCGAACCTGGAGGGAAGCCTTGTCTCCACCTCTCTTTTGACGAAACTTTCTGTGCGAAGGCGGTATTCTATCAGGTCTGCAATGGTGACTATCTTTAGGCCGTGTTCCTGTGAAAAGATCTCGAGGTCAGGCATCCTGGCCATTGTGCCGTCATCCTTCATTATCTCGCAGATGACTCCTGCAGGCTTAAGGCCTGCAAGCCTTGCAAGGTCCACGGAACCTTCAGTCTGGCCGGCCCTTACAAGCACTCCACCCTTCCTGGCCCTTAAGGGGAAAACATGCCCGGGCGTGGCTATGTCATCCGGGCCGCAGCCATCCTTCATGACAGTCTGGATTGTGGTAGCCCTGTCCTGTGCGGATATTCCGGTGGTAACTCCCCTTCGTGCCTCAATGGAAACGGTAAAGGCTGTGCCGAACCGGGAGGTATTCTTTGATGCCATCATGGGAAGCCCCAGCCTGTCTACCATTTCACCGGTAAGGGCAAGACAGATGAGACCCCTTCCGTACTTTGCCATGAAGTTGATGGCCTCGGGAGTGACCTTTTCGGCTGCAAGACACAGGTCGCCCTCGTTTTCCCTGTCTTCGTCATCTACGAGGATGACCATCTTCCCCTGCTTTATATCTTCAATTGCTTCTTCTATAGTGGATTTTGCCATGGTTATGATAAGACTCCAGCTTTTATTTCAACGTCTTGTTGATATCTTTTTGCTGCTTTGCGGCCGGTCAAGTCCGGCAATTTTCATCTTAGAGAAAACCGTAACGCGCCAGCAGGTCCCTGCTGAGGCCCGTGTCCTCGGTTTTGCCGGAAGCCTTTTTGCCTTCTGCCGCAAAGAGCAGTCTTTCAATATACTTTCCTATAATGTCCAGCTCAATATTAACCTTGTCCCCTGGTTTTTTCATGGACAGGGTGGTGAGTTTACAGGTGTGGGGGATGATGGAGACACTGAAGCCTCCCTGGCCGCAGGAGTTTACAGTAAGGCTGATACCGTCAACTGCCACTGAACCCTTTTCTATAAGGTAGCGGTCAAACCTGGGATCCAGCCGGAACGAATATATGGTGAATTCACCCTGTGCTGATTTTTCCTGGATTACTGCCACGCAGTCTACGTGTCCGCTGACTATGTGGCCTCCAAGCCTGTCAGAGAGCCTGAGCGCCCTTTCCAGGTTGACCCTGGAGCCTGTCTTCAGGGCCCCAAGCGTGGTCCTGGAAAGTGTTTCCGGTGAAACATCGACCTTGAAAGAATCCCTGCCGAATTCCGTGGCGGTCAGACAGGCGCCGTTTACGGCAATGCTTTCCCCAAGCCGTGGGTCCTCCAGGTGGAAATCAGGCCTTATGCTGAAGCGCACCCCCCTTGAGGCAGCGGTAATGCCGGTAATGGTGCCAAGTCCTTCTATGATTCCGGTAAACATGGGTTATTGCCTCCACAGGCCTTCTAAGTCTGATACTACACCCTGGACAAGCCAGTTGTCCTGCAGCCGCCGGATAGTAACGTCCTTGAGTCTTGCGGCCTCATGCAGCCTGTCCGGGCCAAGGCCTCCAATGGCATCCCTGGCATCCTCTCCACCGATAACAACCGGCGCAAAGAAGAAAAAGGCCTGGTCCACGAGCCCCTGGTCATAAAAACTTCCAAGTACCCCGGCACCTCCCTCTACAAGAAGGGACTGGATATTCATGCCGCCCAGGTATTTTAAGAGGGCCTCAAGGTCAGGCCTTCCTGTTTGGTCAGGCGGAAATTTTACTATCTTGACGCCTATTTCCTCAAGAAACCCTGCCTTTTTTTTGTCCGGCCTGGTTACGGCCACCATGGTGGGCGCACCTTCGCTTACGTTGAAAACTTTTGAATCCGCTGGGCTTTCAAGCCTGCTGTCCAGTATGACCCTCAAAAGACGCTTGGGAACCAGGGGCCTTTTTCCAGGCCTCCAGGTAAGACTCGGATCATCTGCCTGAACAGTTCCCCTTCCCACCAGTATTGCGTCGCTGATTTTCCTGAGTTTCTGTCCGAAACCCCTGGCCTTTTCATTTGTGATCCACTTTGAATGACCAGTCCTGGTTGCAATCCTGCCATCAATGCTGCAGGCCGTCTTTGCCCTGACCCAGGGAAGCCCCTTTTTTACAGATTTGGCAAAGGGAGCCAGGAGAAGCATGCATTCTTTTTCAAGAAGTCCGGTGTCCACCCTGAGGCCCTGAGACGCCAGGTATTCTGCCCCTCCCCCCTTAACAGAGGGGTTGGGATCCAGGGCACCCAGAACCACCCTGGTTATGCCAGATTCCAGAATGGCCCTTGTGCAAGGGGGAGTTCTGCCCGTGTGGTTGCACGGCTCAAGGGTTACATAGATTTCCGCTCCCCTGCACCTTTCACCCGCGTCTTTTATGGCATTGACTTCCGCATGGGCAGTCCCAGCCCTTTTGTGATAGCCTCTTCCAACAATTTCACCATCCTTTACAATCACTGCCCCCACTGCCGGGTTCGGAGAGGTGAAGCCGAGGCCCTTTTGGGCCAGCCTTATGGCAGCCCTCATAAATTGTCTTTCCTTGGAGGTGAATTCTTTCACAGGTCTTTCCTGGTCTTTAATGCCCTTTTGTATTATAATTTTCAACAGAAATCCACGGCATTATCATTAAAAAGAGGTTTTGAGTCAACTTGTACCTGCAGGCAGGGCCTTGAATTTTTTCAAAACAATTGTAGTTTCAGAATTAATAATTAAAAAATGAAAGGAGGTTTGGCCATGAACATTCTGGTAATAGGGTGCGGTTCCTACATGGATGCAGGATACGGATGTCCGGGGGAATATAAGTGCATCAGCGCGGTAAAGGAGAAAAACGGGGAGTTTGCTAAGTATGATGATCCGGCCATCGTGGGTTTCCTGCGCTGCTCATGTCCTGGAAGGGCCACCATCAACAACATCGGAAGCGTGATGAAAAATGTCAAGGTAGATGCCATCCATTTGAGCAACTGCATGGTCAAGGCGGTTCCCATGTGCAAGAACCACGATTTCGAAGAGTTCAAGAAGATAGTCGAGGAAAAATACGGGGTGCCCTGCGTGCTGGGGACCCATGCATACGGTTAGAATCTTTTCGGGCTGAATATCCTGGTATCGGGATATCCGTCTGGCTTCAGGCGCCGGGGAGCCCTGCTCCCCGGGCATAGGTGATGCTGTCAGGAAAGTATCTTGTAGTCTTCCGGGAGGAATGTGCCAAGAGGGCTGTCCCCTGCCTTTTCCTTTGAAAGCCTTCTCATAAATGATTTAAAACGGATCATGTCGTCCGGGGGGATAATGAAGCAGGGCAGCCTCCTGTTGGTCTTGATCTTACCTTCCTGTGCGGCAACCATCCGGCCAGCCTTTTCCCTTTCTTCCAAGCCCAGGGGAATCATGTCAAGCAGGTTGCCGTACCATCCCTCTGCATCAATGTGTTCCAGAATCTGATAAAGGGCCAGGTTGATGGTAACCATGAAAGGCGGCATGTTCGCCTGGCCTCCCTCGGTACAGACTGTTTCAGACGACATGGCCCTGCAGGAAAATGGCCTGTGTTCATAAACCGAACAAAGCCCCTCTTCATCCAGCAGGGGACATGGATTGAAGGTGACCGCAGAGGTCTCTTCTGGGATGGGCTTTTGTGCCAGGCACATGGCAGCCGTGGTGTTAATGGTTGTGCTGGGAATGAAATGGTCTTTTTGCCTTTCATCTTCCAGCCTTTCGAGGATGCTTTTGTTCAGCCTTTCAGACTTCAGCAGATAGCCGGTCTCAAGGCTTGTGAGCGTAACATTTGTTGTGCAGCACGTATTGCATCCCTTGGTGCAGGCAGTGGAAAAGCCCTTTGTGAACCGGTCATAAAAGTCGTAGATGGCCTCCAGGGCCGCAAATCCTGACACGTCGTCTCTCCTGTTTTCAGGAAATAACTTCTTCCCTTATTATATTGCCCTTGAGCCCGATTACCGAGGTGTTGATGGCAAAGCTCCTGCCTGACTCCTCCATGGCCTTTTTGAGGATGCCGAGCATGGCTGAGCAGCATGGTACTTCCATGATTACTGTAGAAATACTATCAATGGGGTTTTTTTCAAAGATTTCCGCGAATCTTTTTACATATTCCGAGGCGTCGTCGAACTTTGGGCAGCCGAGCATGATCACCTTGCCGGGAACGAATCTCTGGTGAAAGTCAGGGCATGCAACTGCCGCACAGTCTGCGGCTACCAGGATAGATGCATTTTTAAGAAAGGGCGCATGGGGAGGAATCAGCCGGATCTGGATGGGCCAGTGTCCCAGAAGAGAGGCTGCAGGTGCCGGGCCCACGGCGTTTAGAGCCCCGGGCTGCAGATTCTTCACCTGGCTTGACGGACATCCGCATGCATCAGATAGTGCGGCCTTCTTGGCCTTGAGATATTTTTCAACTGCCTCTTCGTCAAAGTCTTCAGCCTCCCTTTCAACGATCCTGAGCGCACCAGTTGGGCAATCTCCCATGCAGGCCCCAAGGCCGTCGCAATATTTTTCAGCTACAAGTCTTGCCTTGCCGTTTACAATCTCAATTGCCCCTTCTTCGCAGGCAGGAACACACTGACCGCAGCCATCGCACAGCTCTTCATCAATTTCTATGATTTTTCTAAGAACTTTCATTATAGTCACCTCTGAATATTGAATATTGAATATTTTTAATTTCCGCCCCTGAAACAAACTGCCGCCGGTTTGGGACAGGAGTTTTTAACAGTTTTAACTATGGGTAATTTGTCGCATTACGGCATTGACTTAAGTCAACGAGACCTTGCTTTAGGGAATACTTTTCTCCGTGGATAACAAGCCTGCTGCAATAAACATCATATGGCTTGGCATGATACTGGTTGCCGTGGTTACCGCCGCTTATACAGGCACCATGGACAAGGTGACAAAGGCCTCCTTTGATTCAGCCAAGGCTGCGGTGACTCTGGCCATAAGCCTTATCGGCCCAATGGCATTGTGGCTGGGGCTCATGAAGGTGGCTGAAGACGGTGGCTTATTGAAGATAATTGCCAGGTGTCTGAGGCCTGTCATGACCAGACTTTTCCCAGATGTGCCTTCTGAGCATCCTGCCATGTCGGCCATGATTATGAACATGGCCGCAAATGCCCTGGGCCTTGGAAACGCAGCCACTCCCATGGGCATAAAGGCCATGCAGGAACTTGACCGGCTCTCCCCCGAGAAGGGAAGGGCCACAAATGCCATGTGCCTGTTTCTTGCAATTAATACTTCCAGTGTGACCCTCCTCCCCCTGGGTGTAATAACCGTGCGGGCTGCTGCAAATGCCTCGCATCCTGCCGCCATTCTTCTTCCTTCCATCCTGGCAACAACCGTGTCCACCCTTGTTGCAGTAACAGCTGCAAAGATCCTTGAAAAAAGGGATCCGAGATGGCGGGAACCACGTTTGGAAAGGCCAGCGCCAGCCAGTGCGGCCCAGGAGGAGAAGGCCTCCCATGAAAAGGATGAAGGAGGCAGGCAGAAGATAAGCCCGGCGGCAAGGATTTTTGTCTGGGGAGCTGTCATGGCATTTGCCGCAGCCTCAATTGCCAGGCTTTTTCAGGATCCTCCCGGAGACCTTTTCAGTCTTGAAAACATCAACCTGCTTTCAAGCTGGCTGATACCTGTTCTTATCTGTCTTTTCCTCATATTTGGTTTCCTCAAGGGAGTACCGGTTTACGAGAGTATGACAGACGGGGCCCGGGAGGGTTTTAACACGGCAATAAAGATTATTCCGTACATGGTTGCCATATTCGTTGCAATAGGGATGCTCAGGGCCAGCGGCGCCATGGATATCTTCATCAGGCTTCTTTCTCCCGTAACGGGACTTATCGGCATGCCTCCCGAGGCCCTGGCCATGGCACTAATGCGCCCCCTTTCAGGGAGCGGGGCCTTTGGAATCATGTCGGAGATAGTCAACAGGTCGCCAGACAGTTTTCTTTCCTATCTTGTCTCCGTAATGCAGGGCTCAACGGAAACCACCTTCTACGTACTGGCCGTATATTTTGGGAGCGTGGGAATCAGACAGACCCGCCATGCCCTGCCTGCGGCCCTGTGTGCAGATGCTGCAGGCATTCTTGCATCTGTCTGGATTTGCAGACTCTTTTTCTGAATCCTTTAAAAAAACCAGGTTTTTTCTTCAGAGTTGTCAAGGAGACCGGAAGGCGCCAAGGTCTTTATAATCTTTGAGAATAAATTTCAGGTGACAATCATGTGTAAAAATGTCATGCTGTTACACCATGTACTACATGGATTACGGCCTTGAAAGCGGCTTAAGAAGATGGTTTGCTGGCACTTTAAATACTTCAAATGCGGATCAGTCTTACCATCGAACCCTTTGCTGATTCAGATCCCTGCGGCATATTCCACAACAACAAGCATCCTTCGAGGGAAGGAACCAGCCTGATGGATTGTATCTATTTGAATTGTTTATAATAAATCGGACTTCGAGGCATGTTGGGGCATGTTTGAAGAAAAATGCTGCTCAACCGGTCTTCATGCCCTTGGGATTGTCTGCTGTAATTTTCAGTCCGGTCAACCGCCCGTTTCATTATGATAAAATTTTGTTCAAAGACTGACATAGGCCTGAAGAGAAAGAAGAATGATGACTTCTTCCTGGTAGTAAATGATTCCTTCTCTGGATGCGATGTAGACCGCATGGGGCGGTTGTTTGCCGTTGCTGACGGCATGGGCGGGCATCCGGCAGGGGATATGGCAAGCCGTATTGCCTGCAACACAATAAAAAAATACTATTACGATGTTTCAGAGGCAGAAGGATTTCTCTACTCAGGCGCCTCTGTCTTTTCGTGCAAACCCATTGTCAATCGTCTTAAGCAGGCATTTTCTGCTGCAGACAAGAAGATCTGCTTTTTTGAATGCGAAAATAGGCAATGCGAGGGGCTGGGAACCACCTTGTCTGTGCTCGTACTCAAGGGAGGACAGGCAGTAATCGGCCATGTGGGAGACAGCAGGATTTACCGGCTCAGGAATCACCATCTTGAGCTGCTCACAAGAGACCATACCTTTGTCCAGGACCTCGTGGATACGGGGGATCTGACTCCTGAAGAGGCCAGAAAGGACCCCATGCGGCATATTTTGATGCAGGCCATGGGGCAGGGTTTTGAATCGGTTTATACCAGGTGCGAGGCCTTGAAGGCCGGCGACATCTTCCTCCTTTGCACTGATGGACTCCACGATATGGTGCCGGATGAGCTTATAGCAGGGATACTGGAAATGGATGTCTCATTGCATGAAACATGCGACATCCTGGTGGAAAGGGCCCTTGAAAAGGGCGGCAGGGATAATATCACCGTGATAGTAGTAAAATATACTGAGCACTGACGGGGAAGGCCATGCCTGACAAACAAGAATACAGCCTGCCCATGGGCACTATACTCAATGACAAGTGGGTGATTCTTGAATTTATCGCCAAGGGCGGAATGGGCGAAATTTACAGGGCGCATCAGCTTAATCTCAAGAGAGATGTTGCCATCAAGATCATATCAGAGGAATGGCTGAATGATATATCAGAGGACGAGGAGGAAAAGGAAAACGCCCTGAAGCGGTTCAGGCAGGAAGTCCTTACTATGGCCCAGATACGCCATCCCAATGTCCTCCAGATATACGACTTTGACACTGCAAGTATACAAAAGGGTGATCAGGCCTTTGAATTTGAATACATAGCACTTGAATATGTTCCCGGCCGGACCTTGAGAGATACCATGAGGGAGGAGGGCTTTTACCCTGATGAAAAGCAGACCGCCCAGTGGATTAAGAAGTTTTTCTTGCCTGTTCTGGACGGCGTTGATGCCATACACAGGGCGGGAATATTCCACAGGGATCTAAAGCCTGAAAACGTCCTGATGGACGGGGACATCCCCAAGATAGCCGACTTCGGTCTTGCACGCTCCTGCAGGCTGGAATCAATGACTTGTTCCATGGAAATAAAGGGGACCCCGCCATACATGGCCCCTGAGCAGTTCGTGGATTTCAAGGGTTCGGATCAGCGCACGGATATATACGCCCTGGGAAAGATCCTTTATGAGGCCATTGACGGTAAAATGCCTGAAAATGCAGTTCCTTTTACCAAGGCCAGGTTGAAAGAGGCAGGTTCTGCCTTTTTCAGGGCACTGGACGAAATCATCCGGAATGCAACGGATGAAAAATCTGAAAACAGGTTTCGGTCAATAAATACCCTGAAATCCAGATTAATGGAGATACTGGACCTGGCAGGCCAGGGAGAATCCCCTGAAAGGGATGACGGGCAGGCAGCCCGGGCATTGCTGCTTTCTAAAAACAAGGCCATTGTTCTGGGTGTGGCTGCTGCTTTGCTTGCAGTTATGCTGACATTTTGGGCATATCATTCCTTGCGGGAGCATGTGTTCCAGTCTTCTGAAGAAAAGGTGCAGAATCTAGTCTTTCCTGCGGGCATCCCTGCACAGGTTTCTGCCAGAGACGGAAGCGTCCTGAAGCTCGTTCCCGGGGGGACGTTCTGGGTGCCTGAGGGCGTGGACCACAAGGGAGCCCGTGATATCAAGGTCAAGGCCTTTTATATGGATGAAACTCCTGTAACCAATCAGCAGTTTGTGGATTTTTTGAACAAGGTGGCCTCTGAAATCATCATAGATGGCTACGCGGTCAAGAGAAATGGAAAGATTTATCTTTATCTTGGCCAGGTTATGCAGGGTTACGAGCCCATAGTCTATGATAATGGCGTTTTCAGGATTAAAAACACTGCCCATTCCGCATGCCCGGTATTGAGGGTTACCGCTTATGGCGCACAGGCCTTTGCCTCCTTTCATAACGAAAGGCTTCCAAGCCCGGTTGAATGGCTGTTTGCCGCATCCCAAGGGCATGTAAAGCAGTCAGTTCAGGGATCCAAAAGAATAATTATGCCGGAAACCTTTTTCCAACCTCTTGAGCTTCCATATCCGGTAATGCTGATGAAGGCAAACCTCTTCGGCATAAAGGGCTTGAATATGAACCTGGGTACCTGGGTCAGGGAGTCCCTGGAAGGAGACAAGTACATCTTTGCCGTTTTAGGCGGATTCGAAGCCCGCAAACCGGGTGATTTCAGCCCAAGACCTGTTATAAGGAACCCGTGGGAGGCCTTTGAAGAAGTGGGTTTCAGGTGCGTAAAAGACGTCAGTTCAAGTCCGGAATAATCTATGTAGTATTTCTTATTTGCTCTTTTTATTTGCTCTTTGCTTGGGGCTTTCATGCCAGGTCAGCGTGGCCGAGATCGGTTCTGCAAAGATCACAACCATAGAGGCAATACCTGATGATCATCCGGTCAAAAGGGCCGTGCTGCTGGCAGCCAGGTGGAGAAAATGAGGCCGCCTCGTTCTGGAGCAAGACCCCGGAGTGTTTCAAGCAAGGCCGCCCTTGCCCTGGCCGGT
>JALVJO010000151.1:19589-24373 GCA_027028245.1 Deltaproteobacteria bacterium
CAATACCTGATGATCATCCGGTCAAAAGGGCCGTGCTGCTGGCAGCCAGGTGGAGAAAATGAGGCCGCCTCGTTCTGGAGCAAGACCCCGGAGTGTTTCAAGCAAGGCCGCCCTTGCCCTGGCCGGTGAATCCGTTTTTTCATTTACTTAAGGCAAGGGATTTGCCGTGGTGGCCAACGAGCTCAAGGAGGTTTCAAGCAGACCGGCGATTCCGTTATAGGCAAAGATGAATCCGTTCAGGGGCTTAAAAACGGCGTCCACAGTGCGGTTGAATCCATCTTTCTATTGAAGATTCAACCTCTTTGCAACTGTGGGGAAGCGGGAAAGATCCGTATGGGGCAAGAACAACGCCCCTGTGAGCTGGTTCATGAAGTCTCCCCTCACATTCATCTCCAGGTAGGTGATACGTTCACATATTTCATCAAGCTCTTTCCTGGCATTTCTGTCAAGGAGCACTTTTACTGCACCCATTCCGGCAGAATTTCCCAGGCCCTTGAACGTTTCCAGGGCAACGTCAGGAAGCATTCCTATGGTGATGGCATTTTCAGGGTCTATGTAGTTGCCGAAGGCCCCTGCAACGTAAAAGTTGTCAATATCCTGAAAGGTTATGCCCACGCTCTGGATGACCACATTCAATATGGTGTACATGGCACCCTTTGAACGGATCAGGTTTTTTATGTCGCTCTGGGTAATATAGACAGGCCTGCCTGTACCAGTTTCGTCTTCATCAGCCACCACAAAGGCCCATTCCTCATCTATCTTCCTGAACCTTTCAGGGGCCTTGTCCGGCATTAGTTTGCCCGTGGGGTCTACCAGGCCTGCCCTGAACATCTCCGCAAGAAGATCGATGATGGCGGAACCGCAAAGGCCCCTTGGAGGGGTGCCGCCTATGGTTTCGTACCTTACGGAAAAATTGTCCGGGGAGATCTTGATCCGTTCCACCGCGCCTTCCTGTGCCCTCATTCCGCAAGACAGTATCCCCCCCTCAAGGGCAGGTCCGGCGGCACCAGCACAGGCCACGAGCCAGTCCTTGTTTCCGAGGACAACCTCGGCGTTTGTCCCAACATCCACCAGCATGGAAATTTTTTCCTCCTGGAACATACCGGATGCCAGGATGCCAGCCAGGAGATCTCCACCGAAGTAGCTTCCCACATTGGGGAGTACATAGATCAGCCCTTGGGGGTGCATGCGGATCCCGAGTTCTGCAGGCCGAAGTAGGTCGAACTTGTTGACCGCAGGGATGTAAGGTTCCCGGCATATATGGCTCGGATCCAGTGCCAGGAGGAAATGGCACATGGTGGTGTTTCCTGCCACAGTGCAGTAATAAATGGAATCGGCGGAAATCCCTTCCTTTTCGGTAAGCTCTGTAACCGCCTTGTTGATGAGGTCTACTGCCTCTTTCTGGAGGGTGGAAAGCCCCCCGCGCCCTGCAAACAGGATGCGGTCCAGGATATCTTCCCCGTGTTCCCTCTGGGGGTTTTCCAGGGATAATGTCCTGACGGTTTCTCCTGTTTCCAGGTCTGCAAGGTAGAAGACAACAGATGTGCTGCCCAGGTCTATTGCCATCCCGTAAATGCCGGATAGAGTCCCGCTTGGCGAAACTTCTGCGACATTCCAACCGCATTCGCCGAAAACCGCAACTGCATCCACATCAAAGTCGCCCTGTTTCAGGACCTTTGGAAGTTTGCGGGCAGTCTCCAGGGGGATAAAAACCGGTTCGGAATAAAAATTTCCCAGGGAATCCCTGAGCCTTTTTTCAGGGCTCCTGTTGTCGCCGAGACCAGGCTCCGGAAGCGGAAGTGTCCTTTTTTCTACAGCTGGTTCACGGCCTGTCATGCCTGATTCCCGGCCTGTCATCCTCCTCTGGGGTGATATCTATTACGATCTCCTCGTTATGAATGATGGTCTCGCCTGGTGCTTCCTGGTTTTTAAGCATTTCCTCCTGTGCCTGCTTCAGCATCTTCGTAAAACGCCATGCCATGTAGGCGGCAAAGGTGCCAAAGACTACCAGGGCTGCAATGAGTATGGGGAGGGTAAGAAAAAACGCCCCAAGGGCCAGGAGGGCAAGCCCTATGGCCACAAATGGCGACATCTCTGTATAGTAAACTGCTTGTTTTCGTCTCATGTCTTCTCCGGTTTTTTCAGAATTCAGAAATCTCTCTGTCGATCCTTTCAGGATCACCTGAGTTGAAATATAAGATGTTTTTCAGATGAATAAAGGCATCTATGTCCATGGAATCAAAAAATATTGCCATGCCGCCTTCTTCAGCCCTGACAACACGGCCTTCGATCCTGAGCTTGAGTTCAGAGCTTGTGCCCGTGAGAAGCAGGTGGACAATGACAGGAGTGCCCACAGGCAGGGGTTTTCTGCAGCTGCAGTAGACTCCCTTCATTGAAATATCCCTTGTGCCCCGGGTTTTTACCACCGTGCCGTTGCCAAGGCTCTGCACGGTAATTTCCGTTTCAAAGGGGACCCTCAGCGTCTTTCTTCTTTCGTATGCCCGTCTTTCCTTCATGCAATCCTTCTCGTCTTAATTTGCTGATTTGCTTTCATGATCAATCATGGATTTTATCCTGAGCCTCAGACCCTGGAGTCGTATAAACCCTTCGGCATCCTTCTGGCTGTAGACGCTGTCTTCCTCGAAAGTAGCAAAATCCGGCCTGTAAAGGGAACAGGGGGATTTTCTACCTGCGACAATGCAGTTTCCCTTGTATATCTTCAGCCGCACGGTGCCGTTTACTGATTCCTGGGTCTTGTCGATCATGGACTGGAGCACCTGCATTTCAGGTGAAAACCAGAATCCGTAGTAGACAAGCTCCGAGTATTTCGGAATCAGTCCGTCCCTGATGTGCATGACCTCCCGGTCCATGGTAATGGACTCCATGGCCATGTGAGCAGTCCTTAAAATGGTGCCCCCTGGAGTTTCATACACACCGCGGGATTTCATGCCTACAAAGCGGTTTTCCACAAGGTCCACCCGACCGACTCCATGTTCAGCACCTATTTCATTCAATGCAGAAAGCATGCCAGCAGGAGAAAGCGCCTGCCCGTCAAGGGCCACGGCATCTCCCTTTTCAAAGGTTAATTCTATATACACGGGCCTTTCCGGGGCTTCTTCAGGGCTTTTGGTCCAGGTAAACATGTCTGCCGGCGGCTCTGCCCAGGGGTCTTCCAGTATGCCGCCCTCGTAGCTTATATGCAGCATGTTGGCATCCATGCTGTATGGTTTTTTCTTGGTAACAGGCACTGGTATCCCGTGTTCGTTTGCGAAATCTATTAGTTTATTCCTGGAGTTGAGATCCCATATCCGCCAGGGTGCAATTATCTTGATGTCCGGGTTCAGCGCCATGTAGGTAAGCTCGAAACGCACCTGGTCGTTGCCCTTGCCCGTTGCTCCATGGCTTACTGCATCGGCCCCTTCTTCTTCTGCTATCCGGATCTGCTCCTTTGCAATGAGGGGGCGGGCAATGGACGTGCCCAGGAGGTAGACGCCCTCGTAAACGGCATTGGCCCTCAGCATAGGGAAGATGTAGTCTCTTGCAAATTCTTCCTTGAGATCCTGTATGTAGACCCCTGAAGCACCCGTATCCAGGGCCTTCTGCCTGACTGCATCCCAGTCCTCTTCCTGGCCGATGTCGGCTGCATAGGCAATTACCGGGCAGTCATAGTTTACCTGGAGCCATTTCAGGATAACCGAGGTATCCAGTCCGCCGGAATATGCCAGAACTATCTTTTTGACCTTTTCCATGATTTTAGTCCCTTGTGTTTTCAGAATAGAGTCTGTTGGAGGATTCTAACGAACAAGCTCGTCTGCAGCTATGTTGCGCAGAGGGTTGGCGGTAGATTGAGCAAATTTGTTAGTGAAAATATCTTTTATTTCAAGATGATGCTGCCATTTTAGACGCATCATCATAAGAATCTGCTCCAACTATAGCTTTGATATCCTCTCTAACCTTACGAACTAGCACGTCGAAATCTGAATTGCATGATAAGGAATAATAATCTTTTGCCTCCCATAATTCTTGCAATACTAAATCTGTTTCGTTGTGATTTGGTTCTTCTTTTCTATTCATTTATTATCTCCTGTGGAGTACAGATAGTCGGCACTACCAGAAATTCGTCGAAAGAAATTCTTTGTAATTTTCGTATAAAGTGAGCATTTGCTAAGTGCCTACAATTCCATGTTAGCAGAAAATCCATTTGATAATGTGTTGCAATGGCAACATGCAATGCATCATCTCTAGCCTTTTCAGGTAGCGAGGCCTTGGTAAAAAAGAGTTTTGCCAATTCAATGCATTCTTTTGTAATTTTTAGAGCCGGAATCTCTTTAGCAATACCTATTCTGCGTCTAACTGCTTTTTCGTCTCCGCGTGAGCATTCAGCCAATACTAACTCCGAAATAAAGAAATTGTATCTTTCCCTTTCACTCTCCCACCAATCATATGTAATCTTTTGCCGTGCAGCCGATATTAAATTGTTACTGGGCCGTGCTACGAGATAGCTGATTATTGAAGTTTCAATATATAATGATTCCATGCCTTGACAAAATAATCTATCTTCATCTTTAACAGCTGTGTTCACCAAGCTTCATGGCCCATTCAAGCACTGCCTTGTGCAGGTGCATCTTGTTCTCGGCCTGGTCCCATACCACTGACCTGGGACCTTCAAGGACGTCTTCAGTGATCTCCTCGCCCCTGTGTGCAGGCAGACAGTGGAGAACTATGGCATCGTCCTTGGCCAGGGATACCAGCCTGGCATTTACCTGGTATGGCATGAAGATATC
>JALVJO010000152.1:0-4287 GCA_027028245.1 Deltaproteobacteria bacterium
CCAGGGGACAGCCCCAGTACCGGAACCTGCAACCCTGATTCTCATGGGAACCGGCCTGATAGGTCTTGCCGGATTAGGTAGAAGGAAGATCAAAAAGAAGGCATAACCTCCGTTGATATATCATTCCTCCAAAGGGGGTCCGCAAGTGGCCCCTTTTTTAATTGCACCTGATTAACAGTCTGTCTCCTATTTTCAGTCCAAGGCTATTTCTGGCATTGCCACAGTTTACGGCTATCTCCACAAGATTGAAGCTGTTTACAAGAAAGAAGGCCTCGTGCTCCTTTGCAAGGCTGTAGGTTGCACGAAAGGGGACGGATACATTTCTGTTTTCAAGGAAAAGGAGCTGGTTTCTGCAGTCATTAAGGCCTTCCAGCATTGCAGAGGGGATGTTTGTAACGGCATTTCCGAAGTGGTCGAAATAGACTATCTCCCCCCTTATGGTGCCGTTTTTAAGCTCTGGTTCGGGAAAGGAAAAAGTTATTGGGGATGGATGAATTGAGCCGAGGTCCTCTGGGCTGGAGCCGAGGCTCAGGAGGGCCGCTGTGGGGGCGAAGATATCACGCCCGTGAAAGGTGCGGCTGCTTTTTGTTTTCCATCCTTTTTCTTTTGCCTTTTCAGTTACTATTTCGGGTGATATTTTAAGGCATGTCGTGTTTTCACGCTGGATAACAGGGCCGAAAAGACCGTTGTCCGGGCCAACAAGAAGCTTGTTTCCTGATTTTACTATCAGCCCGGCCCTGTTGCTTCCTACTCCCGGGTCTACGACACATAGAAAGATTGTGCCTTCCGGGAATTCTCCAAGGCTGAAATACAAGATAAATGCCCCCTGGTTGATGTCCTGGGGCGATACCTCATGACTGAGGTCTATTACGCGGGCTGAGGGATTTATGGAATAGATCACCCCCTTGACTATGGCTGCGTAGGGATCAATGAGTCCGAAGTCAGACAGAAAGACTATCAGGTTCTTCACAGCCCTTAAAAGTAGGTCTTAGTTTCTATGGGCACCTGGCCGTCATCTTCGAAGTCATCGATGAGCTTCTGCCACCAGGTAGGAAGGGCGAATGAGGCGGAGTGAATGCCGGGGTTGTAATACCTACCTGAATATTGGGTCGAGGGCCTTGATATGTCGTCTGCCTGTTCACGTGAAGCAGCGACAAAGGCGATCTCGCCTCCATACGTGGGCATGGGGGCAAGATACACCTTCACGCATGGAAGAACATCTAGAAAACGCTTCCTTATAAAGGGCATGACCTTGGGCATGGTAACAGGAAGACCGGACTGTCTGACAATTACCCCGGTATCAGAAAGTATTTCTGCCAGATTCTTGTGAAAGGGGGGTTCGAAGAGCACAACAGCCGGGCCTATAGGATCGGTGGAATCAAGTATGATGAGGTCGAATTTTTCATTGGAGGCGGCTGCATCCTGCACGTACTGCGCTCCGTCGCCTATGACCAGTTCAAGTCTTTCATCCTTCCAGTTGCCGCATATCTCAGGAAGATATTTCCTGCAGCCTGTCAGTACGTCCTCGTCCAGCTCAACCTGGACTATACGGCGGACGGCATCATATTTTTGGACCTCACGGAGTATGCCGCCGTCGGCACCTCCAATTATCAAGACGGATTCTGCAGGATGAGCGCGGCCGAGCATGGGCACGTGCACCATCATCTCGTGGTAGATGAATTCGTCTCCCTGGGTAACCTGGACTATACCGTCAAGGATGAGACCCCTGCCCCACTGGGCGTTCTCAAATATGACCATGTGCTGAAACCTTGTCCTCTGTTCGAAGAGAAGCTCGATTTCATAGCCGTGCGTGTATCCTGATCCGATCCTCTCGGACCACCAGTAGCCAGTCAAGTGTCCTCCAGATCCAGGAGTTTTCCCCGGGCAAGCTCCATGACGTGGATATTTCCAGGGTTGAGCTTGGCCTTTATACGTTCCAGGGCTGCATAGGCCTCGTTCTGGTCCCTGGAAAATATATCAATAGCTGCATAGCCCTTTTCAGGCCATGTGTGTATCAGTATGTGGACCGAAGAATTGGTGGCAGTGGCAGAAACCCCGTAAGGATCAAACTGGAACGTTTTTATCTTTGTTTTCTCGCTGGTTTTTACCTGCAGAATTGTGCCTGCCTGCTCAAGAATGGAATTCACGCTTTTTGCATCGGCCAGGGCGGAAAAGGGGGCATCCCACATTTCCACCAGAAGATGTGTGCTGAAGCCAAGTGAAATGGCGCCGGCAAGCGGATTTACAGCCTTGTTCGATGAAGCCCGAACATCTTTTTGCAGAAGCGGAGTAGCTAAAGCCATGAGCAGCCTCCTCCAGGCACAGGAATTTAAAGGATCCTGCCAGCTGATTTCTGGTTTGATCACCAGTATGGACAATCATCTACAGGATAAAAACAAACAGCGAAAAATCAAACCATTTCAAAGGGAAGATGTCAATAAAAGAGAATATGTTTTTTCCAAGGATCACCTTTTCCCCTGGCCTGTTTTTTTTAAGGCTTTGGGAAAGGGAGTATTCCCAGTTTGTCCCTGGACGAGGAATGGCAAGGATCGGCGCATTTCTTTCAAGGTTCACCAAGCCGCTGTGCAGATTTCAAATCCTTCTCGAATAAAAACAAGGCCAATCTCAGCGGCTTCACTGCAGTTGAAGTTGGCTTCCCTGTGGTGAAACCTTTCAAGAAACATCCCTTCCTTGCCTGTGGCATAAATGGGAGACAAACCGGGGATGCACCATTTGAAAATTGCAGAGAATTTTTTCCGTTGAGAAAATATATCGTGAAATTTATAATAAAAAATCATGTCTATCTTCCAGATAGTAGAGAACACGTCCAGTGCACATGATGAAGCAGAGTCCCTTGTCAGCCGTCTGACCTGTCCTGCACTTATACTGAACGGTTCAGAACATGTTATCCATGTCAACGATGATTTTCTCATGGAGTTTTCCCTGGATGAATCTGATGTTGAGCAGTGCCATATCGATCAGGTGCTGAACCTGCTGGAAAAGAGCGGCAAACGGGTTTTCAGGTCCCACGGCATCAAGCCCGAAAATAATGATTTGTCACACTGCCTTATACTTGAATCCGTTCCCGTGATGCTGGAAAAAGAGTGCGGTTTCATCTGCACCTTTGTCCAGTGGGGAACCCTTGAAGGAGAGGGCCTTTCTGTCCTGGACATAAAGGACTTCCTGGAACATGTCAACGATCTTGTCCAGAGTATTTCCCCGGACGGCAGGTTTCTCTACGTGAACAATGCATGGAAGAAGACCCTGGGTTATACTAGTGAAGAGATTAGGCACATGGTCTTTTCCGATGTCATAGCCGATCAATGCCGGGACCAGTGCAGTCTCATGTTTCAAAAAGTCTTGTGTGGAGAGTCATTTGAACACGTTGAAGTCTCTTTCAAGGCCAGGGACGGTCGCATTGTCTACCTGGAGGGAAGCTGCAACTGCAGGTTCAGAAACGGCAGACCAGTAAGTACCAGGGGAATTTTTAGGGATATCACGAAAAAGAAAAAGATCCAGGAAGAGCAGAACAGACTCAGGAAAAGGCTCAAAAAGGCCGAGCTCTTTGAAAGCCTCGGACTCATGGCAGGAGGAATTGCCCACGACTATAATAACATCCTGCTGATTATCCTGGGTTTTACCGAGTTACTGAAGGACAAACTTGCCTCTTCCCCGGATCTCATCAAGTATCTGGAAAAGATAGAAGGCTCGGCCAGGCGGGCCGAGGTGTTGACCCGCCAGATGCTGGCCTTTTCCGGTGCCGGAAACATTTACCCGGAGAAGATGGATTTGAGCGCACTTGTCAGGGAGATGGAGTCTGAATTAAGGGCCATGATTCCAGGAGGGGATGGCCATCTCGAACTCCGTCTTCAAAAGACCGCTTCCATGGTAGAGACGGATTCGTCCCAGTTGAGGCAGGTATTGAAAAATCTCGTGGCAAATGCGGCAGAGGCAGTAATCCCCGGGAAAGCCAGGATTACCATCACCACCGGTTCTATGGAAGTTGACAGGGGCTTTTTCCATGATGCAGTACTTGACGAAAATCTTCCAGGTGGCAGATATTGTTTCGTAGAAATAAGGGATAATGGCACGGGTATGACCCCGCATGTTAAGGAAAAGGCCTTTGAACCCTTTTTCTCCACGAAATTTGCCGGCCGAGGTCTGGGCCTTGCATCTGCCTTGGGTATCGTTAGGGGGCATGAGGGGGCCATAAAGCTTGAAAGTACGCCGGGAGAGGGCACAATCGTAACTGTCTTTCTGCCGGCCCTGACTGGGACTGATAAGCCG
>JALVJO010000152.1:4387-24302 GCA_027028245.1 Deltaproteobacteria bacterium
TCTGGGCCTTGCATCTGCCTTGGGTATCGTTAGGGGGCATGAGGGGGCCATAAAGCTTGAAAGTACGCCGGGAGAGGGCACAATCGTAACTGTCTTTCTGCCGGCCCTGACTGGGACTGATAAGCCGGTTTAAAATCCCTCTGTTCTTAAAAACATTAGATTAACCATGGACACACGTGGGCTTACGTGGACAAATACCTTTAGTCATGTCCGACTTGCCATGACTAAAACTCCAGGAAGGCAACTACTGCCCGGGGTATTGGGCGGCCCTTGTCAGGGCTGCCAAATTGTCTATGTTGGTCCATGGCTAAAAAAGCCCTTGATATTGGATACATTACATTATTTGTCTTTACTTTCACCAGGTTATTTAAGTCAGAAACTTGAGATATGATATAAACCAGGTCTTATACGGAAGCTGAAGCATGTCTGTGCATCTTAAAATTAAAATGGCCAGGGACCTGTATGAAAGGTTCTCCAGTCAGATATCCGGGATTCCCGGCTTCGGCCGTATGCTCAGGGATTACAGGAACCAGATACACCTCAGCCGCGACGTGATGAACGAGCTTGGCCTTCCGCAAACCTGTACCCACTGTGCAGTCAGCATCCCGGGGGGAGGCTGCTGCGGTCCGGAAATAGCACAGTGGTACGACACACTTACGCTTCTGTTGAATCTTTTTTTCCAGGTGGATTTCCCGGATGAACCCTATTACCCTGACTCCTGTCTTTTCCTGGGAAAGGACGGCTGTGTACTCCTGGCAAGGTACCATTTCTGCGTGAATTACCTTTGCAGCAGGATCACCTCCAGGCTGTCTGCCGGAGAACTTGGGCGCCTGACCTCGCAGTCCGGCAGGGAACTTTATGCTGCATGGCGCATGGAAGGTGTTCTGAGACAGTTTTTGACTTCCAGGGCAGTACCTCCAAAGGCATTGAATTAGGGATCCTTTCTTGCTTACATGAAAATAATCGCTGCTGTCCCTTCCAAACTTGAATTTTTTGCCGTAAAGGGAGTGCTTGACAAGTACGGTTGTCCAGGATTGATCTGCGGCATAGGGCCTGTAATGACAGCACATGTCCTCACAAGGCACTTTGATGCTTCATCACCGGAAATTCTCCTGCTCTGCGGGCTCGGGGGCCTGTACTCGGCTCAGGACCATTTTGATGCAAGGGTATTTTTGGCAGATAAGGAGATCCTGGCCGATCTTGGAAGATGCGCAGGCGATTCCATTAAGCCCCTCCATATTGTGGGCGAAGAGCTGGAAACCTCCTTCAGCCTTTCTGAAAAGTGGGAATCAGCCCTCAATCAAGATCTCCTTGTTTCTGAAGGATTCCATCCTGCCGCCATGGCAACAGTATCCTGCGTGAGTGCCAGCAGGCAAAGGGCCAGTCTTATCAAGGAATATTTCGGTGCAGAGGTGGAAAACATGGAAGGGGCTTCTGCTGCCCTGGTATGCAGGCATTATGACGTCGTCCTTTACGAGCTCAGGGCTGTCAGCAATATTGCAGGAGAGGCCGATCACTCCAGGTGGCGCATCCAGGACGCCCTAAACAGCCTGAGCCTGGAGGTTGACAGATTCCTGGCCTTACTTTACAGATAGCTGAAATGGAAGCTTCTGAAATATCCCTTGGCATATCACCATGTCCCAATGATACATTCATATTCTATCATTTGCTGCACAGGAAGGATCTGCCCTTCAAACTGAACCCGGTGATTGCTGACGTGGAAGAGCTGAACGCCATGGTCCTTGAAGGCCGGCTGGATGTCAGCAAGGTTTCCTATGCCCTGGCTGCAAGGGTCTCCCACAGGTATCTGGTCCTGGAAAGCGGCAGTGCCCTTGGAAGGGGCTGTGGGCCGTTGATACTGGGCAGAAAAAGGCTGTCCAGGAAAGAGCTTGAAAATTCTGTCATAGCCATACCAGGTGCCAATACGACTGCAGCCCTGCTTCTCAGGCTCTACATGTCCTCTGCGGCCATTGAGCCCGTGCCCATGCTCTTTTCCAGGATCCCTGATGCCATCTTGAAAGGGGAGGTCGATGCAGGTGTTGTCATTCACGAGACCAGGTTTACCTACAGGGAAAGGGGACTTGTGTGCACGGAAGATCTGGGTGCGTGGTGGGAAAAGAATACAGGTATGCCCCTTCCCCTTGGAGGAATCATTGCCGGAAGACATCTTCCTGCCCACATCATAAGTGAAATAGACCGGGGGATAGGAGAAAGCATAGAATTTGCAACAGAACATCCCGGAGACACAGCAGATTTTGTCAGGATACACGCCCAGGAGATGTCCCAGGGGATCCAGAGAAGACACATCGATCTTTATGTTAACGAGTTTTCCCTGGCCCTTGGCAGGGAAGGAAGGGCAGCTGTCCGGAAGTTGTTCGGCCTGGCCGCTGAAACGGGATTTTGCCCACAGGTTTCAGGTCATCCGGAGCCTCTGTTTCTGAATGAAGTAAAAGGACGAGAAAGACAGGAAGAAAATGGGAAATAAAGCAGATATTCTTAACATGATAATCCAGGCAGACCCGGTGGTCCAGATGGTCCTGGTGGTACTTCTACTGATGTCGGTTCTCTGCTGGACAATTATCATCCTCAAGGCCAGGATGTTCAAGAAGGCCTCATCTGCCAACGAGGAGTTTGACGTGTTTTTTTCCGAGGCTGCAAACCTGGCCCAGGTGGAAAGCAGGGCAAGACGCATGGGCAATTCCCCCATGGCCCAGGTCTTTCTGTGCGCCTATGCGGATTACAAGAACCTCCAGACAGATGTTAAAATGGACAACGTGAAGCTGGTAAGGCAGGCATGGACGGATGTCCTGACCAGGAGTATAGAAAAGGCCGTCAAGCTGGAGATCCAGGACCTGGAAGCAGCCGTCCCCCTTCTGGCCACCACCGGCAATTCAGCCCCCTTCATCGGCCTGTTCGGTACAGTGTGGGGGATAATGAGCAGTTTCCAGAACATAGGCCTTCAGGGTTCTGCAAGTCTTGCGACTGTGGCTCCGGGAATTTCCGAGGCTCTGGTAGCCACGGCTGCAGGACTCGCTGCTGCCATTCCGGCGGTTATTTCCTTTAACATGTTCATGAGCTCTGTTGCAGGCATGGAGAAGGAACTGGAGGCATTCGGCGCGGAGTTCATCAATATAGTGGAACGGGAACTGGTCAGGCGCGAGACATATTCCCGGGATAGCACCCACACCATGAACGGGGAGAGGTGAGGATGATTGGCGGCTCTTCAAACGGCTGCAGGAGGCTTCTTTCCGAGATCAACGTAACTCCCTTGGTGGATGTCATGCTGGTCCTTCTCATCATCTTCATGGTTACCGCTCCCATGATGACCAGGGGGATAGCGGTTAATCTGCCGGAAACTACAGCCAAGGCCCTGCCCCAGAAAAAGAGACACGTGGAAGTCATCGTCTCGGACAAGGGAAAAATCTTTCTGGACGGAATTTTCCTGGATGAAAAGAGCCTTGCAGAAAAACTGGGGCTTTTGAAACAGAAGGGGGCTGCCAGCCAGGTACTCTTGAGGGCAGACAGAACCGTGCCCTACGGGAAAGTGGCAAAGGTGATGGCTGCAATCAGGCAGGCCGGAATAACCAGCCTCGGGCTTGTTACAGTGAGTGAGACTGTCCGCCCGGGAAAGACCAGGGGGAAATGACAGGAAGAGGGTCAATTGCCGGGTGGAAGCAGGCCTTACTGCTGGCCCTGGCCTTTCATGCAGCCTTTTTTATCCTTTTATTTTTTTCACCAGGCCTCTGGCATAAAAAGGTCAGGATGCCCCCAGTCTACAACGTGCAGCTTTTTGCACCTCCGCAGACCATGAAGGCCGCCACCGGGCCCAAGGTCAAGGTTCAGCAGGAAAAGTCTGTCAAAAAAAAGGCCCTCAAGGCCAAGCCCAAGGCTGTGAAAACAGTTTCCAGGAAGAAGGCGGCAAAAAAGGTGGTCAAAAGGACAAAAACTCCTGCAAAGACCCCTTCAAAGGCCGTTTCCCTCAAACCCAGGAAGACGGTGAAGAAAAAGACCGGGAAAAGGCCTGAGAAGACAAAGGTTGCCAGGGTAAAACAAAAGAAACAGGTCCGAAAAAAGGTCAACGAGGAAAAGGAGCTTTCCAGACGGATCAGAAAGATCCAGGAAAAGGTAAGGGAAAAGGAGGAAGAGCAGGCCCTCAGGCAAAGGCTTGCCAGCCTCAAGAAAAAGGTTCAGTCCGGTTCCGGAAGCTCGGCTGCCGGTGCTGCCGGTGCAAGGGGAGAGCGGGTAAACGACGCCCTGAGGCGTTATGCAGGAACCATCTGGATGCACGTCAGGAAGAATTGGCATTTTCCTGAGGAGCTTTTAAAGAGGAAGGATCTTGAGGCAATTGTTTCCATAAGGGTGGACAGGAAGGGCCATATCATGAGCAGGCAGTTTGAAAAGCGATCCGGGTTTCCGGCATTTGACCGCTCGGTCCTCAAGGCGGTAAGCGATTCAGACCCGCTTCCACCCCTTCCTCCCCAGCTGATGCCGGGCCCCATTGAGATAGGAATAAGGTTCAACCCTTCCCGGATGACTTCTCCGTGAACCAGGCTGGTTCAGTTCCGGGCAGCTTCGGGCTCTTCCCCCTCTTCTATCCATGCCATGAAAAGGGTATAGGTAATGGCCACGATTACAGCCCCTATGAAAAGGCCCACGATGCCGGACATCATCATGCCTCCAAGTGCTCCCAGCAAAATGACCGGCATGGGAATATTTACCCCGCGTCCCATGAATAAAGGTTTCAGAAAGTTGTCGCTGGTGCCCACAAGCAAGCACCAGACAAGGAATATTACCGAGGTCGTGGTATTGGTCCCTGTCATGAAGACCCATGCTGCCACCGGGCCCAGAACAAGTATGGCCGGAAGCTGGATCACGGCACATACCAGCACCAGGACGGCCCAGAGACCTGCCAGGGGTACTCCCACCACAAGCATGCCCGCTGCTGCCAGCACGGACTGAATGATTGCAACTCCAACCACTCCCAGCATGACTGCCCTTATTGTAGCAGTGGCAAGGCTGCCCAGTTCATGAGCCTTTTCTCCGGCAAAGCGTCTTAGAATCCTTTTGCTGACTTGGGCTGCCGTGTCGGCAGTAGCCAGTATGGCCGAGGCTATTGCTATGGAAATTACAAAGACCAGGACCGCCTTTACCCCGCCTTTTATGAGCCCGAGAAAATAACCAAAGGCCATTTTGAGCTGGGGCTCGAACTGCTTGAGCAGTTCCACAAGATTGTTGGATGCAAGGGACCAGGTCTTGGATACCAGGGAGCCGATAACGGGCCAGTCCTGAACGCTGGCAGGAGGCGGGGGAATGCTTATGTGGAGCTGTTCCATGTTGGTTATCACAGGCTGGAGTGCCTTTACAGACGAAGTGGAAATCTTGACAACAGGGATTATGAGGGCAACCACAATGATGATTCCAAAAAGTACGGAGACCAGCTTTCTGCGACCTCCTGCTGCCTCGGAACAGATGGCAATAAAGGGCTCTACTGCTATGGCGATTATGACACCCCAGATGACAGGCATTATAAAGGGCTTGATAATGTGGTATGTCCATATGACCAGTGTGGCCACCACGGCGATCCGGATGGCAGCCTCCATGGCATTTTTCTGAAATAATCTGCTTTCGTTGCTGTTCATTTTTGGAGGCACCTTTTGATTTTTATGCTGAAATCCAGATTATGCAGCTCGTAAGTTTGCCGAAGGTGCAAGGAGACGTACTATGGTACTTCAAATGCCCGATCCCGCGGCATCGCGGGACAAATTCGGTGAAATTGCGAGCCCCTTGTGGCTTCAAATGCCGAACGTTTTTGCTGTTGGAACCTGACACCATTTAGGTAAATATTTTTTGGCATTATATTAACGATAATCTGCTGAAATTATAAAGGAAATCATTTTGTTCGGCATTTTGAGTGCATAATTTGGGTTAAAGGAATCCTGTTTCCCACTGGATCCTGCGTTCAGATGGCCTCTCTTCTTCCCTTCTGAAAGTGCATCTGCGTCCTTCTCCATTTCCACATGAACTGTCCTTTGATGTGGTCAGGAACCATTGATGTCATCAGCCGGGCAAGGCTGCTGACCCTGGGGTAAAGGTAGGAATTTCTGATAAGGCTGTTGTTTTCCGGAAGAGTAAGCGTGAGGATAAAAATGATCACACCGGTGATAAGGGCTGCCTTCAGGAATCCGAAGGCCCCTCCGAGTACCTTGTCGAACCATGAAAGGTGCAGGGCCTTGAAAAAACCGTATATGAGAATGCCGGCAATGACAAAGCACAGATAGACCACCAGGAAGATCAGGAAGAATGCCAGGAGCTTTCTTCCCACCTCATTGCCCATGAAAACCGCAAGTTGCCTGGCAACGAATTCATAGTGATTCACGGCAGCCCAGAACCCTGCAAGGACACCCACGAGGCTTGAGGCAGTCCTGCTGAACCCTGTAAGAAAGCCCCGTACGATAATGACCAGGAAGGTCAGACCCAGAAAGAGATCCAGCCAGTTTATATGAATTGCTCTGAAAAGTTCCTGTAAAAAAGACATTGGCCAAATAAATCAGATAAGTCCCTTTCTGGCAAGGCGTCTAAGAGTCTTTTCGGCATCTTTTGTGAGTTCATAGTAGGTATGATTCATGTGTTTGGGACGCCTGAATCCCTTCTTGAAGAGAAAGGTTCCCCTGACTCGCCGGAGCCAGCCGGACTGCTCCAGCAGGCAGAGGAGTTCCATGCATGTTGCCAGGTCGATCTTAAGGCGCCTGGATAGAAACTTGGCGCAGTCCGGACCATTATCCCTGATGTCCAGGATAATCCTTCTGTAATTCCCCTGCAGATCTTCCCACCTGGTCATAGGGACTCTTGGCTGCCCACCAGCTTTCTGGCCCTGGAAGTGGCCTGGTTGAGCCTTGTTTCAAGAAGGTTTCGGTACTCTTCAAGCCTTCTGCCCCTGGCATCAGAAGCCACAAACAGCGGCGGGCCGTAGACCATGGCAATCCGCGAAAAGGGAAGGGGAAGGATCATCCTGTCCCAGCTGTTGAAATAATGTGCAGGTCTTGCGGCAAAACCTGTAGGAACGATGGGCAGCCCTGTATCCCTTGCCAGTATCAAGGCTCCGTTCTGGACCTTGCATGCCGGCCCGTTTGCCCCGTCTGCCACGATTCCCGCAGAAACGCCCTTTTCTTTAACAATCCTTCCCATTTTCTTTATTGCTGCCACTCCCCCCTTAAGCCTTGAGCCGCGGACAGGCAGCTGGCCCCAGATCCTGAGTGCCCTGGCCACCCATTCACCGTCTGAACTGGCACTTACCATGACGGCAGCACGGTTGTTTCTGAAATGGTAAAGGGTGTATATCAGGGATGAGTGCCAGAGAGCTGCTATGACAGGACGTGCAGCCTTGATCATGTCGTGGGAATCAGGATGGTGGTGGAAAAGTGGCCGGCAGGTCCAAAGATACGCTTCAATTCCCCTTAGTATGGTCTTTAGAAATACCGTTTCCAACAGGGGCTTTTTCGGGCTGGGTCCTTTTTCTCCGTCAACTTTCATTTTACTGCCTGGTTACTCACAGCATAACAGCCTGCCATGGGGAGTCACAACAGTGTTTTCAATCCATGAGTCCTTTTCTATCTTGATATCCGGCCATATGACCGAATCCTTGATAAATACATTGTCGCCTATATCGGCCCCATCTCCTATGATGACCCTGCCCTTGAGTTTCAGCCAGGAGCCTGTCTGTGCCGTGGGAGAGATCCATGTCTCGGCGTTATGACGGGTTTTCAGCATCTTCCAGTTCGCCTCAAGGTATCCACAAGGTGTGCCGATATCTTCCCAAATCCAGGCAGGGTGCCCGAAAAATTTCGCCTCTTCGGCCCGGACTGCCTTGATGGGCCTTCCCTCTTTTATGGCATCTTCCCATATTCTTACAAGGGACGCGGGTTCAAGTGGCACATCCCGGAAAAGATCAGGGGAAATAACAGATATGCCTGTATAGGCCAGAGCATCCCGGCCCGGGGCACTAAAGGAGACTATATCACTTCCCCTTACCAGAAGCTTGTTGAAGGGAGATCTCTTGTGGAGGCACAGGAGACTGGCAGGCTGCCCCAGCTCAAAATAGTGCCTGAGGAGCGCAGAAGGATCGACACTGCAAAGGATATCCGCGTTATAGACCAGTAAGGGCCTGTGGTAGCCCAGGTGCTCAAAGGCATTTTTTACCGCACCTCCTGTCCCCAGCAGGGTTTGTTCCTCCAGGATCCTGATGCGGTCTTCCCGGCCGGAAGATCTGGACCAGGCAAGAATCTGCTCCTTCAGGTGAAATACGTTTACGGATATGATGTCTATTTCAGGAATGGAAAGTTTCTGTACAACCAGCTCTATGGATGGAATGTCCAAAAGGTGAAATAGAGGCTTTGGGACAAAATCTGTTACGGGCAGCAGACGTGTTCCCCTGCCTGCTGCCAGGACGAGGGCATGGCCGGACGGCCATTTCATGGTGCCTTGAAGTCTCTACTGGGCAGTTGTGGTCTTGGCCTTTCCTTCTTCCAGTTCGGCCTTATCCTGTTCCGGCTTGACTTCTTCATTTATTTCATTCAGGCCTTTTTTGAATGCCCGCAGGCCCTTTCCAAGGCCTGCACCAACCTCGGGCAGCTTTTTGCCGCCGAAAAGGAACAGGGCAATTATCAGGATGATCAAGAGTTCCTGGGTTCCTAGTCCAAACATTTGAGACCTCCGGATTTTCTCTTTTAAATATCCGCTGGCAAGATGCTCAGGATCTAGCTTGATCCATAGCTGTGAAGCCCGGACAAGAGAAAGTTTACACCAAAATAGGTGAAAATGACAGATATAAAACCTATTATGGAAAGATAGGCAATCTTTTTGCCGGCCCAGCCCCTTACAAAGCGGGCATGAAGGGCTGTTGCATAAACAAACCAGGTGATGAGCGACCACGTTTCCTTGGGATCCCAGCTCCAGTATGTGCCCCAGGCCTGGTTTGCCCAAACGGCCCCTGTGATGATACCCACAGTGAGCCAGAGAAAACCGAATATTATTGTCTGGTGCATGAGTTCATCCAGCACCTTTTTAGAAGGAAGGCTTCCCAAAAGGCCCCCACCCTTGGAGTCTCCCTTGATCAGGTACATTATGCCGAATCCGCAGGCAACGGCAAATGATGCGTAGCCCAGGAAACATGTGATCACGTGGGCAATAAGCCAGTTGCTCTGGAGCGCGGGAATAAGGGGCTGGATTGTATCCTGGACATTTGGGCTGAAGGAGGCATATGCCATGGCCAGGCATGCGAAGGGGGTTGCAAATGCCCCTATGACCCTGTTTCTGGTCTTGTATTCAACAAAAAGGTATACAAGGATGGTTACCCAGGAAAAGAAAATGAGGGATTCGTACAGGTTGGACAGGGGGGCGTGACCGTAGCCAAGGGCATAGGACTCCTTCCACCTGAGGGCAATGCCGGCAGTCTCCAGCAGGAACCCTGAAACCGTTATGATGGTGGCAAGTATGCCTATCTTGTGCAGGCGAAATATCCAGTAGAGGAGATAGACCGCTGCTGCACCGAGATAAAAAAAGGTGGTCAGACTCAAGAGATAGGAGCTGTTGATCTGCATTTATATCTCTCCTGTAATTTTTTCCATTTCTTTTCCAATCTTGTTAAAGCGTTTTTCAAAGGCGACCTTGTTCTTAGTGGTCTGGCCGGCAAGAATCACCTTGGCTCCTTGGCCATCTCTGCCTATCCACAGCCAGTATCTTTCATGGGGAACCCAGAAAACCACTCCGAAGCCCAAAACAAGCATTATACAGCCCAGCCAGACAATCCAGACGCCCGGGTCCTTTTTCACCTGGAGTCCTGTCATGTATTTTTCTCCACCCCTGACAAGGGATATCCTGAAGACAGAATCGCCGATTTTGTAATCCTTGTCATGGCCCTTGAGCAGCCAGAGTGCATCCCCGTTGCCCGAAGGATCGCCGATATAGATCCTGGCGGCAGGGGAACCGTGAACGTTGGGCAGGTATTTTATCAGCCCGATGACCATCCCTGTTTCAGGCCACATGGCCTTTTCAAAGGCGGAAAGACTTAGGCGTCTTTCCTTGCCGTCCGGCGAGATGATCTTTATCTCGATTTCAGGCAGGGATTCATAGGACGACTGATAAAAGGTCACCCCCTCATAGCTTAGAGGATCGTTTACCAGTATTGATTTTTTTCTGACCTCCTTGCCGCCCTTTATAATGGAAAGATCCGATTGAAAGAGCTTCGGAGCGCCGTTAGGGTAAAATTCCACCTTGAACTTGTTGCACTTGACGGAAAAATTCAAGGGTATCTTGCTGATGTTGCCTGCTTCATCCCTCTTGAAGGCATGGTCTGTGGTTTCCCCTTCCAGGAGCATGATCCTTCCCTTGAAACCCGCAAAGGATCCGAATACCGCCCCGGCAAATATGACGAGTATGCTCACATGGATGAAGTATACCCCCCAGTAGTTCCATTTCCCCTTTTCTATCAGGTAGAGATTACCGCCCTGGACATCCTTCCTGTTGCGCACCTTGCCGCCGATGCCTTCAAATACGGACTTGATGCGGCTTACAAGGTTTTCATCAGGTGCGGCCTTGGGAAGATTCCATATCTTTTTGAAGGGTCTCCTGGCGAGTTCGTCAAGGGAAAGGTTCAGTGCGTCTTTCCGGTAAAGTCTGAGTGTATATGGCAGGCGCCGTATGGTGCAGACCACGAGATTGACACTGAACAGCCCCAGGAGGGAAAGATACCACCAGGAATGATAGGTGTCGTAGAGCTCCAGACCTTTTATGATTTTGAAACTGGTTGGGCCGAAATTTTCCAGGTAAAATTGGAGGCTTTCACCCTGGGGCAGCACGGTGCCTATTATGGAAGTGATGGCCAGTAAAATGAAAAGGGTTATGGCCAGCTTGACTGAAGAAAAAAAGTTCAGGATTATATTGGGTTTTGATTCAACCTTTTTGGATTTCATGGGGTCTATACTCAGGTAAGATATGCAGAATGAACAGAGAAGGGGTTAATTGGTCTGTTATTTTTTGTCTTGGGATATTTCCTTGTCCGGGCTGTCTTCATCTTCGTCCTGCTTAAGAGATTTTTTGAAATTGCTGATACCCTTTCCCAGCCCTTCACCTATCTGAGGCAGTTTCCCAGCCCCGAATATGATGAGGATTATGAAAAGAATTATCAGCAGTTCCGGCAATCCCAGCCCAAACATAAGTTCTCCCTGTGGTTTCCGCCCGGAAGCAGGCAAGCTGCAGCGGGCCCTGAAACTTTCTCCCGACTGCAGCACCAGGAAGATACTGCATTCCGGGACATTGGCTGGCTAATTTAATGCCGGATCTGCCCGGTGTCAATGAAACAGTTTTTTCATTTGCTGCTGTTTCAAGGTTGAAGGGCAAACGGCCTTGATGAAAAGGTCATACTTGTTTAAGTTGTAATATGTCTTCCAGTTTCTGCCGAGCAGCGGTCCTTGATATAGGCACCCAGACCTTCCGAATGGCAGGTGCCGAAATCCGTGGGTCCTGCATCAGCCTGCTTTTTTCAAAGCGGGAAAATGTCCGTTTGGGCGAGGCTATGAAGCAGTCGGGCGGAATAAGCCAAGAGGCCCTGCGAAGGGCTGCATCTGCCCTTGAATCCTTCCAAAAAATACTGAAAGAATACTCCATCTCCAGGGTTAGGGCAGTGGGGACAGCTGCTTTAAGGCAGGCAGTAAATGCCGGCACTTTTTTGGATTGGGCCCGATCCCTGGGATTTTCCGTGGAGATCATTCATTGGCAGGAAGAGGCCCGGCTTGCTGCAAAGGGTGCAGCCGGAGCCCTTGGAATGCTGGAAACCTCCTGGGCCATGGTAGATGTGGGCGGGGGAAGCAGTGAAATAGTATTCTGCAACAGGGACGACGTTGTCTCAGCAGTCAGCCTGGAGGCAGGTGCGGTATCCCTTTTGGATATGATGCCTGCCGGGCGTTCCTGTGATGTCAAGCTGCTTTCAGAAACTGCCCGTCGTTTGGTCTCCGAGGGTCTCAAAAAGGATTTTCTGCATCTTGGAGGCCTGAAACAGGCCGTTGGGACCGGGGGAACGGCCACAACGGCTGCTGCAGTGGAAACAGGTCTTTATGTCTATGATCCGCGCCTTGTCCGGGGCAGAATCATTTCCCGTTCGGCCCTTAAGCAGCTTCTTTACAGAATGTGCGCTCTGGATCTTGAAGAACGCAGGAAGGTCAAGGGCCTGGAACCTGAAAGGGCGGATATTTTTCCTGCAGGCATTGCAATTTTGGCAGAGATAGTTAGTTATTTAAGATTGGGTGAAATAACCATTAGTGACGGCGGCCTGCTTTCAGGTCTTCTTATTGCCTTTTTGGAAAAGGAGTGTGACTTTCATGTTGAACCATCCTGTGCCAGAAGCCTATACATTTGATGATCTTCTGCTGGTTCCGGCAAGGTCCAGCGTACTTCCTGCCGAAGTGGATGTATCCGCACCGCTTACGTCGAGTATCAGGCTCAACATACCTATTGTCAGTGCGGCAATGGATACTGTCACCGAGGCAGATACGGCCATAAGCCTTGCCAGGGAGGGGGGCATAGGCATTATTCACAAGAACATGTCTGTCCGCAGGCAGGTAAGGGAGATCGAAAAGGTAAAGAAGTCTGAAAGCGGCATGATAATAGACCCAGTGACAGTTACGCCTGATCAGAAGCTTTGGCAGGTCCAGCAGATAATGAAGGAGTTCCGAATTTCAGGTGTCCCGGTGGTGGAGGGCAGAAAGCTCGTGGGAATTGTAACCAACAGGGACCTCAGGTTTGAAACCAACCTGGACCAGGAGGTCAGGAAGGTAATGACCTCCAAGAGGCTGATAACTGCACCAGTGGGTATCACCCTGGAAGAATCCAAGGAACTTCTGCACCAGCACAGGATAGAAAAGCTTCTGGTAGTGGATGAGGAAGGAAACCTTACCGGCCTGATTACCATCAAGGATATTGAAAAGATCAGGAAATATCCAAATGCCTGCAAGGATGAGCTGGGGCGCCTGCGGGTCGGGGCAGCCGTTGGAGTAGGGACAGAACGCCTTGAACATGCAGATGCCTTGAAAAAGGCCGGGGTTGACGTAATCGTTGTTGATTCTGCACACGGCCATTCAGACAATGTCATAAGCGCAGTTAAGGAGATCAAGGAAGAATTTCCGGACCTCCAGGTCATAGCAGGAAACATTGCCACGTCAGAGGGCGCAGAAGCACTGCTTGAGGCCGGTGCAGATGCCATAAAGGTAGGTGTGGGGCCGGGCTCCATCTGCACCACCAGGATTGTGGCAGGGGTGGGCATGCCCCAGCTGAGCGCCATTCATAACTGCGCACTGGTGGCCAACAGGTTCGGAAGGCCGGTAATAGCAGACGGCGGCATAAAGTTTTCCGGTGATCTGACCAAGGCAATAGGGGCTGGTGCACATTGCATCATGATAGGAAGCCTCCTTGCAGGAACTGATGAAAGCCCGGGAGAGCTTGAACTTTACAAGGGCAGACAATACAAGGTCTACCGGGGCATGGGTTCCCTGGGAGCAATGAAGGAAGGAAGCAAGGACCGTTACTTTCAGGACGAGGTCAAAACCGTTTCAAAGCTTGTCCCTGAGGGAATCGAGGGACGTGTGCCCTACAGGGGGCCGCTTTCCGCCACCATATATCAGCTGGTGGGAGGGCTTCGTTCAGGAATGGGCTACCTGGGCTGCCGTTCCGTGGAAGAACTCAGGGAAAATGCCCGGTTCATTCGCATTTCCCCAGCAGGACTTAAGGAAAGCCACGTTCATGACGTTATTATTACAAAAGAATCTCCGAATTACTGGGTAGAGAGCTGATTTTCCGATATGGCCAAGAAATCCCCTGAACAAAGGCTACTGATAGTAGATGACCGCGAAGACATGCTCAAGCTCCTGAAACAGGTCATCGGGGGAAAATGCAAGTGCAGGATAGACCTTGCCAAGTCCGGGTACGAAGCAATAGAAAAGGTCAGGCAGACCGAGCCGGATGTGGTGCTGACAGACATCAAGATGCCAGACCTTGACGGTTTGAGCCTGCTGAGAGAGGTCTTGGCCTTTGATTCTTCCATATCGGTCATAATCATGACAGGCTATGCCACCGTTGAATCGGCTGTGGAGGCCCTGAAGGACGGTGCACTGGATTTTTTTCAGAAGCCCTTTGATAATGACATGGTTATCCATGCCGTAAAAAAGGGTTTTGAACGCACGTGGCTTCTCAGGGAGAACAGGAGGCTCCAGGAGCAGATAGCATCAACACAAAAACGCTACGGTTTTGTGGGTAAATCCTCCAAGATCATGAAGATCCTGGAGCTAATGAACCGGATAGCCGACACTGATGTCACCGTGCTTATCCGCGGGGAAAGCGGTACCGGCAAGGAAGTTGCTGCAAGGGCGCTTCATCAGATGAGCAGGCGTTCTTCCAAGAAGATGATAACTGTCAATTGTCCTGCGCTTCCGGAACATATCCTTGAAAGCGAGCTTTTCGGCTATGCAAAGGGGGCCTTTACCGGTGCGGATAAGGACAAAATTGGCCTTTTTCTGGCTGCCAACGGCTCTTCTATTCTCCTGGACGAAATTGCCGACATCCCTCTGTCCATCCAGACCAAGCTGCTTCGGGTTCTCCAGGAAAAGGAAATCAGGCCCCTGGGCACCACTACTCCCATCAAGGTGGATGTCAGGGTGATAGCCTCTACCAACCAGGACCTCGAAGAGAAGATTGCCCAGGGGACCTTTCGCGAGGACCTGTTTTACAGGCTGAACGTGGTTACCATCACCATGCCTTCTCTCAAGGAGATATCAGAGGATATACCTCTGCTGGCCCAGCATTTTCTTGAGCTCTACTCCAGGGAGTATGGAAAGGAGGGGCTGGAATTTGCGCCTGAGAGCATTCGCTGCCTGATGCAGAGGGAATGGAAGGGGAACGTAAGACAGCTTCAAAATGCCGTAAAGCGCGCCGTACTCCTGGCCTCGGACAACGTGATCTGGCCCAATGATATTCCCATGGAAAACGGACAGGTTAAAGCCGACAATACCATTACCATGCCCTGTGTGTCCCACCTGCCTTATAAAAAGGCAAAAGAGGAGATAGTTGGAAGGTTTTCCGTGGCATATCTCACCAGGGCACTGCAGGAATCAGGCGGAAACGTGAGTGCTGCAGCAAGAAGATGCGGCCTGGAAAGACAGAGTCTCCAGCGGCTTCTCAAAAAACACCACCTTGATCCTTCTGTTTTCAGAAACCACCATGGTCATCAGGACTGAAGGAAAATGCCCTTATCCCTGCACAGGTTGTAGAGATGAACGCTGTCAGGAGTGAATGTTTCTTGTGACATCTTTTTTTCCAGTTCCGGCAGTCCAAAGAACTTCCCCCATTCTACTTCCTCTTCCTGGAAGGTCAGCCTGCCGTCCCACGTGCAGGTAAACACCCGGCCCCATATGCGGTTTGAGCTGTCCTCAAAATAGAAATCAAAAAGGGTGGAAAGGGCAGTATTACAGATGCCTGTTTCTTCCTGAAGTTCTCTTTCAGCAGAATCCTCGTAGCTTTCGCCGGCTCCGACTACGCCACCTGCCGCTATTTCAAGAAGGCCGGGATATACATCCTTGGTCGCAGTCCGCTTTTGGACCAGGATCTGGTTCCTTGAATTGAAAATGATGACATAAGAGGCACGATGGATCAGCCTGTCCCTTCGCATCCTCCATCTCGGGGCCGAGCCAATTACCCTGTTATTGCGGTCTACTATTACTACTTCTTCCAGGGAGGGATCAATGTTTTTGCCTGGCGTTTTTTTCAAGTCAGTCCCTGTTTCATGCGCTGTATCATGGTGTTTATCTTTGCCCGGTCTTCCCGGCTCAATTCCTCGAAGCGGATTCCCATGCCCCTTTTTTCCACGTGGGACTTGGGATCCTTCCTGCTCCACATGACCTCTCCCCTTGTTTTTATCTTCAGGGAGGAATCAGGCAGGAGAAATTCCAGGAAAAGCGTTGTCCCGGGGCTCAGTGGGCGGTTTGTGGAGATGAACATGCCTCCTTCACTCAAGTTTTCTGCAAAACTGGTGAAGAATGTGTCAATGTCCCTGTAATCCACCCTCAGTATTACAGGCGTTCTCTGGTGTTTTCTGTTTTCCTTCATGAGCTCTCCATCGTATCCTGACAGGCAAACCGGATTTTGCCAAGGATGCATTATCCCGGATTTTGCCAGGATGAAAAGAATTGCCGGTTTAAATATTCATCGGCACATTTGCACAGTGCTTTGATTTTTTTCTGAAAGACGGAAATAAAGACGGCAGACTTACGACCCGTGTTATTTTCATATTGCAAGATGCATGTCCAGCAGGTATATAACGAGGGCCTTGCAAGTCCAGAATTATGAAGAGAGGTTAGATATCATGTCCAAGGTATGTGAAATATGCAAGAAGGGTCCTGCCACGGGCTGCAATGTCAGCCATGCCAACAATCACACAAGGAGACGCTGGCTGCCGAATCTTCAAAGCGTCCGGGTCAGTGTAAACGGCAGGACAAGGCGCATGAAGGTATGTACCAGGTGCATCCGTTCAGGAAGGATACAGAAACCCGCATTCAAGGCCCCTGCTGAATAAAACCTTCAGCTGGAGGCCTGGCGGGCCACCCGCATTACTCCTCCAACCTTTTTTATCCCTGATACCACCTTTTTCAGGTGCTCTCCATCCCTTACTTCTGCTACAAAGGTAAAGTGAGCACTCTGGTCGGGGTTTGTGGTAACCTTTGCCTCTAGAATGTTGGCTTCCGCCGCGCTTATGGCATTGCTTACTGCTGCCAGCATGCCCTTTTGGTCTGCAGTGACCACGTTGAGCTTGACCGGATAATTTACGTCATTATCAGTGGTCCACTGGACTTCAACCTTCCTGTCCGGTTCCAGGGCTGAAACATTGGGGCAGGTCTCGCGGTGAATGGTAACACCCCTTCCCCTGGTAATATAACCCACTACCTCGTCCCCTGGCACAGGCGTGCAGCATTTTCCAAGATGTATCATGATGTCGTCATGGCCATGGATCAGTATGCCCTCCTTTGAGGGTTTTTTTGTTTTGGTCTGGGTCTGGACTTCTGTTTGGTGCAGCTCGTAATCTTCACCATGCTTTGTCCTGAGGTATTTTCGTACGATTTGTGCAGGGGAGATCTTTCCATAGCCGGCGGCGATAAGCATGTCGTCCACGGTCTTGAAGGAAAGGCTGCGGGCAATTTCTTCTGCTTCTGCCTTGAGGAACTCGTTGAAATCCAGGCGGTTCTTCTTGAATTCTCTGGAGCACAGGTCCTTTCCCAAGGCCAGGCTCTTTTCCCTTTCTTCCGTCTTGATCCACTGCCGGATCCTGGCCCTGGCCTTGCTCGTCTTGGCTATCTTGAGCCAGTCGCGGCTCGGGACATGGTGTTTCGATGTGATTATCTGGACCACGTCCCCGTTCTGGAGCTTGTATTTTAGGGGCACCATCTTGCCGTTGACCTTGGCGCCTGCACAGTGATGTCCCACCTCTGTATGTATTGCATAGGCAAAATCAATGGGGGTTGCGCCGGTGGGGAACTCCTTGATCTCGCCGTTTGGAGTCAGAACGTAGACTTCATCCGGAAAGAGATCCATACGCACGGATTCCAGGAATTCCCTGGGGTCTTCCAGCTCCTTCTGCCATTCCATCAGCCTTTTGAGCCAGTCGAACTGACGGGCCTGGTTTTTGGAAATTACCTTCCCTTCCTTGTACAGCCAGTGGGCTGCGATGCCTTCACTGGCAATCTTGTCCATCTCCTCGGTGCGGATCTGTATCTCCATCCGCTCGCCGTAAGGGCCTATGACCGTGGTATGGAGCGACTGGTACATGTTCGCCTTGGGCAGGCTTATGTAATCCTTGAAGCGTCCCGGCACTGGTTTCCAAAGGGCATGAACTATTCCCAGTGCCTCGTAGCATTCGGTTACGCTTTTAAGGATGATTCGAAAGGCAATAAGATCGTAGATCTCGTCTATAGTCACGTTCTGCCGCCGCATCTTCCTGTAGATGCTGTAGATATGTTTAGGCCGCCCAAGGACCCTGCAGGACAGGCTGTATTCTGCCATCTTCTTGGAGATGATCTCCTTGACTTCTTCCACGTAGGCCTTTCTCTGGCCCAGTCGTGTTTCCACCTCCTGGCGCAGTTCGTGATACTCCTCCGGGTAGAGAAAGGAGAAGGCCAGATCTTCCAGCTCCCTTTTCATCCAGTCAATACCCAGGCGGCTGGCCAGGGGTGCGTAAATATCAAGGGTTTCCCGTGCGATCTTCACCCTTTTGTGGTGTTTCTGATACTGGAGGGTCCTCATGTTGTGCAGGCGGTCGGCCAGTTTTACCAGCAGGACCCTGATGTCCTTGGACATGGCAAGGATCATCTTTCTTATGTTTTCGGCCTGCTTCTGTATCTTGCTCTGAAATTCTATCTGGCTGATCTTTGTAACCCCGTCGACTATCCGGGCAACATCCCGGCCGAACATCTTTTCCAGCTCTTCTATGGTGGCAAGGGTGTCTTCCACGGAATCGTGCAGGAGCCCTGCTGTGATGCTTGCCAGGTCGAGTCGCTGCTGTGCCAGTATGAAGGCAACCGCCAGGGGATGAGAAAGGTAGGGCTCGCCGGAAAGCCTTGTCTGGCCGGCATGAACCTTTGCCGAGTACACGTAGGCCTTTTCCACAAGGGAAGTGTCCGCATCCGGCATGTAGGAATGGATCTGGTCCAGTATGTCGTTTATTCTTATCATTTACTCGGTACTGATACTGTGAGGCAATTTCCTTCTCCAGGGATTAATATTAAGCTAAGACGTTGCATCCAGTTTTGAAAGCACCTGCTCAGGAGTAAGTTCCATGGTCTTTCCGCTTTTCCTTTCAGTAAGCTCCACAAGGCCGGACTGCTTCAGCTTTTTTCCCACGGTTATCCTCCTGGGTATGCCTATGAGGTCGGCATCCTTGAATTTTACCCCGGGTCTTTCCTTTCTGTCATCCAGCAGGACCTCAAGCCCCTTTCTTTCAAGTTCCGAGGAAATATCCCAGGCAGCAGACATCATTTCTTCATCCTTTGCATTGATAACCGAGATGATTACATCAAAGGGAGCCAGGGGCTCCGGGAATATTATGCCTTTTTCATCGTGGTTCTGTTCTATTGCAGCAGCAATTGTCCTTCCAACCCCTATACCGTAGCAGCCCATGATGATGGGCCTTTCCTTTCCGGAGGCATCCAGGAAGGTGGCATCCATCATCTCGCTGTACTTGGTGCCGAGTTTGAATATATGGCCCACCTCTATTCCGCGTTTTATCTCGATCCTTCCGCCGCATCTCGGGCAGGGATCCTTTTCTGTTATCACCCTGAGGTCAAAAAGCTCCGGGGGCTCGACATCCCTCTTCCAGTTGACGCCCACAAAGTGTGCATCTTCCCTGTTGGCCCCGGTGACAAAATCCTTCATGCTAGAGACGGCATAATCGCCCAGCACCCTGACACCGGAAGAAAGTCCCACGGGACCGGCAAAACCCACCCTGGCACCGGTTACCTTTTCAACTGTTTCTGCATCTGCCATCTCAAGCTCCTGGGCATTAAGTACGTTCTTGAGCTTGATCTCGTTCAGTTCGTGGTCTCCTCGTACCAAGACGGCCACAGGCTTCTTGTCCGCCAGGAAAATGAGGGTCTTCAGGAGTTCCCGGGCCTTCTTATCCAGAAATTCAGTGACTTCTTCCACTGCCTTTCTACCCGGGGTTTCCACAAGCTTCATTTCTTCGGTGCCGGGCTGAAATTCCTCCTCCTGAGCCTGTTTGTTTACAGGTGCCAGCTCGGTATTGGCGGCAAAGCTGCAGGAGGTACAACATGCTATGGCATCTTCTCCGGTCTGGGCGAGAACCATGAATTCATGGGATGCGTGCCCG
>JALVJO010000153.1 GCA_027028245.1 Deltaproteobacteria bacterium
AGCCTTATGGGTCCATTAAGGGCGATGGTCACGATACCACTCCATTGGTTTTTTCCGGCTGGTTTTCTTTCAGTACGAGGTGGCAGAGGTCCACGAAACGGAAGACCGGAGGCTTGAAGCGGAAGGCCTCGCCGCCCATCCGTTCAAGGAAGCCGTATCGCTCAAGGCTGCGGAGCACATCTGCCAGCCCGGCCTCCCCCTGGATTCCAGCCTCCTTCATGTAGCCCATGTAACGTTCCATGTTAAGGTGAGGCAGCTCTGCCACCTTGAATCTTCTGGTCATGAGGCTTTCCTCCACTTTCTGTCCCTGATCCGAGAGCCATTCTATCAGGATGAACATGAAGACCGCCATCCGCTCGCTTCTGTCACTGAGGCTCCCTGTGCCGTGAAAGTAATAAAAATCCCTGGGATGGGCCTCTAGTCTGAAGCCAAGGTGGCAGAAAAGACGCTGAAAGACCTCCAGGTTATCCCTGAGAGACCAGTAAAGCGGGCCGTCTTCCGGGCAGATGTGCCTTCCTCTGCGGAGTTCCTGGAAAACCTGTTCCAGATGGGGGAGGCCAAAGGGATCGGATGGACGGCCTGTATCCGGATCTGAATGTTTTTTCATGGTCATAATCTCGTGGATTCATCCCTGTCTTCATCACGTTTTTCACTACCGGGACCTGCTGCCTTTGGAAAGGCCCTTACGAGGAAGCTTCCAAGTACGTATGTGTTTTCCCCGCCCTCGGTTTCAAAGGAGATGCCCTTGAGACAAAGCGCCCTTCCATATGCCCTAAGTATCTGAGGGGCGGAATATTCTGAATAGTGTTGGATAAGCCAGGACAAAAGGTCGTCCATGGGCAGGGATGACATGATTTCCTTCCTCAGGGTTTCCTGGTCTATCACGCCTTCAGTGTCACGGGCATCAGGAGGATCTGCCAGGGCTGGAGCAGCCTTCGGTTCATAGCCCTTTATCCCCTGGAAAAAGGCGATTAAAGCCTTGTTGAAAAGCAGTCCCTCGGTTCGCCAGACAGGAAGGGCTATGGCCTCTGTTATTCCAAGGGCCATTATCCCTTTTCTGCCAAGTATTTCCAGGGCATGGCTTGCGCCTCTTGCAAGGGCGCTGTCCTTCCGAAGGGCCTCATAAAGGGGTCCAAGCTCTGCCAGGCTCTCGTGATAGTCTGTTCGGGCATCCCTTCTCAGCCGCAGGAGCCTTGCGGATACCGCGGCAAACTCCCTTGCCATGGCCCTGTCGGTGGCAAAACGCGCGCCCCCATCCCTGAACAGGACCTCCAGGCGGTCAAGGGCCGCGTCCATGGCCTTTCTTACGTCTATCAGGTCCCTCAGGGGCTCAAGGTATCTTTTCCAGAGCCGGTTTATGATCTCAAAGCGCTCCCGCACAGAGCGTTTTTCCCGGTTGGCCTTGATCCTCATGGCCTCGCCGATGATGCCGTCTCGGTTGCTCCTTGAATCCTGTCGGATCCTCTCCATGACTTCTGCCATCTCGTCCAGGATGCGTAACGCCACCTGGCTCTTTTTATGTTCCAGCGCACCGGACAGCTCAGTGGAAAGATGTTCCAGGTCGGACAGGTAGGCCTGGATTACCTCCACGCTGGTCAGGCGGTGGCGACGAAGAAGATAGGCAAGAAGCGAGGACACGGGCCTTGTCATCTCAAAAGTAGCAGTGGCCCCGGGAACAGCCTCAAGTATGCCCAGTTTTTCCAGCTGATCGATCACACGGTGCGGGGAAGGATCCGAGGGCTTCTGGTGACGGATTACAAGGTCTCTTATCTCCGCGTCGTTCATACCTGCCGAGCGGTAAAAGATGTCAGTCAGAAGCGCGCTGTGATCGGAGGCGAAACGGAAAAAGGTAAGTGGGCTTATCTCCGGCATAAATAAAAATTACCAGAAACAGGCGCCAAAGGAAAATTTTTATCCCTGCTCATGCGTGATGGTGCATATGGCTCACAGTCTGGTGATGGCTCTGGAGGTGAGTGGCAATCCGCTACTTTCGCATGCATATGGGCCTGGTTTTTTCTGATAAGCAACGCCATGCCTGACACCACCATGATGGCAGATTCCCCGCGGTTGGTGATTCTGCCCATGTACTTGAGCGCGAGACCGCACGTCGTTCCCATTACGAGGGAAAGCCCTATTTCCATGGCCGGTATGCGCATGAGATGCGCTATTTCCATGCCATCAGGGCCAATAAGGCCGTGAGCAACGGTGCCCGCCACTGCGAACAGTATAATGGTAAGCGCATCATCCAGGGCGATGACTCCAAGTAGTGTTGTGGTAAACGGCACCCTTGCCCGCAATTCCGAGATTATGGCAAGGACCGCTCCCGGAGCGGTTGCCGAGGATATGGCTCCAATTATCTGGGCCATGGGCAAAAACGCCTGAAGCACCTGTTCTTTTCCGGCGGGCAGACCGGTTATGGCCGGGAAAACCGGCACCAGCACGGTGGCTGTGACCAGTAACTCCCCTGCAGCCTTCTAGGTCAATACTCCCGAGCCAGCCAGATTTTTCCTGAGACGATAGCGAAATGTACAGTTGGTCTGGATGAGGACAAGATAAGAAATATGCGAAGTGGCAAAGACACCAAGGGGCAACTAGATGTGTTAAACGCTTGGATTTTGCTTGAAAAAACCACATTATTTTTGAAAAGGAGGTTTTTTACAGGATTAGCAGTTTAAGAAGGATTCAGGTAGTTCAGTTTATGGTCATGGTATGTTTGGCGCTGGTGTTCTCAGCCGGGTCGGTATTGGCTGAAAAAAAGATCAACACAAATACAGCAACGGTTGAAGAGCTGCAAACCTTGCCCAAAGTAGGGCCTGAGACGGCCGAGGCCATAGTGTGAAGTACAGAAAAGAGCATCCATTTGAATCGGTGGAGGAGCTGTTGAACGTAAAGGGCATTGGGGAGAAAAAGCTTGAGCTTATAAAACCTCGTGTGACTGTTGAAAAAAAGATGAAAAAGTAATGTTT